>NZ_JBFBVU010000002.1:0-281083 GCF_040689105.1 Meridianimarinicoccus marinus
GTCGGTGAAGGGGTGTCTAGAGCCACTCTCAAAGAGTCGCAACCCCCTTTTTCAAAGAAAATCACAGATTTGAGAAATTGTTCCGGAAGCGGCGTCATATCAGCGGCTTGGGATTTCGGGCAGACGGATCACCGGCACGACTGCCCCTGGGACAAGCGAGCCTCCCCGCCTGGTTCAAGGCCAGAAACCCGTCGCGACTCGCGAATCCCGCCCAAATTCGACCGGCCATCCGCGCCCGACTGGACGCTGAACGGTCCCTCAAGGTATGCCAAGGAACAGCATCGGAGAGCCCATGAAAATCGCGACGTTCAACATCAATGGCATTAAGGCCCGCATTGGCGCCCTCACGGATTGGCTCGAAGAAGCGCAACCCGACGTGGCCGTCCTGCAAGAGATCAAGTCGGTGGATGCGAACTTCCCCGCGGCCCATTTCGAGGATCTCGGCTACCAGGTCGAAACCCACGGCCAGAAGTCCTTCAATGGCGTCGCGATCCTTTCGAAGCTGCCGCTGGAAGACATCAGCCGGGGCCTTCCCGGAGATGATGCCGACGAACAGGCCCGCTATATCGAGGCCACCGTGATGGGAGACGTGCCGGTGCGCGTCTGCGGCCTCTACCTGCCCAACGGCAATCCGGCACCGGGACCCAAGTTCGACTACAAGCTGGCGTGGATGCAGCGGCTGGAAGCGCATCTCGCCACCCTCCTGCCCCGGGAAGAGCCGATGGTGATCTGCGGCGACTACAACATCATTCCGCAAGCCGAAGACGCGGCGCGCCCCGAGGCCTGGCGCGACGACGCGCTGTTCCGCCCCGAGAGCCGCGCCGCCTGGCGTCGGATCGTGAACCTCGGGCTGACCGAGGCCTTCCGTGCCTGTCATCCGCATATGCCGCCGCATCCCGGCCCGGAACATTACAGTTTCTGGGATTACCAGGCCGGAGCCTGGAACAGGAATGACGGGATCCGCATCGATCACCTGCTGCTGTCGCCGCAAGCCGCTGACCTTCTGAACGATTGCCAGATCGACAGCGCCATCCGCGGCCGCGACAAACCTTCCGATCACGTGCCGGTCTGGATCGACCTTGCGGCCTGAGCGCAATTTGGCGGGCGCTCTGTTCTACCGCGCCGCCCCGTTCTTCTTGGCCAAAATACTCACCCTGCGCCGCGCAGCGGCGCCCGGCCCAACGGGAGGCGCCCCGCAAGGGGCAACGACGGGCGGGAGCCGCCCTGCGACAGGGAGGCCACCAAGCACCTAGTCCTTGGTGACGTCGTGCCCGTGCAACCAGTCGAACCGGTTCAATGCGGCCTTGGGCGCCAGCTTGCCGCCCAGTTTCAGCGCCGCCAGCGCGCCAGACCGCAGCGGCGTGCCCAGGTGATAGGCGCGGGCGTTGGTATCGGCCCCGGCCACGATCCGGCGACAGCGGTCGATGCGCCGGGTTTCATAGGCCGCCAGCCCGGTTTCCGGTGAAGCGGCGTTTGCCAGCGCATCGGCCAGAACCCAGGCATCCTCGATGGCCATGCAGGCGCCCTGTGCCAGGAACGGCAGGGTCGCATGGGCGGCATCGCCCAGCAGGGCCAGCCGTCCCAGCGACCACACCTGCGCCACCGGCCGCTTGAACAGGCCCCACAGGTAGACCTCCTCGATATCGGCCAGCAGGGCCTGCGCCTCGGGGGCGAAATCGGAAAAGGCCGCCTGCAGGGTTTCGGGATAATCCTGCTGGGTCCAGCCCTCGCCGACCCAGTGATCCCGCTCCTTCACTGCCACCACGTTCATCGTCCGGCCATCGCGCAGGGGATAGGCCACCATGTGGCGTCCGGGGCCGAGAAAGACCTGCACCTCCGGGGCCACCGCTTCGGGCTGCGGAACCAGCACCCGCCAGGCGGTCTGGCCGGTAAACGCGGGCTCTTCCTCGCCGGCCACCACCGCGCGCGCCTTCGACCGCACGCCATCGGCCGCAATGACCAAAGGCCGGGTCAGGGTCTCGCCCGAAGCCATCTCCAGCTGCACCCCGCCATCCACCGGCAACAGGGTCTCGACCCCGGTATTCAGGCGAATTTCCACGCCGACACCGATGCAGGCCGCGTGCAGCACATCGACCAGATCGGCCCGGTGCACGAACAGCCAGGGCTGCGGCGCCTTCAGGCCGGTCAGATCCATCTCGACCACGGCCTTGCCGGTCAGCCCGTCCCGCAAGGTGACTTTCTGGCCGCGCACCGAGCGCGCGATCAGTGCATCGGCCACCCCCAGGGCGTCCAGAACCGCCATGCCGTTGGGGCTGACCTGAATGCCGGCCCCGACTTCGGTGACCTCCGCCGCCTGTTCCAGCACCTCGACCCGCGCACCGCGCATGGCCAGCGCAAGCGCTGCGGTCAGCCCGCCGATGCCAGCGCCGATGACGGTGATATCCTGTCCGATCAGCATGAGACGCCCTCCCTTGGGAAACGAAAAACACCCGGGCGAGACCCGGGTGCCTTGACAAATATCAGCTTGCGCCGAAATTCAGTCGTCGCGATGCACTTTTTCACGGCGCTCGTGACGTTCCTGCGCTTCCAGCGTCATGGTGGCGATGGGACGCGCATCCAGTCGCTTCAGCGAAATCGGCTCTCCGGTCGCTTCACAGTATCCGTATTCACCTTCGTCGATTCGGCGCAGGGCGGCGTCGATCTTCGACACCAGCTTGCGCTGACGGTCACGGGTACGCAATTCCAGCGCCCGGTCGGTCTCTTCTGACGCGCGGTCCGTCACATCCGGAAAATTCCGCGAACTGTCCTGAAGACCTTCGATGGTATCTCGGCTTTCCACCAGGATATCGTTCTTCCAGGCCGTCAGCTTGCGACGGAAATATTCCAGCTGTCGATCGTTCATGAAGGGCTCGTCCTCGGCGGGACGATAATCATCGGGCAAAAACACCTCGGCCTTCATCTCTGCTCCCCTTTTTCTCCCGGCAGGGACCTCGGGTCTCGCGGCCATACATGACCGAAATCCTTGGTAAACATGCGGGTCTGGTCCTACAGCGCCCGAATACAAGAACCCCAACAGCTTGTCACGCTGATTCCACCCTTCTTTAACGCCCGCTTGCAGCACCGGCACGCTGTGCTAGGTTCGCGCGGATACCAAGGATGGGCAGGACGAGTAGCATGAAGTTCACAGGCACGGATACCTATGTCGCCACCGACGATCTGACCGTCGCGGTCAACGCCGCCGTGACGCTGGAGCGCCCGCTGCTGGTCAAGGGCGAACCCGGCACCGGCAAGACCGAACTGGCCCGGCAGGTGGCCGAGGCGCTGGACCTGCCGATGCTGGAATGGTCGATCAAATCCACCACCAAGGCGCAGCAGGGCCTGTACGAATATGACGCCGTTTCGCGCCTGCGCGACAGCCAGCTGGGCGACGAACGCGTGCACGACGTGGCCAACTACATCCGCAAGGGCAAGCTGTGGCAGGCCTTCGAGGCGCCGGGCAAGGTGGTCCTGCTGATCGACGAGATCGACAAGGCGGACATCGAGTTTCCAAACGACCTGCTTCAGGAACTCGATAAAATGGAGTTCTTTGTCTACGAAACCGGCCAGACCGTGCGTGCCGCCCATCGGCCCATCGTCATCATCACCTCGAACAATGAAAAGGAACTGCCCGACGCCTTCCTGCGCCGCTGTTTCTTCCATTACATCCGCTTTCCGGACACCGAGACCATGAAGCGCATCGTCGAGGTGCATCACCCCGGCATCAAGCCCGCCCTGCTGACCGCCGCGCTTGAGCAGTTCTATGAGATTCGCGACACCGGCGGGCTGAAGAAGAAACCCTCCACCTCCGAGGTTCTGGACTGGCTCAAGCTGCTGCTGGCCGAGGATCTGGACCCCGCCGACCTGAAGGCCGACGCCAGCTCCGCCCTGCCCAAACTGCACGGCGCGCTGCTGAAGAACGAGCAGGACGTGCATCTGTTCGAACGGCTCGCCTTCATGGCGCGGAGCCAGCGCAGATGAGCCCGACCATCCGCCCGGTGCGGCCCGAGGATCGCACCCGGTGGCAAGCGCTCTGGACTGGCTACCTGGACTTCTATGACACCACCCTCCCCGCCGAACAGTTCGACCGGCAATTCGCGCGGCTGACCGCGCCCGCGCCCGAAATCCACGGGCTGGTGGCCGAACAGGATGGCGAGCTTCTGGGGCTGGTGCATTTCCTGTTCCACGCCCACGGCTGGAAGGCCACCGACGTCTGTTACCTGCAAGACCTCTATACTGCGCCCGCGCAGCGCGGTACCGGCATCGGCCGGGCGCTGATCGAGGCGGTTTATGCAACCGCCGACGCGCGCGGCGCGCCGGATGTCTACTGGCTGACCCAGACCTTCAACGCCCCCGCACGGCAGCTTTACGACCGGATCGGCACCGCCACGCCCTTCATGGTCTACAGGCGGTCCTGACGATGATCCGGCACGCGCGCCTGCTGGCCGCCCTCGCCGTGGCCCTGCTGCTGTCGGCCTGTGCCCAGCCGTTCGACACCCCGCCGGCCCAGCCCAGCCCCGAGATGATCGCTGCCACCCGCGCCCTGCCGCCGATGAAAACCTTCGGCGCGGCCCATCCCGAACCGCCCCGTCGCTCGAACACCGAACTGGCGCGCGATTTCATCGACTTGACCATGAAGCTGGAAAATGGCGAGAGCCTGCCGGTCTTCACTCGGTTTTCCGAACCGGTCACCATTGCCCTGACCGGCGATGTCACTCCGATCTTCCGCACCGAACTGTCGCGGCTGGTCACCCGCATCCGCCGCGAGGCCGGCGTCGACCTGCGGCAGGTCAAGGCCCCGGACACCGCCGCCATCGTGATCGAGGCCATCGCCCGCGCCGATCTGCAAAGCGAAGTGCCCGCGGCGGCCTGCTTCGTGCTGCCGCGCCATATCACCTGGGCCGAATTCAGCAGCCGCCGCCGCATCAGCGGGCTGAACTGGTCGGGGCTGACCGAACGCACCGCCGCCACGATCTTCATTCCAGCCGATGTCAGCCCGCAAGAGATCCGCGACTGCCTGCACGAGGAAACCGCCCAGGCGCTCGGCCCGGTCAACGATCTCTACCGGCTGGAAGACTCGATCTTCAATGACGACAACATGCATTCGGTGCTGACCGGCTTCGACATGCTGATCCTGAAGGCCACCTATGATCCGGCCCTGCGCAACGGCATGACAGCGGGCGAACTGGCCGCCGTGCTGCCCGGCGTCTTCAACCGCATCAACCCAGCTGGGCGCCGCTATGCCACCCGCCCCTACGAGCCATCGACCAAGTCGTGGCTGCGCGCCATCGACGGGGCGCTGACCCCCGACCGCTCCATGGGCGCGCGCCGCAATTCGGCCACCCGGGCGCTGGAACTGGCGCTCGACGCGGGCTGGGACGACACACGGCTGGGCCTGTCCTTCCTGACCAGCGGACGACTGGCCGCCGGCGGCAACGGCCCGCAGGCGCTGGAGGACTTCTTTCAGGCGGGCTATGTCTACCAGCAGCGCGACGCCACCGCGATCCATGGCGCCAACGTCGGCATCCAGATCTCGGCCTTCGCACTGGCCACCGGCGAGATGGACACCGTCCTGCGACTGGCCGACAAGCACATCCCGGCCGCCGAGCAGGCCGAGAACGCAGCCCTGCTGGCCGATTTCCTGCTGGTGAAGGCGGCAGCGCTTGACGCGCTCGGCCGGACAGGCGAAGCCAGCGCCACACGCCGCGACGGCTATGGCTGGGCGCGCTACGGGCTGCGCTCGGACGCCGACGTGTTGCGGCGGGCCGCTGAAATCGACGCATTGGTGCCGCGCGCACTGGAGGGAACATGATCATCTTGATTGCCGCATTCGCCGGCGCACTCTGGGGCAGCCACCTCGCCCGCAAGCGCAAGGGCAATCTTGCCGACATCCTGCAATACGGCGCGGGCTACGGCATCGCCTTCGCGCTGCTGGGCCTGTTCGTCACCATCCTCGTGAACCGGATCGTCTGAGGGATGTTCCTGCGCTTCTTCGAAAATCTGCGCAGCGCCAAGATCCCCGTCAGCCTGCGCGAATACCTGTCGTTCCTCGACGGCATGGCCGCCGGGCTGGTGACCTATGACGTGGACGGCTTCTATTACCTCGCCCGCACCGCCATGGTGAAGGACGAACGCCATCTCGACCGCTTCGATCTGGCCTTCGCCGAGACCTTCAAGGGGCTGGAACACGTCGATCTGTCGGAACTGGTCAGCCAGGTCGATCTGCCCGAGGAATGGCTGAAGAAACTGGCCGAAAAGACCCTGACGCCCGAGGAAAAGGCCGAAATCGAGGCCCTGGGCGGCTTCGAGAAGCTGATGGAGACCCTCAAGGAGCGTCTCAAGGAGCAGCAGGGCCGCCACCAAGGCGGCAGCAAGTGGATCGGCACCGCCGGCACTTCGCCTTTCGGCGCCTATGGCTACAATCCCGAAGGGGTGCGCATCGGCCAGCACGAAAGCCGCCACCGCCGCGCCGTCAAGGTCTGGGACAAGCGCGAGTTCCGCAATCTCGACGACACCGTCGAACTGGGCACCCGCAACATCAAGGTGGCCCTGAAACGTCTGCGCCGCTGGGCCCGCGAAGGCGCTCATGACGAGTTGGACCTCGACGGCACCATCCGCGCCACCGCCGAACACGGCTACCTCGATGTAAAAACCCGCCCCGAGCGGCGCAACGCCGTCAAGGTGCTGCTGTTTCTCGACGTGGGCGGCTCGATGGACGATCACATCGGACTGGTGGAAGAGCTGTTCTCGGCCGCCAAGGCCGAATTCAAGCATCTCGAACACTACTACTTCCACAATTGCCTGTATGAAGGCGTCTGGCGCGACAATTCCCGCCGCTGGACCGAGCAGACCCCGACCTGGGACGTGCTGCACACCTATGGCCCGGACTACAAATGCATCTTCGTCGGCGACGCCTCTATGAGCCCCTACGAGGTCATGTATCCCGGCGGCGCCAATGAACACTGGAACCAGGAAGCCGGCGAAACCTGGCTGCGCCGCGCCTGCCAGCAATGGCCCGATCATTTGTGGATCAACCCCGTGCCGGAAAAACACTGGGGCTATACCCAGTCCATCGGCCTGATCCGGCAGGTGTTCGAAAACCGCATGGTGCCGATGACGCTGGAAGGGCTGGACCGCGGGATGCGGGTGCTGGGCTAGGCCCGGCGGAAGACCCCGGCCCCGGCAAAGCGCCGGAACCGGGACGGATATGTGCGCCTAGCCCCGTTCGGACTTCAGCCCCTTGTAGATCGCCCAGCACATCAGCAGCAGGATGACCGTGAACGGCAACCCGGTCGAGATCACCATGGCCTGCAAGGCCGCCAGCCCGCCGCCGATCAGCAGCACGATGGCCACCGCGCCTTCAAAGATGCACCAGAACACCCGCTGCGGCACCGGCGCGTCGATCTTGCCGCCCGCCGTGATCGTGTCGATCACCAGCGAGCCGCTGTCCGACGAGGTGACGAAGAACACCACCACCAGGATGATGCCGATGAACGAGGTGATGCCACTCAGCGGCAACTCGCCCAGCATCTTGAACAGCTTCAACTCCAGCGGTGCCTCGCTGACGGCGGTGACGCCATCCTGCACGACCTGCTGGATCGCGGTGCCGCCAAAGACGCTCATCCACAGCACGCAGACCAGCGACGGGATCAGCAGCACGCAGATGATGAACTCGCGCACCGTGCGGCCCCGGCTGACGCGGGCAATGAACATCCCCACGAAGGGCGACCAGCTGACCCACCACGCCCAGTAGAAGGCGGTCCACCCCTGGCTGAAGTTCACATCCTCGCGGCCCAGTGGCATCGCCAGCGCCGGCAGATATTCCACGTAAGCCAGCAGGCTGTCGGCAAACCCGGTCAGGATCGCCACCGTCGGCCCCACGATCAGCACGAAGAGCAGCAGCAGAAAGGCCAGCCCCATGTTGATCTCGGACAGGATCTTCACGCCGCCATCCAGCCCGCGCACCACCGAAATCAGCGCCACGGCGGTGATTGCGGTGATCAGGATAACCTCGGTGGTCGAACTGACGGGCACCCCGAACAACTCGTTCAACCCGGCATTGGCCTGCGTCGCGCCGAACCCGAGCGAGGTCGCCAGCCCGAACAGCGTCGCAAACACCGCCAGCGTGTCGATCACATGACCCCACCAGCCCCAGACACGTTCGCCCAGCAACGGATAGAAGGCCGAGCGGATCGTCAGCGGCAGCCCCTTGTTATAGCTGAACAGCGCCAGCGCCAGCGCCACCACCGCATAGATTGCCCAGGGGTGCAGCCCCCAGTGATAGATGGTGGCGGCCATGCCCAGCCGGATCGATTCCGCCTGGTCTCCCGCAGCGCCACCCAGCGGCGCCCAGTCGGTGCGCGCGCCGTCTTCCACCGTGGTACCGCCCATCGAGGTGCCGAAATGGCTCATCGGTTCGCTGACGCCATAGAACATCAGCCCGATGCCCATGCCGGCGGCGAACAGCATCGCGAACCAGCCGATATAGCTGTAGTCCGGCGTCGCATCGGACCCGCCCAGTCGCACCTTTCCCAGCGGCGAGACGATCAGGAACAGGCAGAACAGCACGAAGATGTTGGCCGCGCCCATGAAGAACCAGTCGAAATTGCTGGTCAGCGCCGGGCGCAACCAGCCGAAGAAGCCCGCCGCCTGCTCGGGCAGGGCCAGCGCGTAGAAGACGAAGGCAATGATGCTCAGCCCGGAAATCAGGAACACCGGGTTGTGGATGTCCACGCCGAAGGGCCCGACCTGGGTTTCGAAATTGTCCTGTCCGAGGGTGTAATCGGTTTCGATGATCTCCGCGTCGCCTTCCGGCGCCGGAATACTGGTGTCGGTCGCTTCGGTCATGAGGATCTCCCTGTCAGTTCGTGTTGCCGGGCCGTGGTGATCACCGCACCACCAGCACGCTCACATGGGCGTGCCCCGCGATCTTGCCGCCATTGGTGGGCCAGACGTAATTCAGGATGCCGGGATCATGGCTGGCCATCACCACCAGATCGGCGCCGGTGTCCTTCACCGCCTGCAGCAGCGCCCCGTCCAGATCGACGGCGGGATCATGGTCGATGATCGCATGGGACTCGGTGGCGATCCCCTGCCCGGCCTGCCCGGTGGCAAAGCCCGCCAGCTTGGCCTTGTACTCGGCCGGGGTATGGGCCACCTCGGTCGGCGCCGCGGCGGTGACACCGACATAGATCACCGTGGCGTCGTAAAGCTTGGCCAGATCATGGGCGCAGGTCAGCGCCCGGGCCTGGCTGTCGAGATGCCTCAAGTCGATGGGCATCATGATGCGTTTGAACATGCCGTCTCCCTTCCTGTCCGCCCGACGGGTCCGGCCGGGCATGTCTCACCCTGCCCCACCATAGCGGAGTTCCGGTGATTGTCTCATGGATGATTGCTGACCCAGCGTAAGACAGCGCAGCCCCGGCACTGTCCCGGCAGCGCCGGGTCGGCCCGGAAATGCGACATGGCGGGGTGGGCGCGCTTTTTGCTGGCGCGTCACGGCCCGGTCTGCTTTGCCGGGGGCATGACCCTGAAAGCCCTGCATCACGTCGCCCTCATCGCCTCCGACCTCGACGCCAGCCTTGCCTTCTACGGCGATCTTCTGGGGTTCGAGGTCGTAGACCGCAATTTCCGCGCCGCGCGCACCTCGTGGAAAGTCGACCTGCGCCACCCCTCGGGCATCGGCATCGAACTGTTCACCTTTCCCGACGCGCCGCCGCGCCCCTCCCGCCCCGAGGCGCAGGGGTTGCGCCATCTCGCCTTCGCGGTTACCGACCTCGAGGCCGCGATCGCGCCGCTGAAAGCCGCCGGCATCGCGGTCGAGCCGATCCGCACCGATCCCTATACCGGGGCCCGTTTCACCTTCTTCCCCGATCCCGACGGGCTGCCGCTGGAATTCTACGAAAGCTGAGCGGCGCGCGAGCCATACACGCGCCATACGTTTTCCATACACATTCCAGCCCCTTTTTTCTTGCCGGAACCGCCCCGCGCCCCCATCTCTAGAGCATGTTGAAACTGACCCCGATCCTGCTGGCCGTGCTCTACGGTCTGGCCATGTACATGGTCTCGGCCTTCCGCACCCGGCGCGAGCTCGACGCCAAATCCACCGAACTGGTGGATCCGGGATTGTCGCGTGAATTCAACAAGCTGGCCGCCGCTCTGGACCTGCCGCGCATCAAGGTCAACCTCTACAACATCGACCCGGTGAACGGGCTGGCGGCGCCCGACGGACGGGTGTTCATCACCCGCGGCTTCTACAACAAGTACCGCGCGGGCGAGGTCACCGCCGCCGAAATGACCAGCGTCATCGCCCATGAGCTGGGCCATGTCGCCCTCGGCCACGCCCGCAAGCGACTCATTGATTTTTCAGGACAAAATGCCCTGCGTAGCGCCCTTGCAGTGGTGCTGTCGCGGTTCCTGCCAGGCATCGGCGTCTGGATCGCCAACGGCCTGGCCACCCTGCTGGCCGCGCATCTGTCGCGCGGCGACGAATTCGAAGCCGACGCCTATGCCTCCGCCCTGTTGGTCAAGGCCGGCATCGGCACCGCGCCGCAGAAATCGCTGTTCCGAAAACTCGACGGGCTGACCGGCGCCCATGGCGCCACCATGCCCGCCTGGCTGCTCAGCCACCCCAGGACCGACGCCCGGATCGCGGCCATCGAGGCGCTGGAATCCCGCTGGCAGCCCGAAGGCTAGTCCCCGGTTTTTCTTGTCAGAAATACTCATCGCGCCGCGCAGCGGCGCCCGGCCCAACCCGCCGCGCCCCGCAAGGGGCAAGGCGGGGCGGGAGCCGCCCCTCAGGCTGCGGGCCGTTGTGCGAAGGCATCATCCAGCACCGCGCGCAGGACCTCTGCCGGGACATCCTCGGTGACGAAAGCCGCACCGATGCCCCGCGCCAGGATGAATCGCAGCGTGCCGTCTACAACTTTCTTGTCCTGCCCCATCAGCGCGATCAGCGCCTCAGAACCCGGCAATTCCCCGGGAATATCAGCAAGATCGCGCTTCATGCCCATTTCCTGAAGATGCGCTCGCACCCGGCTGGGATCTTCCTGCGCACACAGACCCAGCCGCGATGACAGCTCGAAGGCCAGCGCACAGCCAATGGCCACGCCTTCGCCGTGCAACAGCCGGTCGGAAAAGCCCGTCGCCGCCTCGAGCGCATGGCAGAAGGTGTGCCCGAGATTGAGCAGCGCGCGCTCGCCCTGCTCGGTCTCGTCGGCCACCACGATCTCGGCCTTCATCTCCACCGATCGGCGCACCGCCTTGATCCGCGCGGCCTCGTCGCCCGCCCGCAGCGCCGGGCCATGTTCTTCCAGCCATTGGAAAAAATCGGCGTCGCCCAGCAGCCCGTACTTCACCACCTCGCCATAGCCGGCAAGGAAATCGCGATCCGGCAGGGTGGCCAGAACGCCACTGTCGGCCAGCACGAGACTGGGCTGGTGGAAGGCGCCGATCAGGTTCTTGCCCTGCGGCGCATTGATCCCGGTCTTGCCGCCCACCGAACTGTCGACCTGCGCCAGCAGGCTGGTCGGGATCTGCACGAAGCGGATGCCCCGGCGCAGCACCGCCGCCGCAAACCCCACCAGATCGCCGATCACACCACCACCCAGCGCGATGACCACATCGCGGCGTTCGATCTTTTCTTCCAGCAGCCATTCGACGGTGCGGGTAAACTGGGGCCAGCCCTTGGTGCTTTCGCCTGCCGGCAGCACGAGCGCGCTGCTGTCGATGCCCGCGGCCGCCAGCGCGGCCTCCAGTCCAGCCAGATGCCGCGCCGCCACATTGTCATCGGTGACGATGGCCACGCGGGGGCGTTTCAGCAATGGCGCGATGTGACGCCCGGCATCCGCCAGCAGTCCCGGCCCGATATGTACGTCATAGGCCCGGTCGCCCAGAGGGACATGAACGGTTTCAACGGCAGGCATGGTTGGTCACCTTCAGAATGTCGGGATGTTCGGTCAGCGCCCGGATCACCGCGTTGGCCATGTCATCGACGGAGTAATTGGAAAACGACGAGACATGAATTGCCGCCTTCGCGTAGACCGGCGTGCGCGCCTCGAACAGGGTTTTCAGCGTCTCATAGGGATTCTCTGTACGCAGCAGAGGCCGCGTGTCGCGATACCGCACCCGCGCCCACAGCAGGTTCAACTCGGCATTCAGCCAGACCGACACGCCCGAGGCCGCGATCAGGTCGCGGTTGCGTTCCGACATGAAGGCCCCGCCGCCGGTGGACAGGATGCAGGGCGGTCCGGCCAGCAGCCGCGCCAGCACCTGGGTTTCCTTCTCGCGGAAGAAGGCCTCGCCATAGGTCTGAAAAATCTCGGAAATCGTGGAATTTGCCGCCGCCTGGATCTCGTCATCCTGATCGATGAACGGCACTCCCAGCTTGCGCGCCACAGCCGTGCCCACGGCGGTTTTCCCCGCTCCCATCATTCCCACCAGAACGACAGTTTTTTTCAGCTCCTGCGCCAAAAGGCCGGCCCTTTCCCTCATCTGTTTATTTACGTCTCTATGACGTGATCTTGCGGCAATTCCCATATAGAATGTGATGAAAGCGGTCAAAACGCTGACAGAACAGAGGCTCAGGCATCGTGCGACTAGTCAAGATCATCTCCGTCCTTCTTCTTCTGGCTGTGCTCGGTCTGGTGGGATTCGCCTATCTGGGCGATCTCAGCCCGGCGCAGACGGAAACCCGGATCCCTGTGGATCTGAATGCGCAATAGACGCATTGCCGGGGCCCTGCTGGGCGCCTGTCTGGGCGTGGCCACCACGGTCACGGCCAGCGATGATGCGCCCTTGTCAGCCATTCCATGGCTGTCGGACACGCTGGAAGCCCCCACCGAAAGCTACGAACCGCCCGCCACTCCGCTGGACGATCCCGCCCCCATCGACGTGGCCCCGCTTGAGCCGCCGGAACTGGGCACAACCGGGCTGATCGCCCCGGCCAGCGTCGGGCTGACGACGGATCTTTGGGCGGCCTCCGACGCCGACACCGTGACCCGGCTGATGCGCGCCATGCCCGGACTGCTGCATCCTGCCCTTCAGACGCTGTTTCGCAATCTGGTTCTGGCCGAGGCGATCCCGCCCACCGGCTCGGGCGAGGCATTTCTGCTGGCCCGCGTCGATGCGTTGCTGACGCGGGGCGATCTGGTGGCGGCACAGGCCCTGCTCGAGCGCGCCGGTCCCGACACGCCCGAGTTGTTCCGCCGCTGGTTCGACATCTCGCTGCTGCTGGGAACCGAGGATCGCGGCTGCGCCACGCTGGCGGCCAAGCCCGACCTGGTGCCCAACATCGAGACCCAGGTCTTCTGCCTGGCCCGCTCGGGCCGCTGGCCCACCGCCGCGCTGACCCTGGAAACTGCCCTTGCCCTGGGCCGCATCACGCCCGAAGCGCGCGACCGCATGGCCCGGTTCCTTGATCCCGAACTGTTCGAGGGCGAGCCGTCGCCGCCCCACCCCGATCCGGTGACGCCGCTGGATTTCCGGCTGCTGGAAGCCGTGGGCGAGCCCATTCCGACCCGTGACCTGCCACTGGCCTTCGCCCAGACCGACCTGCGCCACATCATCGGCTGGAAGGCTCAGATCGAGGCCGCCGAGCGTCTGGCCCGTGCCGGTGCCCTGCCGGTGCAGGACCTGCTGGCCATCTATACCGCGCGGCGCGCCGCCGCCTCGGGCGGGGTCTGGGACCGGGTCGATCTGATCCAGCGGCTGGATGTGGCGCTGACCGCGGGCAATGCCAATGACGTCGCCAACCTGCTGCCAAGGGTCCGTGAGGCCATGCACCAGGTGACGCTGGACGCGGTTCTGGCCGCCCTCGTGCAGCCCCGGTTGGAGCGATTGCGCCTGCCCGCCAGCCTCGGCCCGCTGGTCTATGAGATGGCGCTGCTGTCCAACGGCCGCGCGCGATTGGCGGTGTCGCCGGTGCCGCCCGACACCCTGCCCTCGACCCTGCGGAATGCCGCTGCGGTTCTGGGCCAGGACGCGCCGGTGGACCCGGATGTGCCACTGGCCGCCGCCCTCGCCGCCGGGCTGAAGGCTGACACCCTACCCGCCCGCTATTCCGATCTGGTGGCACAAAACCGCACCGGCGAGGCACTGCTGCTGGCCCTGCGCGATCTGTCGGAAGGCCACGGTGGCGACCCCACCGATGCCGGTGAGGCCGTGCAATTGCTGACGGCGCTGGGGCTGGGCGACACCGCCCGCCACGCGGCGGCGCAAATCCTGCTGCTGGACCCACGGGGATGAGCGAGGCGCTCATCAGCCGGTTTCTCGAGGCGCAGGCCGCCGAACTTGGCGCGGCCCGCAACACGCTTCTGGCTTACGGGCGCGACCTGAAGGACTATCTGACGTGGTGCACGCGCCGGGGGTTGAATTTCGACACCGCACAGCGCGCCGACATCGAGGCCTATCTGGGTTTCTGCACCGATCAGGGCCTGTCCCGCGCCACCCGCGCCCGCAGGCTGGCGGCGATCCGGCAGTTGTATCGCTTCACCTTCGAGGAAGGCATGCGCGGCGACAATCCCGCGATCCAGATCAAGGGGCCGGGCAAGACCCGCGCCCTGCCCAAGACCCTGAGCGAGGCCGAAGTTTCGGCGATGCTGGATGCCGTTCCTGCGCAGGGCCGCACCGAGGCTGATCGGTTGCGCAACACAGCCCTTCTGGAAATCCTTTATGCCACCGGCCTGCGGGTCAGCGAGTTGGTGACCCTGCCGGTCTCCGCTGCCCGGGGCGATCCGCAGGTGCTTCTGGTGCGCGGCAAGGGCGACAAGGAACGGCTGGTGCCGCTGTCGCGTCCCGCCCGCGCGGCGCTGACCCGATGGCTGGAATCGCGCGACGCGACCGAAGAGGCCGCCGTCGCCGAAGGCGCCAGACCCTCGCCCTACCTGTTTCCCAGCCGCGCCGCCGCCGGCCACCTGACCCGGCAAAGCTTTTTCCTGATGCTCAAGGCGCTGGCGGTCTCGGCGGGGATCGACCCCACCAAGGTCACGCCGCACACCCTGCGCCACGCCTTCGCCACGCATCTGCTGGAACACGGCGCCGATCTGCGGGCAATCCAGACGCTGCTGGGCCACGCCGATCTGTCCACCACCGAGATCTACACCCATGTGGTGGAAACCCGCCTGCGCGAGTTGGTCCTGACCCATCACCCACTGGCGGAAAAGTAAACCGCCCGCGCCCATTGCCAGCCCGCCGCGAAGCATTAGTGTGAGCCGGAACGCAAACAATCGTCCGAGCAGACCCATGCATATTTCCCGTCGTTCCTTTGGCCTTGGGCTGGCCGCCCTCGGCCTTGCCGGATGCAGTTCCTCCATCCCGCAATCGCGGGCCGCCAGCGGGCTTTCCGCCGACCTGAAACCGGTGCCCAACGCGGCCTATGACGCCTGGGTGTCGGGGTTTCGCGGCCGGGCGCGGGCGCAGGGGATCACGAGTGCGACCCTTGATGCGGGGTTCCGGGGTGCGGGTTATCTGCCGGGCGTCGTCAAACGGGACCGCAACCAGACCGAATTCAAACGCAGCCTTGAAGACTATCTGTCCATCGCCGTCTCGGACGAGCGGGTCTCGAAAGGCCGCGCGGCCTATGCCCGGCACCGCAGCACGTTGAATGCCATCGCCAGCACCCATGGCGTCGATGCCACCATCATCACGGCGATCTGGGGGCTGGAAAGCTATTACGGCGAGCGGCGCGGCGATGTGCCGGTGATCTCGGCCACCTCGACGCTGGCCTATGACGGGCGGCGCGGCGCCTTCTTCGAGAAACAGCTCATCGCGGCGCTGAAGATCATCCAGAACGGCGATATCGCCGCCAACAACATGACCGGAAGCTGGGCCGGGGCTATGGGGCATACCCAATTCATCCCGACCTCGTACCAGGCCTTTGCCGTGGATTACACCGGCGATGGCCGCCGCGATATCTGGTCCGATGATCCCAGCGACGCGCTGGCCTCGACTGCCGCCTATCTGGCGCGCAACGGCTGGACCAAGGGCCTGAAATGGGGCGGCGAGGCCGGGGTGCCGGGCACGCCGACAGGGCGCACCATCCAGCCGCAGGCGGGCGGGCCGAAATTCGTGGTGACCCGCAATTTCAACGTGATCAAACGCTACAACAACTCGGACGCCTACGCGCTTGGCGTCGGGCTTCTGTCGGACCGGATCGGCGGCGCCGGCCCCCTGCGCGGCAGCTTCCCGCCCGATGAATACGGGCTGACCAAGGACGACCGCATCGCCTTGCAGGAGGGCCTCACGGCCCGCGGCTTCGACACTGGCGGCAGCGATGGCGTGATCGGCCCGAATACCATCCAGGCAATCCGCGACTACCAGCAGAACCGGGGTCTGCCGGTGACCGGGGAACCGTCGAAGGCCTTGCTGGCAAGTCTTGGCTAAGCCGCGCTTTCGCCCTATGTCGGCGCCATGACAGAGACACTTCACATCATCGGCGGCGGAATGGCCGGCTCCGAGGCCGCGTGGCAGGCCGCCAATCTTGGCGTGCCCGTCACCCTTCACGAAATGCGCCCCAAGGTCGGCACCTTTGCCCATCAGACCGGCAATCTGGGCGAGATGGTCTGCTCGAACTCCTTCCGCTCGGACGACAGCGAACAGAACGCCGTGGGGCTGCTGCATTGGGAAATGCGTCAGGCGGGCGGGCTGATCATGGCCACCGCCGATACCCATCGGATCCCGGCGGGCGGCGCATTGGCCGTGGATCGCGAGCCCTTTGCCGAGACCGTCACTGCCAAACTGAAGGCACATCCGCTGATCACGGTGGAGTACGGCGAGATCACCGCCCTGCCCGACGACGGCCATTGGATCATTGCCACCGGTCCGCTGACCTCGGGCGGGCTGGCCGCAGCGATTCAGGCAGAGACCGGTGCCGACGCGCTGGCTTTCTTCGATGCCATCGCCCCGATCATCCACGCCGACAGCATCGACATGTCCAAAGCGTGGTTCCAAAGCCGCTATGACAAGGGCGAGACCGAGGCCGAACGCACCGCCTATCTGAACTGCCCGATGGATCGCAACACCTACGAGGCCTTCATCGACGCCCTGCTGGCCGCCGAGAAGACCGAGTTTCACGACGGCGAAACCGCCAAGTATTTCGACGGCTGCCTGCCGATCGAGGTGATGGCCGAACGCGGCCGCGAGACCCTGCGCCACGGCCCGATGAAGCCGGTAGGCCTGACCAACCCGCACCAGCCGGACATCAAGGCCCATGCCATCGTGCAGCTGCGCCGCGACAACGCGCTTGGCACGCTGTTCAACATCGTCGGCTTCCAGACCAAGATGAAATACGGCGCCCAGACCGAGGTGCTGCGGATGATCCCCGGCCTTGAAGAGGCCCGCTTTGCCCGTCTGGGCGGCATACACCGCAACACCTTCATCAACTCGCCGACCTTGCTGGACGGTCAGATGCGATTGAAGTCGAAACCTCATATCCGTTTTGCCGGGCAGATCACCGGGGTCGAGGGCTATGTCGAAAGCGCTGCCATGGGCCTGCTGGCGGGCCGTCTGGCGGCGGCTGAAATCAAGGGGGAAACGCTGAACGCCCCGCCTGCGGAAACCGCCACCGGCGCGCTGATCACCCATATTTCCGGCGGGGCCGAGGCCAAGACCTTTCAGCCGATGAACGTCAACTTCGGCCTGTTCCCGCCCGTGGACCTGAAAGGCGGGCGCAAGAACCGGCCCGCGCGCTACAAGGCCTATACCGACCGGGCGAAGGCGCTTTGGACCGTGTGGCTGGCCGGATAGGCCCGCCCCCTTACCCCGGCGTTGCGGCGGACCGGCAAGGCTGGCACCGTTGACGGCCTACGGGTCGCGTCCCGCTGAATCGGGGCGCTCGCCCGGCGGCAGGCCGGACTTGAAACCGCTGCGGGGCTGCCCTAGGTACTGATGTAACGCGGATTAACTTCCGCTCCGCAACAGGGGTCACCCATGAACTATATCCTTGCCATCCTGCTGCCGCCGCTGTCGATCCTGATCGCCGGGCGGCCTTTCGTTGCCATTGTCACCTTCCTGATCTGGATCCCGGCGCTGATCTTCTCGGGCGGGCTGACCCATCCGATGTTCATCATCCTGGCATGGTTCCTGATCCACCAGTCGGGCACCGCTAAGATCATGCGCGAAGGCCGCTGACCGGCGCTCAGGGCAACAGGGTACCGACCGTCTGGCCAAGCCGCGCGGGGCGGCGTAATCAGACCCCATGCGCACCCGCTTTGCCCCCTCGCCCACAGGCCCGCTGCATCTGGGCCATGCCTTCTCGGCACTGGTCGCCGATGATCTGGCGCAGGCCGTGGGGGGCACCTTTCTGCTGCGGATCGAGGATATCGACCAAAGCCGTGCCCGCCCTGAATGGGAAGCGCAGATCTACGACGACCTGCGTTGGCTGGGGCTGGACTGGCCCGAGCCGGTGATGCGGCAGTCGGACCGGATGGATGCCTACGGACAGGCGCTGGACCACCTTTGGGCTGCCGGGCTGCTCTACCCCTGCGCCTGTACCCGGCGCGATATTGCCGAGGCGCTGTCGGCCCCGCAAGAAGGCGCGCCGGCCTTCGGCCCCGACGGCCCGATCTATCCCGGCACCTGCCGTCCTGTCACGGCACCCGGCGGCCCACGTCCCCGCGACGCAGTGCTGCGCCTGAACATGTCCGCCGCGCTGGCGCATCTGGGCGCATCTGACTGGAGCTTTACCGAGACCGGCATCAACGCAGGTCCGACCCGCGTCGCCTCCGATCATCTGTTGACACATGTGGGCGACGTGGTGCTGGCGCGGCGCGGCATGGGCACCTCCTATCACCTTTCGGTGGTGGTGGATGACGCCGATCAGGGCATTACCCAAGTGGTGCGCGGGGTGGATCTGGCCGAGGCCACGGCGTTTCACATCGTCCTGCAAGACCTGCTCGGCCTGCCCCGCCCGGTCTATCACCATCATTGTTTGATCCGCGACGCGAAGGGCAAACGTCTGGCCAAACGCGACGATGCCCGCGCCATCGCGCTGTATCGCGCCGAGGGCCGAACGCCCGCCGATATCCGGCGGATGGTCGGGCTCTAGCCGCGCGGCCCCATCAGTTCGACTTCGGCACCCTCTCGCACGGCGGTGTAGAAACACGTCCGGCGGTTGGTGTGGCAGGCGGGACCGTCCTGCCGGACCAGCAGCAGCAGGCAATCGCGGTCGCAATCGAAGCGCATCTCGACCAGGGTCTGCACATGGCCCGAGCTTTCGCCCTTGGCCCAGAACGCCTGCCGCGAGCGCGACCAATAGGTGACATGCCCGCCTGCCAGCGTGCGCCGGATGCTGGCCTCGTTCATCCAGGCCATCATCAGAACCTCGCGCGTGTCGATGTCCTGGGCGATGGCGGGGATCAGGCCCTGCGCGTCGAAGCGCAGGCTTGCGGGGTCGAATTTCATCACAGGTCCTTTGCGCGGGCGATCTGGGGGGCTATGTATCCGGGACGCCCAGAGGAGAAAAGCCGCGATGGCCGAAAGCGACCTGATCAATCTCTATTCCAAGCGCATTCTGGCGCTGGCCGCCGATATTCCGCATCTGGGCCGGTTGGAGGCCCCCATGGGCACGGCAAGGGTCCGCGCGCCGTTGTGCGGGTCGGTGGTGACGGTCGATCTGGATCTGGACGACGGGCGGATCAGCCGCTTCGCGCAGGACGTGAAGGCCTGTGCCCTGGGACAGGCCGCGGCCTCGGTTGTGGGGGCGGGGATTGTCGGCTCCACGCCCGCGCAGGTCGCCAGGGCCCGTGCGCAACTGGCCGCCATGTTGAAGCAAATCGGCCCGGCTCCGGATGCGCCTTTCGACGGGCTTGAAGTGCTGATGGCCGCGCGGGACTACACCAACCGCCATGCCTCGATCCTGCTGAGCCTTGATGCGACGCTGCAAGCCATCGAGGCCAGCGGCAAGACCGCCAGCGCCTGACGCTTTCCACCGCAACAGCCTGTTCCAAAAAGAAAACGCCGCACTCCCGGGCTCTGGGAGGCGGCGTAAGTAGGGGCGGTACCGGAGCCGGGTTCGGACGGGCAGGACCGAACCGGGCGGACCATTGGGGATGGAAACTTCCGGTCTCGCAGGCAGATCAGAACGTGGCAAGCAATGCCGGCAGGTGGAGGAGCGACACGAAGGTCACACCGAGAGCGGCAACACCGACGAGATCTTTCCAAAGCGTCTGGGACGAGCGGTCAAGCGCGGTTCTGACATCCTGGATCATCGGGGTTCCCTCCGGTCACATCTGATATGTTCTTGGTATGTTCTCCGCTGAGTCGTGTAAAGAACTTTTTAGGAACATTTAACGAAACACGAAGATCGGGCCGGGCAGTTTTCAAGCCGCCAGCGGGAGTATTTCTCCCAAGAAGAACGGGTTAGCCCGCACGCAGAAGCGCCAGCGCCTGATCCTGTTCCAACAGCCACAGAAGGTGACGCGCGGCCTCGCCTCGCGGCGAGGAAAGCGTCGAATCGATGGCCAGCAGGGCGCGGGCATCGTCGCGCGCGGTTTCCATCAGCCCGGCCTGGCTGTCCAGATCGGCCACGCGGAACCGGGGCAGGCCCGATTGCGCGACGCCGATCATGTCGCCGGCCCCGCGCATGGCCAGATCTTCCTCGGCCAGCCGGAAGCCGTCTTCGCTGTCGCGCAACAGGGTAAGGCGGCGGCGGGCGCTGTCGGTCAGCGGGGTGTCGTAGAGCAGCAGGCAGGTGGATTTCGCAGTACCGCGCCCGACCCGGCCGCGCAGCTGGTGCAACTGGGCAAGGCCGAAGTGCTCGGCCCCTTCGATGACCATGATCGAGGCGTTGGGCACATCGACGCCGACCTCTATCGCGGTCGTGGCCACCAGAACGCGCGTGGTGCCTGCGATGAAACCGGCCATGGCGGCATCCTTGCGCTCGGGCGGCATCTGGCCATGGACTAGTCCGACATTGCCGTCGCCCAGACGTGCGCGCAGCGCCTTGAAGCGTTCCTCGGCGGCGGTGGCATGATGGGTCTCGCTTTCCTCGACCAGCGGGCAGACCCAATAGGCCTGCCGGCCCTCGGCGATGGCTTGGCGCAGGTGATCGACCACCGTGTCGAGCTTTTCCGCCGCCATCAGGGCGGTCTTGATCGGGGTGCGGCCCGGCGGCTTCTCGTTCAGTAGGGAGAGATCCATATCGCCGTATTGGGTCAGTGCCAGAGAGCGGGGGATCGGCGTTGCCGTCATCACCAGAACATCCGGGCGCAATCCCTTGCGGGTCAGTTCCAATCGCTGGCGGACACCGAAGCGGTGCTGTTCGTCGATCACCACGAGGCGCAGGTCGGCGAAGCCCACATCGGGTTGGAACACCGCATGGGTGCCGCAAAGGATGTGGATATCGCCCTCGGCCAGTGCGGACAGTTTGGCTGCGCGGGCGGTGCCGCTGTCGCGGCCGGTCAGTACCTCCATCCGGACCCCGGCGGCCGCGACCAACGAGGCGAGGCCCGCAGCGTGCTGGCGGGCAAGGATCTCGGTCGGGGCCATCATCACCCCCTGCCCGCCCGATTCGACCGCGGCCAGCAGGGCCATCAGGGCAACAAGGGTCTTGCCCGCGCCCACATCGCCCAGAAGCAGCCGGTTCATCCGCTGCGGGGCGGCCATGTCAGACTGGATTTCGGCAATGGCGCGGGTCTGGGCGCCAGTGGGGGCGTAGGGCAGGCTTGCCAGAACCTTGTCTTGCAACTGACCGGTGGCGCGGTTTTCCCGTCCGGCCTGTTTGCGTGCGTGTTGGCGCGCCAGAGCCAGGGTCAACTGGTGGGCGAAGAGCTCATCATAGGCCAGACGAATGCGGGCCGGAGCCGAAGGCGCCAGATCGGCGCCGCTGTCGGGGTGGTGCGCCGCGTGCAAGGCGGCCGCGAAGTCCGGCCAGTCCCGGCCGGACAATAGCGGCCCATCGATCCATTCCGCCATTTCGGGCAGCAGCGCCAGCGCACCTTGCGCGGCTTTGGCCATGGCTTTCTGGGTGAGCCCGGCGGTCAGTGGATAAACCGGTTCGAACGCTGGCAGCTTTGCCGCTTCCGCCTCGGGCAGGACGTAATCCGGGTGGGAGATCTGTGCCTGCCCGTCGAAATACTCCAGCTTGCCCGAGATGGTCCGCGCCTCGCCCACCGGCAGCAGCTCTTGCAAGTAGCGCGGGTTGGGGCGGAACCATACCAGCGTGATTGTTGTTTTCGCGTCATCGACCAGAACGCGATAGGGGCGGCCCTTGCGGGCCGGGGGATGGTGGGCCAGAACCTTGGCGCTGACCGTGACCACGGCCCCTTGCGGAACGCCCTGGACGCTGGGACGCGGACGCCGATCAACCCCGCCGCTGGGCAGGGTGAACAGCAGGTCGCGCGGCTTGGTAATTTGCATCTGCTCCAGCGCTTGTGCGGATTTCGGGCCAATCCCCGGCAGGTTGGTCAGCGCTGCGAAGAGCGGGAACAGGGCTTGGGGCCGTCCGCTCATGCGCCGTCGATCAGCGCACGCCAGGCGTCTTCGTCGATGGTGTCGACGCCAAGATCGATGGCCTTCTTCGCCTTCGACCCGGCCCCCGGTCCCGCGACCACCAGATCGGTTTTCTTCGACACCGAACCCGACACCTTGGCGCCCATGGCCTCGGCCCGCGCCTTGGCCTCAGCCCGGGACATGGTTTCCAGGTTGCCGGTGAAGACCACGGTCTTGCCGGCCAGCGGCGAGCCTTCGGTCTGCGGTGCCGCCACCGGCTGGATGTCGAGATGCGCGATCAGCCGGTTGATCGAGGCGCGCTCAGCCTCCTGTCCCAACGTCGTGACCAGACTGTTGGCCATGACCGCGCCGATGCCGTCGATGGAAAGGAAGTCGTCCATGGCCTCGGCGTCCCCGGCCGCCGCCTCGGCGGTTTCGGCCAGCGCCTGCCAGGTGCCGAAGTGGCGGGCCAGAAGCTTGGCAGCAGCCTCGCCGATGTGGCGGATGCCCAGCGAGAAGATCAGGCGATCGAGCGCGATCTGGCGCTTGGCCTCGATGGCGGTGAAAAGGTTTGTGGCCGATTTTTCGCCCCAGCCCTCGCGGTTCTTCAATTGTTGCAGGCCGCTGCCATAGCGCTCCTGCAGCGCGAAGATATCAGCGGGTTCTGCGATCCAGTCGTCGGAATGGAACTGTTCGACCTGCTTGGCGCCCAGACCTTCGATGTCGAAGGCCGCGCGGGAGACGAAGTGTTTAAGCTTCTCGACCGCCTGCGCGGGGCAGATCAGGCCGCCGGTGCAGCGGCGCACGGCATCGCCCTCCTCGCGCACCGCGTCCGATCCGCAGCGCGGGCAGGTGGTCGGGAAGGCATAGGGTGCGGCATCCTTGGGCCGACGCGACAGGTCTACATCGGCCACCTTGGGGATCACGTCTCCGGCGCGATAGACCTGCACCCAGTCGCCTTCGCGAATGTCCTTGCCGTCGCGGATGGGCAGGCCATCGCCGCCGCGCCCGGCGATGTAATCCTCGTTGTGCAAGGTGGCGTTGGAGACGACGACCCCGCCGACGGTGACCGGTGTCAGCCGCGCCACCGGGCTGAGCGCGCCGGTGCGCCCCACCTGGATCTCGATCTTTTCCAGATGGGTCCAGGCCAGTTCGGCAGGAAACTTGTGAGCGATGGCCCACCGCGGCGTGGTGGAGCGCACGCCGAGCCGGGCCTGATAGGCGAGGCTGTCCACCTTGTAGACCACCCCGTCGATGTCATAGCCCAGATCGGCGCGCTGCTGTTCGATCCGGCGGTAGTGTTTCAGAAGGTCGCTCAAATCCTGGCAAACCCGGGTCAACGGGTTGATCTGGAACCCGAGGGCGCGCAGCCGCTCCAGCGCCCCGAACTGGGTCTCGGCCAGCGGCGCGGAAAGCTCTCCCCAGCCGTAGGCGAAGAACCGCAGCGGGCGGGCGGCGGTGATCCGGGCATCAAGCTGGCGCAGCGATCCGGCGGCGGCGTTGCGCGGATTGGCGAAGGTCTTGTCTCCGGCCTCGGCCTGACGCTGGTTCAGGGCGGCGAAATCCTCATGGCTCATGTAGACTTCGCCGCGCACCTCCAGCACCTCGGGGGCATTGGTCAGTTCGGTGGGAATGTCGGAAATCGTGCGGGCATTCGCGGTCACGTTTTCGCCCATGGTCCCGTCGCCGCGCGTGAGCGCATGGATCAGCCGGCCGTCTTCATAGCGCAGGGACAAGGACAGCCCGTCGATCTTGGGTTCCGCGGTCAGCGCCAGCGCTGCTTCGTCGCCCAGCCCGAGGTATTTGCGCACGGATTTGACGAATTCGGCAACATCCTCGTCCTCGAAGGCGTTGCCCAGCGACAGCATCCGTTGGGCATGAGCGGTCTTGCCGAACCCCTCCGCCACCGGCGCCCCTACTTGATCGGAGGGGCTGTCGGTGCGCTTGAGATGCGGAAACTTCTCTTCGATGGCCGCATTGCGCCGCTTGAGCCGGTCATAATCGGCATCCGGAATCTCCGGCGCATCATGGGTGTGGTAGGCGGCGTTGGCGCGGGCCAGTTCATCGGCCAGCCGCGCCAGTTCTTCGCGGGCGGATGCCTCATCCAGCTTGTCGACGTCGATCTCGGCCATGCTGCCCCCCCCTGCGCTACTGGCAAGGTGATAGGCACCTCATCAGCCGAGGTCCAGTCTCTCCATCACCATGGTCTACGCCTGAAGGGCGAGGGACGCCGCATCGGTTTCAGGATCGCGCAGCACATAGCCCCGGCCCCAGACGGTTTCGATGTAGTTGTCGCCGCCGGTGGCCTGGCTGAGTTTCTTGCGCAGCTTGCAGATGAACACGTCGATGATCTTCAACTCGGGCTCATCCATGCCGCCGTAGAGATGATTGAGGAACATCTCCTTGGTCAGGGTGGTGCCCTTGCGCAGTGAAAGCAGTTCCAGCATCTGGTATTCCTTGCCGGTCAGATGCACCGGGATTTCGCCCGCCGCGACGGTCTTGGCATCCAGATTGACCGTGATCTTCCCGGTCCGGATCAGCGAATGCGAATGCCCCTTGGATCGGCGCACGATGGCGTGGATGCGGGCGATCAGTTCCTCGCGGTGGAACGGCTTGGTCAGATAATCATCCGCACCAAAGCCGAACCCCTTGATCTTGTTCTCGGTATCGTCGGCCCCTGACAGGATCAGGATCGGCGTTTCGACCTTGGCCATGCGCAACTGGCGCAACACCTCGTGCCCGTTCATGTCCGGCAGGTTCAGGTCGAGAAGGATAAGGTCGTAATCGTACAGCTTCGCGAGATCGACCCCTTCCTCCCCCAGATCCGTGCAATACACGTTCAGATTGGCATGGGTCAGCATCAGTTCGATGCTTTTCGAGATCGTCGGGTCATCCTCGACCAGCAGCACACGCATTTTGAGCCCTCCGCAACAGCTACCGCAATACGGTTAACGTGACCAAGTATCGTTAACTGCGCGTTACTTTCGCCGACCTGCCGACGGATACCCCTAAACTTGTCTGTATTTCTGCAAGCTTGTGGTCTTCAGAGCATCTTCGCCGAAACGGTCCACGGCCATCGCCCAACTTTCGAGTTCGTCGTCGGACAGATGGTATCGAGACTTGGCCTCGTCCCGAGTAAGAAGGCCGAATTTCACCGCCTTGACAACCGTTGCCTTGCGACTCGCCACCCAACGCTGGGTTCTGGCCGACGGCAGATCGGCGCGCGACAGGGTAGAACCGTCCGGCAGCTTGACCAGACGGGGACCGTCTACTTTCTTGAGATACATAACTTTTTCCCTCACTAACCACGTGAGAGATGGTGCGCGGGGCGTGTTAACGGGCTCTGAAATCGCCCCCTTGTTTGTCCCTACACTTTTCCTATATTTTGGCGCCTGTTTCCGCAAAATCGAAATGTCGCACATATGACCCAGACCCTGAATTCCCTTGGCTTTGCCAAACCCGAGGCCGACACCCGCGTGGTGGTGGCCATGTCGGGGGGCGTGGACAGTTCTGTCGTGGCCGCGCAACTGGCCGAGGAAGGGTATGACGTGGTCGGCGTCACGTTGCAGCTTTACGATCACGGCGCGGCGCTGGCCAAGAAGGGCGCCTGTTGTGCGGGGCGTGATATCCACGATGCGCGCCGGGTGGCCGAGGAGATGGGGTTTCCGCACTATGTTCTTGATTACGAGAACATTTTCCAGGAAGCGGTGATCGATGAATTCGCCGATGCCTATCTGGGCGGCGCGACCCCGGTGCCTTGCATCCGCTGTAACGAGCGGGTCAAGTTCAAGGATCTTCTGGAAACCGCCAAGGATCTGGACGCCGATTGCATGGCCACCGGCCACTATATCCAGCGCAAGGTCGGCCCGCACGGCCCCGAATTGCATGCGGCCGTGGATGCGTCACGGGACCAAAGCTATTTCCTGTTCTCGACCACGCCCGACCAGCTCAGCTACCTGCGGTTTCCGCTGGGCCATCTGCCGACCAAGGATGCAACGCGGGCGTTGGCGGCGAAATACGGGCTGGCGGTGGCGGACAAGCCCGACAGCCAGGACATCTGTTTCGTCCCGGACGGCAACTATGCCAGCGTGATCGAGAAACTGCGCCCCGGCGCCGCCGATCCCGGCGACATCGTGGATATGAACGGCAATGTTCTGGCGCAGCACCGCGGGGTGATTCACTATACCATCGGTCAACGCCGGGGGCTGGGAATCGGCGGGCTGAGCGAGCCGCTGTACGTGGTGCGGCTTGATCCCGACAATCGTCGCGTGGTGGTCGGCCCGAAAGAGGCCCTGAGCACCCGCATCGTACCGGTGCGCGAGATCAACTGGCTGGGCGACGCCCCTTTCACCAGCCAGGCCGAATGGCATGTGTCGACCAAGATCCGCTCGACCCGCCCCCCGCGCGAGGCGATCCTGCGGCCCACCGGGCACACCACCGCCGAGGTGGAACTGCTGACGCCCGAAGAAGGGGTCAGCCCCGGACAGGCCTGCGTGTTCTACGACAGCGGGTCGAGCCGGGTGCTGGGCGGCGGCTGGATCTGGCGCGGCGATTGATCGGACGCTCCTCGTCTGAATGGCGGGGGACGCCTCCGGCGGGAGTACTTCTCCAAGAAGAAAGAGCGCCGCGCGCAATTGATCCGGGGTGTGGTTCAGGGGATGGCGCAGCGGTCTGGTTGTTGACCTGAATCATTCCGGGGTGGCAACTCGTCGGCCCCTGTGGCGCGCCCTAGCGCGCGGGGCCAAGACCGTCCAGAACCGCGCGGGCGGCGCGTAGGCCGGGGGACTCGCCCCCCCGGCCCAGGGCCTGCATGGTCTTTCGGGCCGCCAGATGCTGGGCCGCCGGATCAGCCATGACACCTGCCAAAGCGCGGGCCATCGGTTCGGGTCGGCAGTTTTCGCCCAGGAATTCCGGCACGACTCGGCTATCAGTGATGATGTTGACCAGCGTGACCGTGTCGATCAGGGCCATGCGCTGCATGATCTTCATGGTCAGCCACGCCATGTCGTAGCCGATCACCATGGGCGTATCGGCGGCGGCAAGCTCCAGCGAGACCGTGCCCGAGGCGGCCAGCGCCACATCGGCGGCCGCGAAGGCGGCGCGCTTCTCCGGCCCGTCCCCGCCGTCCAGAAGATGCAGGGGCTGTGGCCAGTCTGCTGTCAATTGTCGAACCAGATCAGCCACATGCGGGGCCGCGGGCAACAGCACCTGCATGTCGGGATGGCGGTCCCTCAGAAACGTCAGGGCAGCGCCGAAGCGCGGGGTCAGGCGCGTGACCTCGCCCTTGCGTGACCCCGGCAAGGCCAGCATCAGCGGGGCGGTCTCGGCAATGCCCAGGCGCTGACGCAGGGCCGCAACCTCGGCCGGGCTGGCCTGCGGCTGGGTGACGACCGGATGCCCGACGAAGTCGCAGCGCAGGCCCACGGCCTCCATATACGGTGGCTCGAAGGGCAGAAGGGCCAGCACCTGATCCACATGGGCGGCCATTTTCTGCGCGCGCTTGGGCCGCCACGCCCAGACCGAGGGGGCAACATAATGGACGATGCGGATGCTCGGGTCGGCAGCGCGCACGATACGGGCCACCCGCAGGCAGAAGTCCGGACTGTCGATGGTGACCAGCGCGTCGGGTCTGGCCGCCAGCACCGCCTCGGCGGTCTGGGCGATGCGGCGTTTCAGATGCCGGTATTTCGGCAGGACCTCGGCCAGCCCCATGACCGACAGTTCCTGCATCGGAAACAGGCTGTCCATGCCCTGCGCTTGCATGGCCGGCCCGGCGATGCCCTGGAACGAGATATCGGGCTGCAACTCCTTCAGACCCGCCAGCAGAGCGGCCCCGAGATTGTCGCCCGAGGCCTCGCCCGCGATCACGAACAGCCGCGTCATGTGCTGTCTCCGGCCGGGCGCACCCACAAAAACAGGCCTGCGACGTCAGCGCGGCGCACCACCTCGTCGCGGTCCAGAACCATGACGCCCTCGGCTTCGATCACGATCCCGGCCAGACCGGCCTCGGCCACGCGGGCGACGGTATCGACGCCGATCACCGGCAGGTCGATGCGCCGATCCTGTCCGGGCTTCGGTCCCTTGAAGAACACACCGCGCGCGCCGTCGGGATTGGGGCGGCAGGCGTCGGCGATCTGGGCCACATGGGCCAGCATCCGGTCGGTGCCGGGGGCGGCCTCGATCGCCAGGGCCTGTCCCTGCGCCACCACGGCCCCCTGCCCCACATCCGCCGCTGCCAAGACCGAGACGATGCGGGCAGCCCGGGCAGCATCCTTGCGGTCCCGGTCCGAAGGCTGAGCGGCTGTCAGGATGCCAGGTTTCGGCAGCAGGTCCGGGGCGAGGTCATGCGCAGCACGAATCGTGAAGCCCTCACCTTCGAAAATGCCCAGAACCGTGCGCAGCAGCCCGTCATCGCCGCCCTTGATGGCCGAGACGAATTTCGGGGCCAGCGTCATGGTCTTCAGATCAAACTTGCGGGCGTCGATCTGCGGACGCCCCACGGCGCCGGCAAAGACCAACTCCTGCACCCCGGCCTTGCGCAGCGCCTTAAACAGCGCGCCCAGCTTTTCCACGCGAAACGGGATCAGGTCCAAGCCGTCCGGATTGTCGGCGGGAAACCCGTTCATCTCGGCCAGAATCACCTCGCGGCCCCGCGCGCGCAGAGTGCGGGCCAGATGGACCGGCAACAGCCCGCGCCCTGCGATCATTCCGACGGGCCCGGCCATGGGCTATTTCGGAGTCAGGAAGTGGCGGTCGGAGTCCGACTGCAGGAAGGCCACGATTTCCTGCACATAGGGGCTGGTGGTTTCCTGTCCCAGCCGCGTCACGCGTTCCATGAAGGCGCCCTCGCCCTGCGCCAGCATCTGGAAGGCGGCCCGCAGGGCGGTGATGTCCGACCGCTCCACGCCCTTGCGCTTGAGGCCGACGAGGTTCAGTCCGTCCAGCTCGCCGCGCGGCCCCTGCACCAATCCGTAGGGCATCACATCGTTGGTCACCATGGTCACAGCGCCGATGATGGCGCCGCGGCCGATGCGGACGAACTGGTGGATGCCGGACAGGCCGCCGATGATGACATCGTCGGCAATGATGCAATGGCCGGCCAGCGCGGCCTGGTTGGCCAGAATCACCCGGTTGCCCACCTGCACGTCGTGACCCACATGGGCACCGGTCATGAACAGGCAGTCGTCACCGACGCTGGTGATGCCACCGCCGCCTTCGGTGCCGGTGTTCATGGTGGCGCCCTCGCGGATGCGGTTGCGCTTGCCCACCACCAGCCGGGTTTTCTCGCCCTTGAACTTCAGATCCTGGGGGATCTCGCCGATCACCGCGCCGGGAAACAGGATCGTGGCCTCGCCGACCTCGGTGCGCCCGGTCACCACCGCATGGCTTTTCAGAACCACGTCCGCGGCCAGCGACACCTCGGCGCCGACGACGCAGAACGGGCCGATCTCGACCCGGTCCCCGATCACCGCACCGGGTTCGATCACCGACGAACGGTGGATGTTGGCCGTGGGCGCGATGCTCACCGGCTCAGGCTCCGCGTCGGTCGATCATGGCGGTGAATTCGCATTCCGCGGCCACCTCGCCATTCACCGTGGCCTTGCCGGCGAATTTCCAGACCTTGCCGCCGCCGCGCAGGGCATCGACGCGCAACTCAAGGATGTCGCCCGGCACCACCTTGCGGCGGAACTTGCACTTGTCGACGCCCATGAAGTAGACAACCGCGCCGCTGTCCACCAGATCCAGCGAGAGCGACACCAGAACCGCCGAGGTCTGGGCCAGCGCCTCGATGATCAGCACGCCGGGAAACACCGGAAGTCCCGGGAAATGGCCCTGAAACTGCGGTTCGTTCATCGACACGCATTTGACGCCCACGGCGCTTTTCGACGGGTCGATGTCCTTGACCTTGTCCAGAAAGAGGAAAGGGTAGCGATGCGGAATCGCCCGTTGAATGAGGTCGATATCAGCCGTGGTGGGGATCGTGTCGCTCATGCTCGTATCCGATTTGCAGTAAATTCCTGCGATTGGGTAACAACTGACGGGGCCGGAAACAAGCGCGGGCCGCTATTGGGCATCCGCGTCCGGCGCCGGGGTGACATCGGGGATCGGGCTGGTATCGGCGGCGGTATCGGGGTTGTTGGGGTCGGAACCCTCGTCGGCATCGGGATTGACCTCAGCCAAGGCCCCCGATCCGACCAGTTCGTCGATGGTGGCAATGGCCCGCTCGGTAATATCCACGCCCTCGACGGCGAAAATCACCGCGTCACGATCCAGCAGCACCGATGCCCCGGCTGCGCGCAGAACCTCGATCAAGGCCGGGCCGATCAGGGACAGGAAGCGTTGCCGCTCCAGTTCGAACTTCCGCTGAAGCTCCAGCGCCTTGCGATCCTGTTCCTGCCGGATCTGCTGCACCCTGGCGTCGAAAGCATCGGCCTTCCGCGCGAAGGTGGCGGCATCCAGCAGGCTTCGCTCTTCGGTCAGGGCCAGTTCTTCGGCGATCAACTCCGATTCGATCCGGCGGTTTTCGGCTTCCAATGCCGCGCGTTCGGCCCCCAGTTCCTGCTGCACCCGGATGCCAAAGCGCGAGCGCAGGAAGATTGCATCCTGATCCAGTGTCGCCACCGGCAGGCTTGCAGCCGGTACATCCGCCACCGCAGCTTGCTGGGCCGCGACCGGAAAAGCCGCGGTCAGCGCCAGGGCCAGCAAGGCCGCAAACCGGCGCCGCAGGTCAGAAGCGGGTCGAGACCGTGAAGTTGAAGTTACGCACTTCGTCATAGTCTTCCTTCTCGATCGCGCGAGTGAAGTCGAACCGCAACGGGCCAATGGGCGTTTCCCAGAACACTGTCGCACCGATCACCTGGCGCAGGTGGAAATCGTCGTCCACCGGGCCGTTTGTTCCCTGTGTGATATCCAGTCCCCAGATCGAGCCGACGTCGTAGAAGACACCGCCACGGATGCCGTATTCTTCCGGCAGGCCCAACGGGAAATCGGCTTCCAGGCTGACCCCGAAGGCGAAGTTGCCGCCCAGGGCATCGTCGTTGATGGCCGTGGTGTCGCGCGGGCCAAGACCGTTGCGTTTGAAGCCCCTCACAGTGCCGCCGCCACGGTAGCGATCTATGACCCGGCTGGAGCCTTCGACGAAATTCAGCGCCTGGCCGATGAAATTGGCGGTCAGGCCGATATCCTCGTTGAAGACCTTTGTGCCATAGTCGGCAGAAACGATGGTCTCGACATAGTTGGTCTGCCCGCCCAGCCCGGCAAAGTTCTGACGAAACTCGAACCCGTAACGGGTGTTCGGGTCAAGGCTGGTCCGGCGCGAGTTGAAATTATAGGCATAACCGAGGGCGCTGGTGGTCAGGGCACCCGCCTCGTTCTGAATGATGATCGAACTGTCGTCGCTCACGTCCGAGATATCGTCGTCGGACAGGCGATAGTTGAGTTCCAGCCGGCCATTGTCGCTGATCGGAAAGCTGATCGACGGTTCGAACCCGAGGCTGGTGGTGTTGAAAAAGGCGCTGAATTGCTGTGTGGCCTCATAGTAGAGGTCGAACACCCCGGTGACATTGCGCCCCAGCAAGGCCGGTTCAACAAAGCGCAGCCGCGAATCCACGTTGTCGACCCCGCCAGAGATGCTGAAATCAAGCTGCTGGCCGCGGCCAAGGAAGTTCCGCTCGCTCAGGCCGAACACCAGCCCGACGCCGTCTTCAAGCGAGAAGTTGGCGCCAAGCTGCAACGATCCGGTGGGCTGCTCCTCGACGTTCACATCGACGATCACGCGGTCCGGGGCGGTGCCTTCGCGGGCGTTCACATCCGCCACGGTGAAGAATCCCAGAGCCCGGATGCGCTCGGCGCTCTCGCGGATCTCGCGCGGGTTGAACGGATCGCCCTCGACGATACGGAACTGGCTGCGGATCACCCGGTCCAGCGTGGTGGAATTGCCTTCGATATCGATGCGTTCCACGAAGATGCGCGGGCCGCGGGTCAGGTTGAAGGTCAGGTTCAGGGTCAGGTTGGTGTCGTCGCGGTCGACCACGGGATCGGCGCGGATGAAGTCGATGCCCTCTTCGATGGCGCGGCGCTCCAGCCGGGCGATGGTGTCGTCAAGCCGTGCCGGCGAATAGGTCTGGCCCTGACGGATCTTGATCGCCCCGTCGAACAGCGCCAGATCCAGTCCCGGCACGTCGGTGGCAAGGTCCACGGTTCCGATCTTGAACTTCTGACCTTCCTCGACATTGAACGTCAGGAAGAACGCGTCCCGCTCGCGCGAGAATTCGGGCGTGACGGACAACACCCGGAAATCGACAAACCCGCGCGACCGGTAGAAGTCGGTCAACACCTGGCGGTCGAACTGGATGCGGTCGTCGATATAAGTGTCGCGGCGCACAAGCTGGCGGAACAGACCGGCCTGCTTGGTGCTCAGTGCTTGCCGCAAACGGCGGTCCGAATAGCTGCGGTTGCCGACAAAACTGATGCGCTCGACCTCGACCACGGCGCCTTCGGTCACTTCGAACACCAGATCGACCCGGTTCTGGCTGCGCGGGATGATCTTCGGCGTCACCGTGGCGGCAAAGCGGCCGGCCTGGAAATAGGCATCGGTGATGGCGCGCGCGTCGGCACCGGCAATCGTCGGGCTGTAGACCCGGCGGGGCTGCGACGACAACAGCGCCTGCAGGATATCATCGTTCAGGCGGCGATTGCCCTCGATGCTGATCTGGTTGATGGTCGGAAACTCGGCGACCACGAAGGTCAGCGTATTGCGCCCGGCCTGGATGTCGACGCTTTCGAACAGGCCCGAGCCGAGAATCCGCTGTTTCGCGTCGTTGATCTGGCCGGTGGTGACCCGCTGGCCGGGCTCGATCCCGGCATAGGTCAGAACTGTCGAATCCTCGATCCGCTGATTGCCTTCGACCCGGATCGCACCAAACGACGATTGCGCCAGCGCCGCTCCGTTGCCGATCAGGCAGAGCATCGTGATCGCCATCGCGGCGACCCACACCACTTGTCTACGCAGCGCGCCCGTTGCCATATGCCTGCCCTCGCCCTTCTGCTTCTTTGCATCAGGGGTTAGTGCGGGACCGCCAAGATGTCAAAACCACACTGCACCGATGGCGCGGATATCGCGCAGCCACGCCACAGTTGTGCCGCGATCAGGGGCAGAAGATGTCGTTCGTGACGGCAAAGATCATCAGCGACAGGATCAGCGCCAATCCGCCGGCCATCAGCACCCGCAAGGCGCGGTCGCTGGGGGCCGAGCCCGTGACCGCTTCCCATGCATGGAACACCAGGTGGCCACCGTCCAGGACCGGCACCGGGAACAGGTTGATCAACCCCACCGCCGTGGACAGCACCGCGATGAACCAGATGAAGCTGACCGCGCCCTGGCTGGCCGCCGCGCCCGAGGTCTCGGCAATGCCGATGGGCCCGCTCAGGTTGCACGAGGAAATCGCGCCTGTGATCATGTGGTAGAGGCCCGACAGGCTCTGCTGCACGATGTTGCCCACCTGGCTGAAGCCGAACCCCAGCGCCGTGATCGGCCCCAGCGTCTCGGTCTCGGGCACGAAGAACAGCCCGCCGGTGACGCCGATCAGATAGCGCTGCTCGAAACCGCCGTCCTCGCTGGGCACGTCCATTTCGCGCGGGGTCAGGGTCATCGGGAAGGCGTCGCCGTCGCGCCAGACTTCCAACTCCAGCGGGGCGCCATTCGAGATCAGGACCGCGCTGCGCAGATCCTCGAACGAGGATATCCGGGTATCCCCCACCGACAGGATCACGTCGCCGGTTTCCAGCCCGGCGTCCATCGCCGCCGATTGCGGCGTGACCGAGGTGACCAGCGGCGGATAGGGATAAGGGCCGGGGAAGGTCAACTCGCGCCCGTCGCGGTCCACCGTGTAGTCCAGTTCGGGCGCCACCGGCAGGTTGTTCACGAACGTCCCGAAGCCGCTGAAGTCGGGCACGTCGCGGCCGTGGATCTCGACGATCCGGTCGCCGGGCATCAGCGCCTGCGCGCCAAAGGGCATGGGCCGCAGTTCCGCGATGGTCAGCGGCGCCTTGGCCTGCCCCTGGAACATCGCGATCAGGGCAAAGACGATGATCGACAGGACGAAGTTGAACACTGGCCCCGCCGCCACCGTGGCCGAGCGCGCCCACAAGGGTGCGTCGTGCATGGTGCGGCGACGCTCCGCCGGGTTCATTTGCTCCAGCGCCCGCGCATCCTTGCCCGAGGCCGCATCGCTGTCGCCCAGAAACTTGACGTAGCCGCCCAGAGGCAGGGCCGCGATCTGCCAGACGGTACCGCGCCGGTCCGTCCAGCGGGCCAGGACGGGGCCGAAGCCCAGCGAGAACACCTCGGCATGGATCCCGCTCCAGCGCCCGACGATGTAGTGGCCGTATTCATGCACTGCCACGATGACCGACAGGGCCACCACGAAGGCCGCGATCGTATAGGCCAGGCTGCCGAAGTTGGGGATCAATCCGATAAGTTCCAAGGGCTGGAAACGTCCTTCTTGCAAATGGGTGCCGGTATACGGCCTTGGGCGGTCAGGCCGCGGTCACGCGTGCGACCTCATCTCTGGCGATTTGGTCCACATGCAGGACATTATCAAGGGTCGGGGCCGCCGACAGGGCCGGATCGCCCGCAAGTCGGGTCAAAACCCCGTCAACCGCGGCCGCCATGTCCAGAAACCCGATGCGCCCGGCAATGAACAGATCCAGCGCCCGCTCCTTGGCGCCGTTGAACGCGGCCCCTGTCAACCCGCCCGCCGCCATCACCGCATGGGCCAGCCGCAGCGCAGGATAGCGGGCCGGGTCGGGGGCGCGAAAGGTCAAGGCGCCCACCTGTGCCAGATCGAGCCGCGCCACCGGCAGGTCGCGGCGCGCGGGCCAGTTCAGCGCATAGCCGATGGCGTGGCGCATGTCCGGCGCGCCCACATGGGCCATCAGCGCGCCGTCGCGAAAGCCCACCAGTGCGTGGATCAGGCTTTCGGGATGCACCACGGTTTCGATTTTCTCGGGCGCGATGTCGAAGAATTCATGGGTTTCGATCAGTTCCAGCGCCTTGTTGAACATCGACGCGCTGTCGATGGTGATGCGCTGGCCCATGTCCCAGTTGGGATGGTTCGAAGCTTCGGCCACGGTGGCCTTCGCCAGACGCTCCAGCGGCCAGTCGCGGAAGGCGCCGCCCGAGGCGGTGATGACGATGCGCTCCACCGCCGCCATGTCTTCGCCCACAAGCGCCTGGAACACCGCTGAATGCTCGCTGTCCACCGGCAGGATGCGGGCACCATGGGCGCGGGCCTCGGCCATCAGCAGCGGCCCGGCGCAGACCAGGCTTTCCTTGTTGGCCAGCGCCAGCGTGGTGCCGTGGCGCAGGGCGCGCAGGCCGGGCGCCAGCCCCGCCGCGCCGACGATGGCCGACATGATCCAGTCCGCGGGACGATCTGCCGCCTCGATCAGGGCTTCGGGGCCCGCCGCGGTGGCGATGCCGCTGCCCGCCAGGGCGGCCTTCAGATCATTGTGGCGGGCGGGATCGGCGGTCACCGCAAGCTCGACCTGAAACTCGCGCGCCTGCGCGGCCAGCTTGTCGATGTTCTGGCCCCCGGTCAGGGCCACAACCTGGAACGCAGATCGCCGTCGGCGGATCAGATCAAGCGTGCTGCATCCGATGGACCCGGTTGCCCCGAAGATGGATATCCGGCGCATGGCTCATCCGCCCCCCGGCGGAAACGGGACGACTTGTTCCACCAGCAGGAACAGCACCGCCGCGCCCAGTACCCCGTCGAACCGGTCGAAAAAGCCACCATGGCCGGGCAACAGGTTCGAGCTGTCCTTGACGCCGACCTGTCGTTTCAGCGCGCTTTCGGCGATGTCGCCCATCTGCGACGCCATCGAAAGCGCAATGGATATTCCGATCACCTGAGATCCGGCCATAGAGGTCTTGAAGGCGACAAACCCCACCAGCCCCGCCGCGACCCAGCCCGCCACGGTGCCCGACCAGGTTTTCTTGGGGCTGACGCGCGGCCAGAATTTCGGCCCGCCGAAGGTCTTGCCGGCGAAATAGCCGGCCACATCGGTGGCGATCACGATGCCCAGCAGCCAGACCAGCCATTTCCACGATATGTTCTCGCGCAGGTCCACAAGACCGTAGCCCGCCAGCAGCACCATCACCGAAAACAGCGCGAAGGCCAGCGGCTGGCGCCGGGCCTGCCCCACGCCCAGCAATGCGGGCAGCATCAGCAGCGGCACGCCGTAGCCGTCGGGGACCAGCGACAGCACGAGGCTGGCCACCCCGGCGGCCACCGCCACCAGCAGGCTGCGCGACACCCCGGTCATGGTGGCCAATTCCCAGGTGATCAGGGCCACGGCGACGGCCACGAAACCCACGAACCAGATGCCGCCCAGATAGATTGCCGCGATGGCCGCCGCGACCAGCACCACCGACGATCCGATCCGCGGTGCCAGATCCGCCCAGCGTCCCTTGCCGGTCCTGGCAGATGGCTGTTCGTTGCCGGTCATCCCGGCAAAACCGCTCCGAAACGCCGTTCGCGGCCGCCAAAGGTCAGCAGGATGTCCGCGAAATGTTCGGGGGAGAAATCCGGCCACAGGGTCGGGGTGAATTCGTACTCGGCATAAGCCGACTGCCACAGCAGGAAATTCGACACCCGGCTTTCGCCCGAAGTGCGGATCACCAGGTCGGGATCGGGAATCGCGGCAGTGTAGAGATAGGTGTCAAAAAGTTCTGGCGTGATGCTGTCGACGCAGACCTCGCCGGCGGCCACAGCGCGCGCCAGACGGGTGGCGGCCATCGTGATCTCGTCCCGCGCGCCATAGTTCAGGGCCACGGTCAGGTTCAGGCGCGTGTTGTCCGCCGTCTGCCGCTCCACCTGCTCCATCAACTGGACGAGCTTGGCGTTGAGCGGCGTGCGGTCGCCGATGAAGCGCACGCAGACGCCGGATTCCATCAACTCCTGCGCCTCACTGACCAGATAGCGGCGGAACAGCGCCATCAGGCCCGAAACCTCTGCCGTCGAGCGGCGCCAGTTCTCGGTCGAGAAGGCGAAGAGGGTCAGGTAGCGGACGCCGTTGTCGGGGCAGGCACGCACGATTTCCCGCACGCGGGTCGCACCGGCATGGTGGCCCTTCAGACGCGGCAAGCCGCGTCGGGTCGCCCAGCGGCCGTTGCCATCCATGATGATGGCCACGTGTTCCGGCGCGATCTGGCGGTTGTCCTTTGCCGCCATCAGTATGTCTGCCCTGGACGCATCAAGCGGGGCTCCTGTCCTGATCTGCCCTGCTTAAACCTGCATGATCTCGGCCTGTTTGGCCTCAAGCGCAGAATCCACCATAGCAACATATTTGTCGGTCAGTTCCTGGATCTCGTCGGACCAGACCTTGTTATCGTCTTCACTCATCCCGGCGGACTTGGCGCGTTTCAGCTGGTCCATCCCGTCGCGGCGCACATTGCGCACGGCGACACGGGCGTGTTCGGCATATTGCGCGGCGACGCGGGTCAGGTCCCGGCGGCGTTCTTCGTTCAACTCGGGGATCGGCAGGCGGATGATCGTGCCATCGACCACCGGGTTGATGCCCAGACCGCTGTCGCGGATGGCTTTCTCGGCCTTCTGGACCATCGACTTGTCCCAGATGTTGACGGTGATCATCCGCGACTCGGGAACGTTCACAGTGCCGATCTGGTTGAGCGGGGTCATGGCGCCATAGGATTCCACCATGATCGGATCCAGCATGCTGGCCGAGGCGCGCCCGGTGCGCAGCGACAGGAATTCCTGCTTCAGCGAAGCCATTGCCCCGTCCATCCGGCGGGTCAGATCATCGATGTCGATTTCAAGCTCGTCTTCGGCCATGTGTTCTTCCTTTCAATCGGTGCGCTTCCGACCGCCTTCAAAACCCGAACCCTACAGGGACCATTGACGGGTTTAAATGCCTATAAGGTTAACCGTGCACGGTTGTATAGGTGCCTTGGCCGCTGAGGATCCCGCGAAAGCCCCCCTGCTCGTCGAGCGAGAACACGATGATCGGCTTGTTGTTGTCCCGCGCCAGCGCGATCGCCGAGGCATCCATGACGCCCAGATGCTTTTGCAGAACCTCGTCATAGGTCACCGTGTCATAGCGTTTCGCATCCGCGTGCTTGACCGGATCCTTGTCATAGACCCCGTCCACCTTGGTGCCCTTGAAGATCGCTTCACAGGCCATTTCATTGGCGCGCAGCGTCGCGGCGGTGTCGGTGGTGAAATAGGGGTTGCCGGTGCCGGCGGCGAAGATGCACACGCGCTTCTTTTCCAGGTGGCGCACGGCGCGGCGGCGGATGTAGGGCTCGCAGACCTGATCCATCGGGATGGCGCTGACAACACGGGTATAGACCCCCATGCTTTCCAGCGCGCCCTGCATGGCCAGCGCGTTCATCACGGTGGCCAGCATGCCCATGTAGTCGGCTGTGGTCCGCTCCATCCCCTGGGCCGATCCGGACAGCCCGCGGAAGATGTTGCCGCCGCCAATGACCATGCAGATCTCGACGCCCAACTCGTGGACCGACTTCACTTCGGACGCGATGCGTTCCACGGTGGGCGGATGCAGGCCATAGCCCTGCGATCCCATCAGGGCCTCGCCCGAGATCTTGAGGAGCACCCGCTTGAACTTGATGCCGCTGTCGGAAACGTCGCCACTCATGACTTCTGCCCTGCCTTCTTCCACGTCGCCCGCACAATGAAGCAGGTTGGCCGCGCTTTCAATTGCGTTCGTTCACACTTTCGCTGCGTCGCGGCATATGATGCGTTCGCACAACGGCAACAGCGGCGGGGATTGCATCCGGGGCCGCGCTTTGCCATGCGACAGATTACATGATCCAGGACCTTCTCGAAACCCTGCCGCCCGCGCGCCCCGTCCTTCTGGCGGGTCCGACCGCCTCTGGCAAGTCGGCGTTGGCGCTGGCCGTGGCCGAGGCCCAGGGCCGGGTGGTGGTCAATGCCGATGCGTTGCAGGTCTATGACTGCTGGCAGGTGCTGAGCGCGCGCCCCGCGCCCGACGAACTGGCCCGCGCCGAACACGCGCTCTACGGCCATGTCGCCTATGACGCCGCCTATTCCACCGGGCACTGGCTACGCGAGGTTGCGCCCTGCCTGGAACGCGACCCCGCGCCAATCATCATCGGCGGGACAGGCCTGTATTTCATGGCTTTGACCGAGGGGCTAGCGGATATTCCGGCGACCCGCCCCGAGGTTCGCGAAGCGGCATCGGCGCATCGCGCGCGGGTCGGGCTGGAGACGATGGCGGATGATCTGGACCCGGCCACGCGGGCACGGATCGACCTGAACAACCCCATGCGGGTGCAGCGCGCCTGGGAAGTGCAGCAGCAAACCGGGCGCGGGCTGGCGGACTGGCAGGCCGAGACGCCGCCTGCGCTGTTGCCCGCCGATCGGGCCGCCTGCTGGCAGATTGCCGCCGACCCGGTCTGGCTGAACGCCCGCATCGACCGGCGGTTCGACGCGATGATGGCACATGGGGCACTGGACGAGGTGCGCGCCATCCTGCCGGTCTGGGATCCGGCGCTTCCCTCTGCCAAGGCCATTGGCGCGCCCGAGTTGGTTGCCCTCCTGCGTGGCGAGATCAGCGAATCGGATGCCGTGGCCCGCGCCAGGATCGCCTCGCACCAATACGCCAAACGGCAGCGCACGTGGTTCCGGCGTCGCATGACGGGGTGGCAGTTGCTGGATGCCTGTGCAATCGGAGCGTGATTGCGGCAACACACCGCTGATTCGTCTCAAGTTTTGGAAACTATTCGTAAACCCGCCTTGGACGAATCTTTCCCCCGTAAGTAATCTGACGCCAGACAGGGAGAGTCCATGTTCGACAGCCAGTCCTCAGATTCCACGCAACGGCCCCTGAAGGCCGTCCCGATCTCGCAACTGGCCCGCCAGGGCCGATGGGAAATCGACACGCCGCGCAGTTATCTCGTGCCGGTGCTGCTGTGGTTCACCTGCGGCCAGGGCCGCCTGTCCATCGATGGCGAGGTGCGGGGGTATACTGCGCATAACGCGATCTTCCTGCCGGCCAACACCGCGCACGCCTGCCAGGCCTTGGGCCGCACGCAAGGCACCGCCCTGTTCATGGGAGGACGCAAGGATATACCGGTCCCGCAAGAGGTTCTGCATCTGCGGTTGTCCACGCTTCAGGACCAGGCCGAGTTGAACCAGCTGGTCGAAGGCTTCCGCACCGACTGCCGCTCGACCCTGCCGCTGACCGACGAGGTGCTGCATCACCGCGCCAGCCTGATTTCGCTGTGGTTGACCCGCAAGCACCTGATGTCCGGCACCCGCAGGCTCATTCATCAGCCTGAACTGCCCGTCGCCCGACGCAGCGGCGCGGCGGACTGAACCGAAAACGACCCCGCGGCCGGTTGCGGTGTTTCGGTTCGGGGTTCCGCAGATCCTGTTGCCCTGAAAACAGGCGCGCGGGATGATGCGAAACCAATTCCGCCACACCTTATGCGCCAAGGGTCCGCCACCATGACTGTCCCGGTTCCTCCGCTGACCCCGCCGTACCACGTGGTTGTGTTCACCTCGCTGCTGCGCGCCCCCGATCCTGCCTATGAAGCCATGGCGCAGCGCATGGTCGCGCTTGCCCGGGACGCACCCGGATTCCTGGGAATGGACAGCGCAAGGGGCACCGATGGTCTGGGCATCACCGTCAGCTACTGGACCGATGAAGCGGCCATCGCCGCATGGAAGGCCGACACCCGCCATCTGGCAGCGCAACGGCTGGGGAATGCCGACTGGTATGCCAGCTATTCGCTGCATGTGGCGCGGGTGGAACGCGCCTATTCCGGTCCGCGCGACACCGAAACGCCTGCCTCCTGAACGTCAGGCCACACGGGGCAGCAACCTGAAACCGCCAGTGGGTCGGCTCAGGCGTCGGCGGCTTTTTCTTCCAGCGTCAGCCATTCATCCTCGGCGGCGGCCAGCGCGGTCTGGCGTTCCACCAGCGCCTCGGTCGCTTTCTGGAACTTCACCGGCGCCTCGGTGAACAGTTTCGGATCGGCCAGGAACTCTTCCAGCTTGGAGATCTCGGCTTCCAGCCGTTCGATGACGGCGGGCAGCTTATCCAAACGATGCCGCTCGGTATAGCTCAGCCCCTTGTCCGCAGCCTGCCGGGCCGCCGGCGCGGCTTGCGCGGGTTTTCGGGGGGCCGTCTTGGGGCGGGGTGCCTCCACCGGCGGGTTTTCCGCACGCTGCGCCCGGTAGTCGCTCCAGCCCCCGGCATAGACCACGGCGCGGCCATCGCCCTCCATGGCGATGGTGGTCGAGGCCACCCGGTCAAGGAAATCCCGGTCGTGGGAGACCAGCAGCACGGTGCCGTCGTAGTCGCCCAGCACGTCCTGCAGCAGGTCCAGCGTTTCCACGTCCAGATCGTTGGTCGGCTCGTCCAGCACCAGCAGGTTGCTGTCGCGCGCCATGATCTTGGACAGCAGCAGACGCGCCTTCTCGCCCCCGGACAACGAGCGTACCGGCGCGCGCGCCTGCCGCTCGTCAAACAGGAAATCCTTCAGGTAGCCGACCACATGGCGCGGGGTGCCGCGCACCATGATCTGATCGGCGCGTCCCGACACCCGCATGGTCGGATCGCCCGCAAGGGTTTCCCACAGGCTCAGGTCGGGATCCAGTTGCGCGCGGTTCTGGTCGAAGACCGCCATTTCAAGGTTGGACCCAAGAGAAACCGTGCCGCTGTCGGGCGCGACCTCTCCGGTCAACATCTTCAGCAGCGTGGTCTTGCCGACGCCGTTCGGCCCGACGAAGGCCACCCGGTCGCCGCGCAGCACGCGCAGATCGAAGGGACGCAGGATGATGCGGTCGTCGAAGGTCTTCGAAATGCCCTTGGCCTCGATCACCTTGCGGCCCGATTTCTGGCCCGCGGCCAACTGCAGGTCGGCGGCCCCCTGACGACGGATCTGGGCGGCGCGGTCGGCCCGCAGATCCTTCAGCGCCCGCACCCGGCCCATGTTGCGCTTGCGCCGGGCCGAGATGCCCTCGACCGCCCAACGGGCTTCGGCCTTGATCTTGCGATCCATCTTGTGACGCGCCTCATCCTCTTCTTCCCAGGTCTTGTCGCGCCAGGTCTCGAAGGCGGCAAACCCCTGTTCGCGCCGCCGCACCGCGCCCCGGTCGATCCACAGCGTGGCCCGTGTCAGCGCGGTCAGGAAGGCGCGGTCGTGCGAGATCAGGACAAAGGCGGCGCGGGTGTCCTTCAGGCGCTGCTCCAGCCAGCCGATGGCCTCGATATCCAGATGGTTGGTGGGTTCGTCCAGCAGCATCAGGTCGGGATCTTCGGCCAGCAGCTTGGCCAGTGCAGCGCGGCGACGCTCGCCACCCGAGGCGGCCGCGATGGCGGTGTCGGGGCTGAACTTCAGCCCTTCGGACACCATCTCGATCTTGTAGGCCTCGGCCGGATCCAGCGCGCTGGCGGCATAATCGCCCAGGGTGGCAAAGCCCGACAGGTCGGGATCCTGCTCCATGTAGCCCACCGAGATGCCGGGCGTGACCACCCGCTCGCCCCGGTCAGGCTCGACCAGGCCGGCCATGACCTTCATCAGGGTCGATTTGCCGGATCCGTTGCGGCCCACAAGGGCCACACGGTCGCCGGGTTGAACCACCAGACCGAGGTCGGAGAAGACCGGATCACCGCCGAAAGTCAGCGAGATGCCGGAGAGCTGGAGCGCGGGAGGGTTTGCCATGGCGCCGGGCTAGAGGAGCGGTGCCGCAAGATCAAGGGCCAGACGGCCCGCCCGGTCACAACCGCGTGGCTGGCGTCCCGGTTGCCTGCGTGCGTCTTGGCGATGCCCGCCCGCTGCCCTAGGTTTCAGGGGAACCGGCGTCACCGACCGTGCCGCTGCCGGACCCACGCCCGAACAGGAGGCCACCGATGGACAAGATCATCAAGACCGAGGCGGAATGGCAGGCCGAACTGTCGCCGCTGGCCCACAAGGTCACCCGCAAGCACGGCACCGAGCCGGCGCACAGCCATGACAATTTCCCCAAGGAGCCCGGCACCTATCGCTGCCTGTGCTGCGATGCCCCCCTGTTTCACCAGAACACCAAGTTCGACAGCGGCACCGGCTGGCCCAGCTTCTATGCGCCGCTCGACCCCGAGATGGTCGGCGAGAAAGAAGACCGCAGCTGGTTCATGCGCCGCACCGAGGTCCACTGCAACCGTTGCGAAGCGCACCTTGGGCATGTGTTCCCGGACGGGCCGGCGCCCACCGGCCTGCGCTATTGCATCAACGGCGTGGCCCTGACCTTCGAGCCCGAGGACGACTGACCCTATTCCAGGAAGTCGCCAGCCGTGGGCGAACCGACATTGCCGAAGATCTGGCGCAGCAGGCCGCGATCGGCAACCGACGGATTGGTGACGCGAGCGGTCAGGGTGACCACCTGGCCGTCCTGCTCGTCCAGACGGACGATGTTGCGCACGGTGCCGTTGTCGTTGAACAGGATGGCCACGACCTCGCGTTCGACCACCTTGGGGGCGCGGGCGCCGAAGGTTTCGCGGGTGCTGGCCACATAATACCAGGCCCGGTCGCCATCGATGCCCTTGTTCAGCGGCAGGCCGATCTTCTCGGCCACGCTGTCGCGGGTGTCGCGGCCGACCGAGACTTCCGAGAGTTGATCCTCGGGCGGCACATAGCCATGATTGCGCACGATGGGCTGGCAGGCCGCCACCAGCAGCACGCCTGCAACCGCAGCCAATCGGCCGCTGCGGCGGATCCGTGGGAAAAGCCCGTTCATCATCTTGCGCCTTGCCTGAGAAGTCGTCATCTGGCACCCGGATTAGCGAAGCCTCCCCCAGTGTTCAAGAATGGATGCCGCATGACACAGGAAACCCCGAACGATCGGCCCGCGTCAGATCGCCGGATCCGCCTCGATTCGCTACGCCAGCGCCGCGCGCATGACTTTGCCGTTCGCCTGACCCGCGAGGAAATGGAAGCCGCCGCCGGACGGCTGGGTCTGATCGCGCTCGACAAGGCGCGGCTGACCTGCACCCTGCGGCCCAGCGGCCAGCACGACTGGGATTTGGATGGCCAGATCGGCGCGACGGTCACGCAGGCCTGCGTGGTGACGCTGGCCCCGGTGCGCAGCCGCATCGACGAGCCGCTGACGCGGCGGTTCCGCGCCGACTATGTCGAGGCCGAGATCGAGGAAGACGCCGAGATCGAAATGCCCGAAGATGACGCGCTGGAGCCCCTGCCCGCCGCACTGGACTTCCTGGCCCTGTTCGAGGAATCGCTGTCGCTGGCCCTGCCGCCCTATCCCCGCGCCGAAGGCGCCGAGGTCATCGAGCAAAGTTTCGCCGAACCCGGCGTGAAACCCCTGACCGATGAGGATACCAAGCCCTTTGCCGGTCTGGCCGGGTTGCGCGACAAGCTGAAGGGCGGCGAAAACTGACACGTCGTTGACGGGATTCCGAAAAAACCGCTTGCGCGGCACCGGAAAACCGCTAGAAGACCGACTTCATTTCCATGCGTGCCGCTGACACCGGTCAGAGAGGTCACGCCCCTATCCGAAGGTTGAGACATGGCTGTCCAGCAGAACAAAGTCACGCGGTCCCGCCGGAACAACCGTCGCGCTCACGACGCCCTGGTCGCCGGGAATCCGAACGAATGCACCAACTGCGGCGAGCTGAAGCGCCCGCACCATGTGTGCCCGTCCTGCGGCCACTACAACGATCGCGAAGTCGTTGCTCTGGTTGAGGAAATCGAGCTGGACGACGACGCGGCATAAGCCGCCCCTTACCCCGGGATACCATGATGGCACGGATGACACGGCAAGGCTCGGTCCGTGCCGAATCAGGTCCGATCACGATTTCGGTCGACGCCATGGGCGGCGACCGGGGCCCCGGCGCAATCATTGCCGGCATGGGCCGGGCGGCCCGCGACAATCCCGATATCCATTTTCTGGTCCATGGGGCCGCGGCCAAGCTGGAACCGCTGGTCGCCAAGCGGCGTGACCTTTCGGGCCGCTGCAAGGTGCGCGATGCCGAAGGCGTCGTGACCATGGATGCCAAGCCCAGCCATGCCATGCGCAACGGCAAGGGCACCTCCATGTGGTCGGCCATCGAAGCGGTGCGCGATGGCGAGGCGCAGGTCTGCGTGTCCTGCGGCAACACCGGCGCGCTGATGGCCATGTCCATGGTGCGCCTGCGCAAGATCCCCGGCATCAACCGTCCTGCCATTGCCTGCCTGTGGCCGTCGCGCAATTCCGGCGGGTTCAACGTGATGCTGGATGTGGGCGCCGACATCCGCGCCGATGCCGAAGACCTTCTGCAATACGCACTGATGGGCACCTCCTATGCCCGCGTCGGGCTGGGCCTGCCGCGCCCGCGCATCGGCCTGCTGAACGTGGGCACCGAGGAGCACAAGGGCCGGGCCGAACTGAAGCTGGCCCATGACATGATCGCCGCCGCCTCGGAAACCGCACAATTCGATTTCGTGGGTTACGTCGAAGGCGGCGACATTCCCTCCAATCGCGTCGATGTCATCATCACCGACGGCTTTACCGGCAACGTCGCTCTGAAGACCGGCGAAGGCACCGCCAAGCTGATCCGCGAGCTTCTGCGCGAGGCCTTCAACCACACCATCCTGTCGCGGTTCGCCGCCCTTCTGGCGATCACCTCGCTGCGGCGCCTGGCCAAGCGGATCGACCCGCGCCAGGTCAACGGCGGGGTGTTTCTGGGCCTGAACGGTACGGTGGTGAAGTCCCACGGGTCCGCCGATGCCACCGGCATCGCCGCCGCGATCAAACTGGCCGCCGAACTGGGCCAGGCCGATTTCCCGGAACGTATCGCCGCACGGGTTGCATCCCTCTCCGACACGGGCCAAGGTGGCCGGACGTCCGGGCAGGTATACGGAACCCACAAATGACAACACGCGCCGCAATTCGGGGAGTTGGCCACTATCTCCCCGAAAAAGTATTTGAAAACAGCGAGTTTGCGGCGACTCTGGACTCCTCCGACGAATGGATCCGGTCGCGGTCCGGGATCGAACGGCGGCATTTCGCAGCCGAAGGCGAGACCACCTCGGACATGGCCGCAAAGGCCGCCGAGGCCGCCCTTGCGGATGCCGGCCTGGGACCGGATGACATTGACGCCATCGTGCTGGCGACCTCGACCGCCGATCTGACATTCCCGTCCGCCGCCACCATGGTGCAGGACAAGATCGGCATGACTGGCGGCTTCGCCTATGACGTGCAGGCGGTCTGCGCCGGTTTCATCTTTGCCCTGACCAACGCCAACGGGCTGATCCTGTCGGGACAGGCCGAGCGCGTTCTGGTGATCGGCGCCGAGACCTTCAGCCGGATCATGGACTGGACCGACCGTGGCACCTGCGTGCTGTTCGGCGACGGTGCCGGGGCCGTGATTCTGGAACGTGTCACGGGCGACGGCAGCAATGCCGACCGCGGCATCCTGGCCAGCGACCTGAACTCCGACGGCCGCTACCGCGATATCCTGTATGTCGACGGCGGCGTCTCGACCCATACCACCGGCCATTTGCGCATGCAGGGCAAGGAAGTGTTCCGCCACGCCGTCGAGAAACTGGCCAGCACCGCGCATACCGCGCTGGAAAAGCTGGGGCTGACCGGCGCGGATGTGGACTGGATCGTGCCGCATCAGGCCAACCTGCGCATTATCAAGGCCACCGCCCAAAAGATGGGTGTGCCGATGGAGCGCGTGGTGGTCACGGTGCAGGATCACGGCAACACCTCGGCGGCGTCGATTCCCCTCGCGCTGTCCGTTGGCAAGGCCCGCGGCCAGATCAAACCCGGCGATCTTGTGGTCGTCGAAGCCATCGGTGGCGGTTTGGCATGGGGTTCGGTGGTCATTCGCTGGTAAATGCCGCGCGACTCAAGCCATTGACACCAAAGGCATTGACAGGCTTTCGCGCCTCTCTCTATCCTGCCCTCGGACCTGGAGACGAGTGATGACTGGCAAGACCCTGACCCGTATGGACCTGAGCGAAGCCGTTTTTCGCGAGGTCGGCCTGTCCCGAAACGAATCCGCGCAGCTTGTGGAATCGGTTCTCGACCATCTCAGCGACGCGCTGGTCGATGGCGAGTCGGTGAAGATATCGTCTTTCGGCACCTTCAACGTGCGCGACAAGGCCGCCCGCGTGGGCCGCAATCCCAAGACCGGGGAAGAGGTGCCGATCCACCCGCGCCGCGTCCTGACCTTCCGGCCCTCGCACCTGATGAAGGAACGCGTGGCCCAGGGCAACAAGCGCTGATCCGCGACACCGATGCGCAAATCCGCCGAAGCCTTCCGCACCATCAGCGAGGTGGCCAGATGGCTGGACACCCCTGCCCATGTTCTGCGGTTCTGGGAAAGCCGGTTTCCCGAAATCGCGCCGGTCAAGCGGGCCGGGGGGCGGCGCTATTATCGTCCCGACGACATGCGCCTGCTGGGCGGCATCAAGCACCTGCTGCACACCGAGGGCCACACCATCAAGTCGGTGCAGGAACGGCTGCAGACCGAAGGCACGGTCGCCATCGCGGCCTTCAGCCCCTCGCTGGACCTGAAAACAGACGGTGACGCCGCCGCCGCACCCGAGACGTCAGACAGCGTGACCCCGCCCGCTGCCACACCGACAGCAGACACCACCCCATCACCGCAGACAGATGTGTCCGGCGAAGACCCGGCGCCCGGCGAGATACCCATTGCGGCGCAGAGCGAGGACATCCCGCCCATCGGGTTCTTCTTCGACGACAGCGAAGACGCGGACCCGGCCGAGGATCAAAGCGGCACCTTCGCCAGCAGCCAGATGCCGCCTCCCGAAGATCGCTCTGATCCGGCGGATGTGGCAGCACCCGAAGCCGCCATGCCGGTGGAGGTTCCGCCGCTGGCTCCTGTCCCCTATCTGCCCGGCACCAGCCACGCCCTGCGTGCCCTTGTGCCCGCCGATCTGCCCGCCGCCCATCGCGCCGCCCTGCGCGACGCCGCCACCCGCCTGCAAGCGCTGCATAGCCGGCCCTGGTGAGCCGCGTTCGGGGCTGCATTTTTTGCGATCTTCCGCCTTGCCCTGCCGCCCAGAAATGATAAACAGCGCGAACGTCGGGCCATGGCGCAGCCTGGTTAGCGCGTCCGTCTGGGGGACGGAAGGTCGTGAGTTCGAATCTCGCTGGCCCGACCATCAAAAAGGCCCGTGCCCAGTTCCGGGTGCGGGCCTTTTGTCTGAAGGAGCTCTGCCGCGCCCATGACCGACCCGAGCCCCGCCCGCCAGGGCGTCTTGCCGATCCAGACCCTCCGCGCCATGGTGGACCGAGGTCAGATCAGCGGCGATCCCGCGATCCTCGAAGACCAGTATCAGCCCGCCTCGCTGGACCTGCGGCTGGGCCGCGTCGCCTACCGGGTGCGCGCCTCCTTCCTGCCCGGCAGCCAGGCCAACGTTGCCGACCGTCTGAGCCGCTTCGAGATGCATCGGATGGATCTGGACGCCGGCGCCGTGCTGGAAAAGGGCTGCGTCTACCTGGTGCCGCTGATGGAGTCCCTGACCCTGCCCGCCGGCATCACCGCCGTGGCCAACGCCAAAAGCTCCACCGGTCGGCTCGATCTGCTGACCCGCGTCATCACCGACAAGGGCAGCGAGTTCGACCGCATCGCCGAAGGCTACACCGGCCCGCTCTACGCCGAGATCTGCCCGCGCAGCTTTTCCGTGCTGGTGCGCGCCGGCATGCGCCTGAACCAGATCCGCTTTCGCGCCGGCAAGGCCGAGTTGGACGACGCCGCCCTCACCGCGCTGCACGCCGCAGAACCGCTGGTGGACGGCGCGGCCCATATCGATCAGGGCCTGGGGTTCTCCGTCGATCTACGCCCGCGCGAAGACGGCGTTGTGGGCTACCGCGCCAAACCCCATGCCGGGGTGATCGATCTGGATCGCATCGCCGCCTATGAGCGCGCCGATTTCTGGGACGAGCTGCGCAGTGACGGCGACGGGCTGATCCTCGACCCCGGCGCCTTCTACATCCTCGTCAGCCAGGAAGCGGTCACCATCCCGCCCGACTACGCCGCCGAGATGGCCCCCTATATGGCGCTGATGGGCGAATTCCGTGTGCATTACGCGGGGTTCTTCGATCCGGGCTTTGGCCATGCCAGCGCCGGCGGCAAGGGCTCGCGCGGCGTTCTGGAAGTGCGCTGCCACGAATCGCCCTTCCTGCTGGAACACGGGCAAAGGGTCGGACGGCTGGTTTATGAACGGATGAGCGAACAGCCCTCACGCCTTTACGGTGCCGAGATCAAATCGAACTACCAGGGCCAGGGCCTGAAACTCTCCAAGCACTTCCGCTAAACTCGCTCCTCCACAAGCCCCCCCCGCGCGGCCGCTTCCGGGCGCACGCCCCCTTTTTCTTGTCCGAAATACTCCGGGGGAGCGACCGCCAGGTCGCGGGGGCAGCGCCCCCAATACCCCCAAACGAAAAAAGCGGCCCCAGTGGGACCGCCCGTCGTTTCGCGATGATCGCGCTTGTGCCTCAGGAAGCTTCGGTGATGAACTTCACCGCGTCGCCGAAGGTCTGGATGGTTTCGGCCGCGTCGTCCGGGATCTCGATGCCGAACTCTTCTTCGAAAGCCATCACCAGTTCCACGGTGTCCAGGCTGTCGGCGCCCAGGTCATCGATGAAAGAGGCACCTTCGGTGATCTTGCCTTCTTCCACGCCCAGGTGCTCGACAACGATCTTCTTCACGCGATCTGCGATGTCGCTCATGTCATATCCTCTATGTCTTTCGGGGTCTTGCCCGTTCTCGATCAACAGCTCCGAAGAGCCACTTCAGGCCACTGGGCCTTCAACTTTTCCCAGAAATGGGTCCCTGCCCCCGGGCAAGTTGCGAGGCCTATAGCATATGGAATGGGGAAGGCAAACGCTTTCGCCTTTCCCGTCCATCCTCAGATCATCGCCATGCCGCCGTTGACATGCAGCACGGCGCCGGTGGTGTAGCCGGCCTCGGCGCTGGCCAGATACAGCACCGCAGCCGCGATCTCGCCGACCTCGCCCATGCGCCCGGCGGGGATCTGGCCCAGTATCGCGCCCTTCTGGTCGTCGTTCAGCTTGTCGGTCATGGCGGTGGCGATAAAGCCCGGCGCCACGGCGTTGACGGTGATGCCGCGGCTGGCGACCTCATAGGCCAGCGATTTCGACATGCCCACCAGCCCCGCCTTGGAGGCGGCATAGTTGCCCTGTCCGGGATTGCCGGTGGCGCCCACGACCGAGCTGATGTTGACGATGCGGCCCCAGCGTTTCTTCATCATGCCGCGCAGCACGCCCTTGCTGAGGCGGAAGGCCGAGGTGAGGTTGACCTCCAGAACGCTGGACCATTCCTCGTCGGACATGCGCATGAACAGGTTGTCGCGGGTGATGCCGGCATTGTTCACAAGGATATCGACACCGCCCATGGCCTCGACCGCCTGTTTCGGCAGCGTGTTGACCGCCTCGGCGTCGCTCAGGTTGCAGGGCAGCACGTGGGCGCGTTCGCCCAGGTCCGCGGCCAGCGCCTCCAGCGGCTCCACTCGGGTGCCCGACAGGCCGACGGTGGCACCGGCGGCGTGCAGGGTGCGGGCGATCTCGGCCCCGATGCCGCCCGAGGCGCCGGTGACGAGCGCGGTTTTTCCGGTCAGATCAAACATGTGACTTCCTTCTTTTGCACGGCTCAGGCGAGCGCGGCCTTGATATCGTCAGGGGTCGAGATGGCGGTGCAGGCGATGGACCGTTCGATGCGCCGGATCATGCCCGACAGGGCCTTGCCCGCGCCCACTTCCCAGACCTCGGTCACCCCGTTTGCGGCCATGAACTGCACGCTTTCGCGCCAGCGTACAGCCCCGGTCACCTGGGTGATCAACTGCGCGCGTATCGCCTCGGGGTCCGAGGTTGCCTGCGCCGTGACATTGGCCACCAGCGGTGCAACGGGGGCAGCGATGGTCACATCGGCCAGCGCCCCGGCCATGACGTCGGCGGCGGGCTGCATCAGGGCGCAGTGGAACGGCGCGGACACCGGCAGCAGCAGCGCCCGCTTGGCGCCCTTCTCCTTGGCCAGCACCGTGGCCCGTTCGACGGCCGCCTTGTGGCCCGAGACCACGACCTGTGCGGGATCATTGTCATTGGCGGCCTGGCAGACCTCGCCCTGCGCGGCGGCTTCGGCCACCTCGGTGACGGCGGCCAGGTCCAGCCCCAGGATCGCGGCCATGGCGCCCTCGCCCACCGGCACGGCGGCCTGCATGGCCTTGCCCCGGATGCGTAGCAGGCGCGCGGTGTCGGTGACGCTCAGCGCCCCGGCGGCGGCCAGCGCCGAATATTCCCCCAGCGAATGCCCGGCCACGAAAGCGCCGTCGGCGATGGACACGCCCTCGGTCTCCAACGCGCGGACGGCGGCCAGCGAACAGGCCATCAGCGCCGGTTGCGCGTTCTGGGTCAGGGTCAGGGTGTCGATATCGCCGGTCCAGATCAACTCGGAGAGCTTCTCGCCCAGAGCCTCGTCCACCTCGTCGAATACCGCCCTGGCGGCCGGGCAGGCCTCTGCCAGGGCCTGTCCCATTCCGATCGCCTGGGCCCCTTGTCCGGGGAATACAAATGCGCGGCTCATGGCTCCTCCGTCGCGGTTCTGTGAACACTGGTTGCCGGTCGGGATAGCCCAGCGGCGCAGGGCGCGCAATCCGGCAGACCCGCGCGCATCCCCGCAGGCCGCCTGTGCGGTCAGCGCGGTTTTGGCCTGCGCACAAATGCACTAGCTTTCCCGAAAAGCTTCTTGACGGAGATCGTCCATGTCCGACGCCACCCCCCTTGGCAACACCGCCTATGCCTATGGCAATGTGACCAAGATGTTTCACTGGCTCACCGCGCTGCTGATCCTGACCGCCTTTCCGCTGGGCATGATCGCCAACGGCTGGCCCTATGACAGCTCGCAAGCCCTGATGATCAAGGGCGTGCTGTTCAGCCTGCACAAGACCGTCGGCGTGACCGTCTTCTTCGTGGCGCTGGCGCGGATCCTCTGGGCGCTGAACCAGACCAAGCCGCACCCGCTGCATCCCGACCGCCGGGTCGAGCATTTCATGGCCGAGCTTGTGCATTGGACGCTCTATGCCGGGCTGGTGCTGGTGCCGCTGTCGGGCTGGCTGCACCATGCCGCGACCACCGGCTTCGCGCCGATCTGGTGGCCTTTCGGCCAGTCGCTGCCCTTCGTGCCCAAGAATGATGCGGTGGCGCATGTGTTCGAAGGCTGGCACCTGGTCTTCACCAAGATCCTCGGCATCGCCGTGCTGTTGCACATCGCCGGGGCGGTCAAGCATCAGGTCGTTGACCGCGACCTGACACTGGCGCGGATGCTGCCGGGGCGGATCGAGGCCGGGCGGGACGGCGGCGACCACAGCCGCAGCCCGTTCTGGATGGCGCTGCTGATCTGGGCCGTAGCCATGACCGCCGGCACCGCCCTGGGCTGGCCCCCCGCCGCGCAAACCGAAGCCCGCGCCATCGAACTGGCCCCGGCACCGGTTGCGCCGACCGCCAGCGGCTGGACCGTTCAAAGCGGCACCTTGGGGCTGAGCGTGGTACAATTCGGCGCCGATGTCGCGGGCAGTTTCGCCGACTGGACGGCCGATATTGCCTTCGATCCCGACGCGCCCGGCCCCGATCTGGGCACTGTCGCGGTCGACATCGCCATCGGCTCGGTCACACTTGGTTCGGTCACTGCCGAGGCGGTGAAGCCCGAGTTCTTCGATGCCGAACAATTCCCCACCGCGCATTTTGCCGCCACTCTCCGCGCTGCGGACGACGGCGGGTACCTTGCCGAAGGCACCCTGCGCCTGAAAGGCACCGAGGTGCCGGTCACCCTGCCCTTTGACCTCACGTTGACCGGAGATACCGCCGAAATGACCGGCCAGACGACGCTGGATCGCCGCGACTTCGAGATCGGCACGACCGCCCAGAAGGACGATGCGACGCTGGGCTTTCCGGTCACCGTCTCGATCATCCTGACGGCACAGCGCAACTGACCGGCCGGGACCTGGGTCAAGGCGGCCCCGGCCGCTTTGACCAACACTTTCGTGTTTGGCCCTGTCAGGCGGTGCCGCTTGTGGTTTCACTTCGGCCAACACGACAGCAAAAAAGGGCCGCCCAATCGGGCGGCCCTTTTTGGTTCGAGAGAATAAACGTTGTCCGTTTGTTACGACGGGTTTCCGTCGGCCAGCATCGCCTCGATCGAGATCTGAACCGCCACTTCATCGCTGACGAAGGGCGCGAACTTGTCGACGCCGAAATCCGACCGCTTCAGAACGGTCGTGGCATCGAACCCCAGCCAGGGTTTCTGGGCCATGGGATGGACGCCCGCCTGGTTCAGGGTGGTGTCCAGCACAACCGCCTGGGTGACACCGTTCAGGGTCAGATCGCCGGTGATCAGCGCGGTGGTCTCGCCGGTGACCTCGATCCCTGTCGACACAAACGTCACCAGATCGTCGTCATCGGCACCGAAGAAATCATCCGACAGCAGGTGCGCATCGCGCTCTTCCCAGCCGGTGAACATCGCGGTCACGGGCATGGACACCGACACCAAGGACGCCGCCGGGTTGTCCGCGTCGAACTGGATCTCGCCCTCGAACCCCGAGAACAGACCGTAGGTCGTCGAGAAGCCGAGGTGGTCATAGCTGAACAGGATCTGGCTGTGGCTGGCATCCAGAACATAGGCCTCGGCATCGGCAAGAACCGGCGCGGCGAGGGTGGCAGTGGCAAGGCCAAAAGCGGCGGCGAGGGCGGTGGTTTTCATGATTGTACCCTTGTTGTCATATCGAAACGAGCGCTGTGCTCATGCGGATAGACATCGGGTCGCGCGCCGGAATGGACAATTCCGCGCCAGTTCACAGGACCCGTTCAGGAATGAACAGGCCACCGTGCAGGAGGAGCGCTATTCGCCGGGGCCGGGGCGCGCCAGGTCGATATACGCCGGGTCGATGGCCGGGATCCCCCGCGCTTCGGCCAGGCGCCCCAAGGTGGCCGAGGCCGCCCGCTGCAACAGGATCGGCACCGCTGCGTCATAATTGCGATAGCGTCCCAGCGCCCGCCCCACCGCGGCAAAGGCCAGCAGGTCGCGCGGCATCCCGCGCCGGTTCAGAAGGCCGGGCTTGGCCGCCATGCCAAAAAGGGTCAGGAACACGCCGAAGGTTTCTTCGAAGGCGCCGGGCTGCGGCGCCGGAAAGCGCGCGCGCTGAATGTAGACCAGCGGTGCGTCGCCGTCGTTCCATGGATGCACATGGCTTTGTCGGGGCGGCATGTGCACCGTGTCGCCGGCCTCGGCGGTATAGGATTCGCCCTGCAGGCTGTAAGTGGCGTGACCCTCGACGATCTGGAAATTCTCGTCCCAGTCCAGATGCACATGTTCCGTCACATCGGGTGCGGCGCGTGGCTGGCAGGTGATCTTGATGCTGAACCCGCAGGACCCGGTTTCCGCCGCCCCTTCCAGAACCTCCCAGCGGCTGCCGGTCAGCCGGTTTATGGCGATGGTGCCCCGTTCGATCATCATTCCCCCTCCGGCTCGACACGAACCCCCTCGGGCATCCTAGCACGACCCGGCGACATTTGCGGCACGGGGACTTGTCCCCATGGTCAAGAACTGTATAAGGGCGCGGTTCCGCAAACCATTATTCGGCGCAGCCTCTCGTGGACAGGGGCGGAACCATGTGAGCCTGTCCTATGAAATGCGCCCTGACATAGGAGCTGATATGCCGCTTTACGAGCATGTCTTCATCTCTCGGCAGGATCTGTCGAACAGCCAGGCTGAAAGCCTGGTCGAGCACTTCTCCACCGTCCTCGCGGACAACGGCGGCAAGGTCGTCGAAAGCGAGTACTGGGGCGTGAAGACCATGGCCTACAAGATCAACAAGAACCGCAAGGGGCACTATGCCTTCCTGAAAACCGACGCTCCGTCGCCGGCAATCCAGGAAATGGAACGGCTGATGCGCCTGCATGACGACGTGATGCGCGTTCTGACCATCAAGGTCGACGAACACCCCGAAGGCCCGTCCGTCCAGATGCAGAAGCGCGATGATCGCGACCGCGGTGATCGCGGCGATCGCCGTCGCTGATCGGTTCATAGAAAGGACATAAAGCCATGGCTGCAAAACCGTTTTTCCGTCGCCGCAAGGTGTGCCCGTTCTCTGGCGACAACGCGCCGAAGATCGACTACAAGGACACCCGCCTGCTGCAACGCTATATTTCCGAGCGCGGCAAGATCGTGCCGTCGCGGATCACCGCTGTCTCGGCCAAGAAGCAGCGTGAACTGGCCCGTGCCATCAAACGCGCCCGCTTCCTCGCCCTGCTGCCCTACGCCGTGAAATAAGGAGACCGACCAATGGACGTTATCCTTCTCCAACGCGTGGCCAAACTGGGCCAGATGGGTGAAGTCGTTTCCGTCAAGGAAGGCTATGCCCGCAACTTCTTGCTGCCCCAGGGCAAGGCGCTGCGCGCGAACGAGGCGAACAAGGCCCGTTTCGAAGAGCAGAAAGCCCAGCTGGAAGCGCACAACCTGGAAACCAAGGCAGAAGCCGAAGCCATGGGTGAAAAGCTGGATGGCCAGCAGTTCATCGTGATTCGCTCTGCCTCTGACGCCGGCGCCCTCTACGGTTCGGTCAGCACCCGTGACGCCGCCGAAGCGGCCACCGAGGCCGGCTTCACCGTGGATCGCAAGCAGGTCAAACTGGCCAAGCCGATCAAGGATCTGGGCCTGCACGAAGTGCATGTGACCCTGCACCCCGAAGTCGACGTGACCATCCAGCTGAACGTGGCCCGTTCGCCGGAAGAAGCCGAGCTTCAGGCCTCGGGCAAGTCGATCCAGGATCTTGCCGCGGAAGAAGAAGCCGCCGCCGAATTCGAGATCGCCGAACTGTTCGACGACATCGGCTCGGCCGCTGTGGACGACGACGAGTCGGGCGACAACACGCCCCAGCCGGACCTGACCGAAGACAAGTAAGCTTCGCGTCGATACGACCTCAGGAAAAGCCGCGCCCTCAGGCGCGGCTTTTTCGTGTCTGCGCGCCGCCGCCCTTGCCGGCTGGCCCCATCGCCCGGCGAACCCGGCTAAGCCACGCGGTTCGGATCCCCCGCACGCCCCCCACGAAAAAGGCCGCCCCGAAGGGGGCGGCCTGTGTGCGTGACTGTCTTGGGAGTTACTCGTCTTCGAGCGACTTCACAGCTTCCTGCAGGTCGTCCTTCGAGACTTCCTTTTCCGCAATCTCGGCCAGTTCGAAGATGTAGTCGACGACCTTGTCCTCGAACAGCGGCGCGCGCAGCTGCTGCTGCATCTGCTGGTTCTGTTGCACGAATTCGAAGAACTGGCGCTCCTGACCGGGATACTGACGTGCCTGGCTCATGATCGCCTGGGTCATTTCGGCGTCGGAGACCTCGACCTCGTTCTTCTGGCCCAGTTCGGCCAGGTACAGGCCAAGGCGCACACGGCGCTCGCCCAGTTTGGTGTGCTCTTCGGTCGGCTCGACTTCCGGGTGATCGTGACCCTGAACGTCCGGGTTTTCATCGTGCCACAGCTGATGCGCGATCTGCTTGGCTTCGGCCTCGACCAGGCTCGGCGGCAGGTCGAAATCAACCAGCTCGTCCAGCTTGTCCAGCAGCGCGCGCTTCATCACGGCGCGGGCGGCACCGGCGTACTCGGCTTCCAGACGCTCGCCGATCTGGGTTTTCAGCGCGGCCAGATCCTCGGCGCCGAACTTCTTGGCCAGTTCGTCGTCGATCTCGGCAGCCTTGGGCGCCTTGACCGCCTTGATCTTGCACTCGAACACCGCGGCCTTGCCGGCCAGATGCTCGGCCTGGTAGTCCTCGGGGAAGGCCACCTCGACATTCACGTCGGTGCCGGCCACGGCGCCGATCAGCTGATCCTCAAAGCCCGGAATGAACGAGTTCGACCCCAGCACCAGCGGGTAATCCTCGGCGGCACCGCCTTCGAAGGGCTCGCCATCGACCTTGCCAAGGAAGTCGATCACGACCTGATCGTCCTTCTCGGCCGCCGCACCTTCGTCACGATCTTCGAAATCCTGCGCGGTGGAGGCGAGGTTCGCCAAAGCTTCTTCCACGTCGGCCTCGGCAGCCTTGACCACCAGCTTTTCCAGCGTGATCGACTTCAGGTCGGCTTCCGGGATCTCGGGCAGCGCTTCGTAGTTCAGCGCCACGATCACGTCGTCGCCTTCTTTCCAGTCCTCGTTGGTCATCTTGACCTCGGGCTGCAGCGCCGGGCGATCGCCGGTTTCCTCGAAGTGCGAGGACATGGCGCCATCGATGCTTTCCTGCATCGCTTCGCCCAGAACCCGCGGGCCAAACTGCTTTTTCAGCAGCGCCATCGGCACTTTACCTTTGCGGAAGCCCTTCATTTCGACTTCGGGCTGCGCTTCGGCCAGTTTCTCGTTGACCTTACTGTCCAGCTCGGCGGCTGTCAGCGTGATCTCGTAGCCGCGCTTGAGGCCGTCCTTCAGGGTCTCGGTGACCTGCATGTGCTTTGTCCTTCATTCGTCTCGTGGTGCGGGTGGAGGGACTTGAACCCCCACGCCTTGCGGCGCCAGAACCTAAATCTGGTGCGTCTACCAATTTCGCCACACCCGCGAAAATCCGCACGGGCCACAGAGCGCGACCCGCAAGTTCCGGGCCTTCTAACAAAGGCGGAAAAGGGATGCGAGGGGGAATCGTGCGCGCGGCGGCCTTGTCAGACCCCCAATTGCGCAAAGATCGCCGGAAGGGCTTCGGGCAGGTCCTCGGCAATCAGCCCGGCCCCCAGATGGCGGCCCGCCGCGCCATGCAGCCAGGCACCGGTTTCAGCCGCCTGAAACGGGGAAAATCCGCGCGCCAGAAGCCCCGTCACCAGCCCGGCCAGAACATCGCCCGAGCCTGCGGTGGCCAGCCAGGGGGCCGCCGCCTTGCCGGTCAGATGCAGTTCGGCCAGATGACCCGAGGGATCGGCGATCAGCGTTACCTCGCCCTTCAGCAACACTGTTGCCCCGCAGCGGGCCGCCGCTTGGGTCACCGCCGCACGGCGCACTTCCAGACGGGATTCGCGGGGGTCGGCTTGCAACGCTTTGGCCAGATCCGGGAAGACCCGTGCAAACTCGCCCATGTGCGGGGTCAGCACCGCGTTTGAATGCAGCAGTGCAAAGAAGGCGCGGGGATCGTCGGCAAAGGAGGTCAGCGCATCGGCGTCCAGCACCACCGGGCGGCGGCTGGCCAATGCCACGCGCACATGGTTGCGGCTGACCGTGGCAATGCCCAGACCCGGCCCCATGCAGATGGCGTTCAGGCGCGGATCTTCCAGCGCCTCTTCCAGACCGGCCGAGCCGTCCAGCGGGCGCAGCATGATGGCGGTCACCTGGGCCGCGTTCTCGGCCAGGGCCTCGGGCGGGCATCCCAGCGTCACCAGCCCCGCCCCTACGCGCAGCGCGGCACGGGCGGCCAGTCGCGCGGCCCCGCCCCGGCCCGGCCCGCCGGACAGGATCAACGCGTGACCGTGGTCGTACTTGTGCTGATCGGCCCGTTTCGACAGGCGCGCGATCAGGGCCGGAGACAGTCCGGTGCGCGGCATGCGGGTCAAAGCCCGATATCCGCGATGGCAACGGCCATGCCCGAATCGGCCAGCGCCACATGCACCGGCTTGCGGCAATGAAAGGTCACCGCCAGTTCCGCCGGAAAGGCGGCATCACGGGTCAGGGTCTGGCCGTCGGCGAGTATCCCGCTGGGCACGTCGACCGACACCCGGCGGGCCTTGCGCGGCACCTGATCCATCACGCGCGCCACCGCGGGCGACAGGGGACGGGTCAGACCGATCCCGAACACTGCGTCAATCACCAGATCCGCCCCTTCCATGGCCGAAGCCGCTTCCGGCCATGGCATGACCTCGCCGCGCGCCGTCCAGCGATCATGATTGGTTTGCGCGTCGGGGGGAAGCCTGTCCGTGGCGCCAAGTGCCACCACGGTCACCGCCCACCCCTGCCCTTGCAACAGCCGCGCGATGACATAACCGTCGCCGCCATTGTTGCCCGGACCGCACAGGATGCAGGCACGCCCGGGCGCGGCCAATACGTCGGGCCACTGCCGGGAAATGGCCTGCAGGACGCCTTCGCCGGCGCGCTCCATCAAGGCGATTCCAGTGACCATTCCCGAGGCCATTGCCTGTTTTTCAAGCGCCTGCATTTGTGCAGCGGTCAGGATTTCGTCGTTTCCGCCTGTAGCCGAAGTTTTCATTTTGCTCACTTGTTGTGCAGTACGCTCAATTTTTGACATCACGACGGGGAATCCCGCGACGCGGTGAAACACGGCGACCCTAGCCAATTGTGGCCCCCCGGTTAAAGTGTTCTGACGCTCGAAACACATTCCGGCGCGGGGGACTCAGGCATGAAGAAAATCGAAGCCATCATCAAGCCGTTCAAACTTGATGAAGTGAAAGAAGCGCTGCAGGAGATTGGCGTTCAGGGCCTGTCGGTCATCGAAGTCAAGGGCTTCGGCCGCCAGAAAGGCCATACGGAACTGTACCGTGGCGCCGAATACGTGGTGGACTTCCTGCCCAAGGTGAAGATCGAGGTCGTGCTGTCGGACGACCAGCTGGATGGCGCCGTCGAGGCCATTCTGAACGCCGCCAAGACCGACAAGATCGGCGACGGCAAGATCTTCGTGTCAACCATCGAGCAGGCCATCCGCATCCGCACCGGCGAGGACGGGGACGCGGCGCTGTAAGCCATTCAATCGAAAGTACCCCGCACGGCTGCCCCGTTCGGGATCAAGTTCAACTAGCAAAGGGGAGATACGGTCCATGAGCAAGGACGCAGTTCTCAAGACGATCAAGGACGAAGGCGTCGAATACGTCGACATCCGCTTCACCGACCCGCGCGGCAAGCTGCAGCATGTCACCGTGCTGGCGGACCAGGTTGACGAAGACTTCCTGGAAGAAGGCTTCATGTTCGACGGGTCGTCGATTGCCGGCTGGAAGTCGATCGAAGAATCCGACATGAAACTGATGCCGGACACCGACAGCGCCTACATGGATCCGTTCTATGCAGAAAAGACGCTGTGCATCCACAACTCGGTCGTCGAGCCCGACACCGGCGAACCCTATTCCCGCGACCCGCGCGGCACCGCCGAGAAGGCCGAAGCCTACCTGAAGTCCAGCGGCATCGGTGACGTTGCATATTTTGGTCCGGAAGCTGAATTCTTCCTGTTCGACGACGTGCGCTTCCAGGTCGACATCAACAAGGTGTCCTACCAGGTGGACGCGCAAGACGCGTCGTGGAACACCGACACCGAATACGAAATGGGCAACATGGGCCATCGCCCGGGCGTCAAGGGCGGCTACTTCCCCGTGAACCCGGTCGACGATGCGCAGGACATCCGCTCCGAGATGCTCTCGACCATGAAGCGCATGGGCATGAAGGTCGACAAGCACCACCACGAAGTGGCCTCCTGCCAGCACGAACTGGGCCTGATCTTCGGGTCGCTGACCCATCAGGCGGACGAACTGCAGAAGTACAAATACGTCATCCACAACGTGGCGCAGGCCTATGGCAAATCGGCGACCTTCATGCCGAAGCCGATCGCCGGCGACAACGGCACCGGCATGCACGTCAACATGTCGATTTTCAAGGACGGCAAGCCGCTGTTCGCAGGCGACCAATACGCCGACCTGTCGGAAGAGGCGCTGTATTATATCGGCGGCATCCTGAAGCACGCCAAGACCCTGAACGCCTTCACCAACCCGTCGACCAACAGCTACAAGCGCCTGATCCCGGGCTTTGAAGCGCCGGTTTTGCGCGCCTATTCGGCTCGGAACCGTTCGGGTTGTGTTCGTATTCCGTGGGCGGAGTCGCCGAAAGCCAAGCGCGTGGAAGCCCGCTTCCCCGATCCCGCGGCCAACCCCTACCTGTGCTTCGCGGCACTGCTGATGGCCGGCCTCGACGGCATCAAGAACAAGATCCATCCGGGCGAAGCCTCGGACAAGGACCTGTACGACCTGCCGCCGGAAGAACTGGCCGGGATCCCGACCGTCTGTGCCTCGCTGCGCGAAGCCCTGGACAGCCTGGCCGCCGATCACGACTTCCTGCTGGCCGGCGACGTGTTCACCAAGGACCAGATCGAAGGCTACATGGATCTCAAGTGGGAAGAGGTCTACGCCTACGAGCACACGCCGCACCCGGTGGAATTCAAGATGTACTACAGCTGCTGAGTATCTCGGCACGCAAGATTGGGGGCGTCCTTCGGGGCGCCCTTTTTCGTTGTGCAACTGTCACGCCGCAGACATGCCCGTGACACAGGCCCGGCCTAAGGCTCGCAAACCCTGACATGATTTACCGAGGTTGCGATGTTCAAGCCCCTGCTGCTGTCTTCCCTTCTGGCCACCGCCTCTGCGGCAACCGCCGCCGAGCCGTTCTCCTTCGTCCTGCTGGGCGACGCCCCCTATGGCGCGCCCGAAGCCGTCTATGCCCCATTCCGCACGATGATCGACACCATCAATGCGCAAGACCCGACGCTGGTCGTCCATGTGGGCGACACGAAGTCGGGCTCGACCCCCTGCTCTGACCAGATGCTGGACGATCAGCTTGACTTCCTGAACAGCTTTGCTGCACCGACGCTGTATTCCCCCGGCGACAACGAATGGACCGACTGTCACCGCGCCAAGGCGGGCGGCTTCGACCCGCTGGAACGTCTGGACTACATCCGCAACACCTATTACGTCGATCCCGCCACCAGCTTTGGCCAGGCCCCGGTGGAGGTGACCCATCAGGGCGATGCCGGCTATCCCGAGAACACGCGGCTTCTTCTGAACGACGTGATGTTCATCACCACCCATGTGGTCGGCTCGAACAACAACTTCGAAATCCGGGATCCCAGCGCGGTCGCGGAATTCATGGCCCGCGATGCCGCCAACCTTGACTGGCTGAAGGCCAGCTTTGCCGCCGCCGACAATGCCGCCGCCATCGTTCTGGCGATCCACGCGGACATGTTCGAGTTTGGTTTCGGCACCTCGTCGAATCCGGAGGCTTTCGTGCGGCATTCCGGCTTTCAGAATTTCGGGTCTGAGCTGGTCCGCCTGGCCAACGGCTTCGGCAAGCCGGTGCTGCTGGTGTTTGGCGACAGCCATACATTCCGCATGTTCCGCCCCTTCCCCAAGACCAGCCCGCATGTGATGGCGCTGGAAACCTTCGGGTCCAAGGACATGCACGCGGTCGAGGTCACGGTGACCCCCGAGGACGCCTTTCCCTTCGCGATCCAGCCGCTGCTGAACCCGGCGGTGCCGATCACGGCGCCGCAGATGTGAGGGGGCTCGAAGCTTCCGCGAAACGCAAAGGGGCGCCCGATGGCGCCCCTTTGGTGTCTGTGATCCGGATCAGGCCGCCTTGCGCGGGCCCTTGCGGCGCGAGCGGCTGCGGGCACCGGCAGGCTTGCTGCTGCCTTGCGGCTTGCCGCCGCCGCGCCCCGGACGGGGTCCACCCCGACCCTTGCCACCACCACCACGGGCGGGCGGGCTGACATCTTCCCACGGCGTGCCTCCGGCCACCGGGATCGAGGTCTTCATGGTCCGCTCGATGTCGCGCAGCTCGCCCATCTCGTCGGGGGCGCAGAAGGCCACGGCCCAGCCGTCGGCCCCGGCACGGGCGGTGCGGCCGATGCGGTGGACATAATTGTCGGCCACATTCGGCAGGTCGTAGTTGTAGACGTGCCGCACATCGGGAATGTCGATGCCGCGCGCGGCCACATCGGTGGCGACCAGAACCTTGATCTGACCAGCCTTGAAGGCGGTGATGGCGCGGTCGCGCTGGCCCTGGCTGCGGTTGCCGTGAATGGCCGAGGTCGCAAACCCGGCTTTTTCCAGATGCCGCGCCAGACGGTCGGCCCCGTGCTTGGTGCGCACGAAGACCAGTGCGCGATCTTCATTGTGCTTGCGCATCAAGTCGATCAGCAGGTCGGTCTTGCCGGCCTTGGCGACGAAATGGATCGACTGGTCCACCTTGTCGGCGGCCTTGCCCGGAGGGCTGACGGCCACGCGCACGGCGTCGGTCAGATAGGCATTCGACAGCTCGGCCATCTGCTTGGGCATGGTGGCCGAGAACAGCATGGTCTGCCGTTCGGGCGCCAGCAGCGGCGCGATCTTGCGCAGCGCATGGATGAAGCCCAGGTCCAGCATCTGGTCGGCCTCGTCCAGCACCAGGAACCGGGTCTGGTCCAGGAACACGGCCTTGCGGTCGAGCAGGTCCAGAAGCCGCCCCGGGGTGGCGACCAGAATGTCGGTGCCGCGCTCAAGCCGCTTGATCTGGGCGTTGATGGACACGCCCCCAACCACCAGACCGATGCGGACATGGCCGCCGGCGGAATAGGCCATCAGGTTGTCGGCGATCTGCTTGGCCAGTTCCCGCGTCGGGGCCAGCACCAGGCCACGCACGCTTTTGGGCGCGGGTTTCGAGCCCATGCCCGAGATCACATGCAGCAGCGGCAGGCCAAAGGCGGCGGTCTTGCCGGTGCCGGTCTGCGCCAGACCCATCACGTCACGGCCGTTCATGGCGTGCGGGATGGCCTGGGTCTGAATGGGTGTCGGGTCGGTAATGCCAAGGTCTTTCAGCTTGGCCACAAGGCGGGGCGCAAGGCCCAGCATGTCAAAATCCATGAAGGATCGTCCTTTCGGCAGGCACAACAACGCCTGCTTGTGCCGTCTGCCAAATGCAGCGGCGGTTGCAGTGGACGCCCGGAGCGGCACGCCTTGCGCGCCGAATGGGGCCCTGACCCCTGCGTGAAATGGAACCAGAAAACGATGTCAGGCCTATGCCGTCGTCCCGATGCACGGGGCGGCTTACTGCTCACGCGGCAGTGGCCTTGAGGGGCACATGGGGCATCGCGGCGCAGATGTCAACATTTCTGCGCCCGGCCTCGCGAACTGTCACCCTTGCGTGACAGCATGGCCACCGCCCTTGTCCACGACCCGGCCCTGCCGCATCTTTGACACACTCTCAAAACGACGGGGTCGTCATGGCGACAGAACGCTTCACTTTCGAAGGGCAGGACGGCTTGCGTCTGGCGGCACAGCTGGATCTGCCGGATGGGCCGGTGCTGGCCACGGCGCTGTTTGCCCATTGCTTCACCTGCGGCAAGGATATCGCCGCCGCGCGCCGCATTGCCGGACGCCTGTCGGCCATGGGCATCGCGGTGTTGCGGTTCGATTTCACCGGGCTGGGCCACAGCGAAGGCGAATTCGAGAACACCACGTTTTCCTCCAACGTCGCCGATCTGGTCGCGGCGGCGCGGGCGCTGGACGCGCGCGGACTGTCTCCGGATCTTCTGATCGGCCATTCGCTGGGCGGGGCCGCGGTGTTGCGGGCTGCCGCCCAGATCCCGTCGGTGCGCGCCGTGGCCACCCTGGGTGCGCCCTTCGATCCCGGCCATGTCACCCATAATTTCGGCGGTGCGCTGGAGCGGATCACCACGGATGGCGTGGCCGAGGTTTCGCTGGGCGGCCGCCCGGTGCGCATCGGCAAGGGCTTTGTCGAGGATATCTCGAACGCCTCGCTGACCGAGGCCATTGGCCATCTGGGCAAGGCGCTTCTGGTTCTGCACGCGCCGCGCGACGCGGTGGTGGGCATTGAAAACGCCGCCCAGATCTTCCAGGCCGCGCGCCATCCCAAAAGCTTCGTCACGCTGGACGAGGCTGACCATCTGATCTCGCGTCCCGCCGATGCCGAATACGCCGCCGAAGTCATTGCCGCATGGGCCAGACGCTATTTGGACCTGCGCCCGCCCGCGCCGCCGCCCGGCGTGCCCGAGGGGATCATCCGGGTGGCCGAGGCCGACCCCGACGGCTTCCTGCAAGATGTATCCAGCGGCCCCAAGCATCACGCGCTGGCCGATGAGCCGCTGGCCTATGGCGGCACCGACCGGGGCATGTCGCCCTATGGATTTCTGGCCGCCGGTCTGGGCGCCTGCACCTCGATGACCATCCGCATGTACGCGCGGCGCAAGGGCTGGGACCTGGACCATGTGTCGGTGGATGTCTCCCACGACAAGATGCACGCCCAGGATGCCAATGCCGGGGTGACCCCGCGCATCGACACCTTCCATCGGCTGATCCGGCTGGAGGGCGATCTGGACGACGCGCAACGCGCCAAATTGCTGGAGATTGCCGACAAATGCCCGGTGCACCGCACGCTGGAAAGCGGCGCCAAGGTGGTCACCGAATTGGCTAACCCCGGCGCCCGCGACTGATTATTCCGCCGCCACCCGGCGCCGGGGATCGAGCATGCCCTTCAGGTAGCGCCCGGTGTGGCTGCGCGCTTCCTGTGCGATCTTCTCGGGCGTGCCCTTGGCCACGATCTCGCCGCCGCCGTCGCCGCCCTCGGGACCAATGTCGATGATCCAGTCGGCGGTCTTGATGACGTCGAGGTTGTGTTCGATCACCACCACGGTGTTGCCCTGCTCCACCAGTTCGTGCAGCACTTCCAGCAGTTTGCGCACGTCTTCGAAATGCAGGCCGGTGGTCGGTTCGTCGAGGATATAGAGGGTTCGCCCGGTCGACCGTTTGGACAGCTCCTTGGCCAGCTTCACCCGCTGCGCCTCGCCGCCCGACAGGGTGGTCGCCTGCTGGCCTACCTTGATGTAGCCCAGCCCGACCCGCATCAGCGCATCCATCTTGTCCCGGATCGATGGCACCGCCTTGAAGAATTGCTGCGCGTCCTCGACGGTCATGTCCAGCACGTCGGCGATGGACTTGCCCTTGAACTGCACCTCAAGCGTTTCGCGGTTGTAGCGCGCGCCGTGGCAGGTTTCGCAGGTCACATAGACGTCCGGCAGGAAGTGCATCTCGATCTTGATGACGCCGTCGCCCTGGCAGGCCTCGCAGCGCCCGCCCTTGACGTTGAAGCTGAACCGCCCCGGTTTGTAGCCGCGCGTCTTGGCCTCGGGCAGCCCGGCGAACCAGTCGCGGATCGGGGTGAAGGCCCCGGTATAGGTGGCCGGGTTGGAGCGCGGCGTGCGCCCGATGGGCCGCTGATCGATGTCGATCACCTTGTCCAGATGCTCCAACCCCTTGATGGTCTCGCAGGGGGCCGGGGTCTGGCGGGCCCCGTTCAGCCGCATCGAGGCGGTCTTGAACAGGGTTTCGATGGTCAGGGTCGACTTGCCGCCGCCCGACACGCCGCTGACACAGACGAAACGGCCCAGCGGAAACTCGGCGGTGACGTTTTTCAGGTTGTTGCCGGTGGCCTTGACCACCTTGACCTTCTTGCCGTTGCCCTTGCGGCGCGTGGCGGGCACGGCGATCTCGCGCCGTCCGGCCAGATAGTCGCCTGTGACGCTGGCCTCGGTCGCCATGATCTGGGCGGGCGTGCCCTTGGCCACCACCTCGCCGCCATGCACCCCGGCGCCGGGACCGATGTCGAAGACGTAATCTGCCTCACGGATGGCTTCCTCGTCATGCTCCACCACGATCACCGTGTTGCCCTGATCGCGCAGGTTCTTCAGCGTGGTCAGCAGCCGGTCGTTGTCGCGCTGGTGCAGGCCGATGGACGGCTCGTCCAGCACATAGAGCACCCCGGTCAGGCCCGAGCCGATCTGGCTGGCCAGCCGGATCCGCTGGCTTTCGCCGCCCGACAGGGTGCCGGCGTTGCGCGACAGCGTCAGGTATTCAAGGCCGACGTTGTTCAGGAAGCCCAGCCGTTCACGGATTTCCTTCAGGATGGCGCGGGCGATCTCGTTCTTCTGCTTGGTCAGATGGTTCGGCGCATCCTCGACCCAGTCCAGCGCCTGGCGGATCGACATTTGCACCACCTGCCCCACATGAACGCCCGCGATCTTGACGGCCAGCGCCTCGGCGCGCAGACGATGGCCTTCGCAGGTGTGGCAGGGGCGGTTGTTCTGGTAGCGTTCGAATTCCTCGCGCACCCAGTTGCTGTCGGTTTCGCGATAACGCCGCTCCATGTTGGGGATGACCCCTTCGAACACGCGGGAGACCTGATAGACCCGGCCGCCGTCGTCATAGCGGAACTCGATCTCTTCCTCACCCGAGCCGTGCAAGAACACCTGCTGCACATGGGCGGGCAGATCCTTCCACGGCGTCGCCTTGTCGAATTCATAGTGGCGGGCGATGGCTTCGATGGTTTGCAGGAAATAGGGCGACTTGCCCTTGCGCCACGGCGCCAAGGCCCCGTCGTACAGCTGAAGGGTCTGATCCGGCACCACCAGCCGTTCGTCGAAGAACAACTCCATCCCCAGACCGTCACAATCCGGGCAGGCCCCGAAGGGCGCGTTGAAGGAAAACAGGCGCGGTTCGATTTCCGGAATGGTGAAGCCCGACACCGGACAGGCGAAGCGTTCCGAGAAGGTGATCCGCTCGGGCTCGCCGTCTTTCGGGGCGGTTTCCAGAATGGCAATGCCATCGGCCAGATCCAGCGCCGTGCGCAGACTGTCGGCCAGCCGGGTTTCCAGACCTTCGCGCACGACGATCCGGTCCACCACCACGTCGATGTCATGGCGGAACTTCTTGTCCAGCTTCGGCGGCATGTCCAACTCGTAGAACTCGCCATCCACCTTGACCCGCTGGAAGCCCTGCTTGCGCAGTTCCAGCATTTCCTTGCGGTATTCGCCCTTGCGGTCGCGGATGATCGGGGCCAGCAGATAGCCGCGCGTGCCCTCTTCCATCTCCATGATCCGGTCGACCATATCCTGCACCTGCTGCGCTTCGATGGGCTTGCCGGTGGCGGGCGAATAGGGCGTGCCGGCCCGGGCGAACAGCAGCCGCATGTAGTCGTAGATCTCGGTCACCGTGCCAACGGTCGAGCGCGGGTTCTTCGAGGTGGTCTTCTGTTCGATGGAAATCGCCGGGCTGAGACCCGAGATGTGATCCACGTCGGGCTTTTCCATCATGTCGAGGAACTGCCGGGCATAGGCCGACAGGCTTTCCACATAGCGGCGCTGCCCCTCGGCATAGACCGTGTCGAAGGCCAGCGAGGATTTTCCCGACCCCGAAAGCCCGGTGATGACCACCAGCTGATCGCGCGGAATATCCACGTCGATGCCCTTCAGGTTGTGCTCGCGCGCGCCGCGCACCTCGATGTTCTTCTGCTCGGCCATGACCCACCTCGACGATATCCGCATAACCTAGGGGATCGGCGGCGAGTCTCCAATGAGAAACTGTGAACAAAGAGTGAACTTCATGCGCAATCTTGATGGGCGTCGGAATTGCGTTCCTGACGCGCGGTTCCCGAAAATCGGAAAATGGTTTACGTTAGGGCAGCATAACCGCCGAGGAGGCCCGTGCCATGATCCCGCCAGACATGCTCATTGTTTCTGTTGCTGCGATGGTGATCATCATCGGCTTCGCGATTTATGTAAGCGAGCTGTTCTATTCGGACCCTATCGTCAAACCAAGTTGCCGGGTTCAGATCACCGCAGCAACGGCCGCGACAATTGCCCTTGGAATACTCTATCTGCCAATGCTGATTATCTTTCCGCGCGGCTTTTTTGCCGTGACAATGACTGAAATCGCGATTGTTGCAGCAATTGTCGTGATTCTGATTCTTTTCTTCACTCAGAAAGCACTGCCACATTACAAAGCTAAGATACGCAGCAAAGCCCGACTCGACTATGGCGCTGATCTGTTCACAACCCTCATGGGAAAACCGCCGACCGGTTCATCTGGCGATCCCACTGCTGAATTGATCTCATTCTGGGACCTCGCAGCGCTTGGCGGTCTGGACAAGGAAAAACTCACGGAGCTTGCAGATCTGGCCGCGCGGCTCAAGGCAGACGAGGAGGCCGCCTATGATCCCACCGAACTCTGGGTTCATCTCGGCTCGGTTTCCGGCGGACAACGGGCGGCATTGACTGCAATCAACTACTTATTGGATGCGATCGAAACCGCATTGAAAGGCGGCGACCTGACCGATGAGGAGCGGGAAAAGCTGGAGCAACTCAAGCGGGATATTCAAGAGCTTCGTGACAAGGCCCCGACGCAGTGACCCGGCGGCCGGCGCGCCCCGTCAGCCCTTGTCGCGCCACCGGTTGACGATGGGATAGCGGCGATCCAGCCAGAAGGCGCGTTTCGACAGGCGCACGCCGGGGGCGGCCTGGTGGCGCTTGTATTCGCTGATGTAGAGCAGATGCTCGACCCGCTTGACGGTGTCGCGGTCAAAGCCTGCCGCCACCACCTCGGCGACCGAGGCGTCCTCGTCCACCAGCATCTCCAGAATGCGGTCCAGCACCTCATAGGGGGGCAGGCTGTCGTCGTCGCGCTGGTCGTCGCGCAATTCGGCCGAGGGCGGCTTGTCGATGACGCGGGGCGGGATGACCTCGCCCGCCGGGGCCAGCATCCACGGCGCGTGGTTGGCGTTGCGCCAGCGGCACATGGCGAAAACGCGAGTCTTGTAGAGATCCTTGATCGGGTTGTAGCCGCCCGCCATATCGCCATAGATCGTGGCATAGCCCACTGCCACCTCGGACTTGTTGCCGGTGGTCAGCAGCATTTCGCCGAACTTGTTGGACAGGGCCATCAGCAGCAGGCCGCGCATCCGCGATTGCAGGTTTTCCTCGGTCAGGTCGGGCTTGGTGCCCGCGAACAGCGGCGCCAGTGCTTCGGTCGCGGCATCCACCGGGCCCGAGATCGGCAGATCATCCAGACGACAGCCAAGCTGGGTTGCCACGCCCGCTGCATCCTGAAGCGAGGTCTGCGAGGTATAGCGCGACGGCAGCATCACGCAGCGCACGTTTTCGGGGCCAAGCGCATCGGCGGCGATGGCCGCGACCAGCGCCGAGTCGATGCCGCCCGAAAGCCCCAGCAGCACCTTGGAAAAGCCGCTTTTGGCCAGATAGTCCTGCAGGCCGATGACCATGGCCCGGTAATCCTGCGCAAAGCTGTCGGGCCGCGCCGGGCGGTCGCCGTCGACGATGCGCCAGCCGCCGGGGGTTTCTTCCAGATCCACATGGGTGATCGACGTGTCGAACAGCGGCATCTGGAAGGCCAGTACGCCACCGGGGTTCAGCCCGAAACTGCCGCCGTCGAAGACCTGGTCATCCTGCCCGCCGACCATGTTGAGATAGATGATCGGCAGCCCGGTCTCGATGGTGCGGGCGACCATGTGGTTCAGGCGTTCGTCGTGCTTTTCACGATGATAGGGGGAGCCATTGGGCACCAGCAGGATCTCGGCGCCGCTTTCGGCCTGTGCCTCGGCCACATCCGGATGCCAGGCGTCCTCGCAGATGGGCGAGCCGATCCGCAGCGGCCCGATCCGGTAGGGCCCGGAAATCGCGCCCGAGGAATAGAGCCGCACCTCGTCGAACACGTCGGAATTGGGCAGTTCGTGCTTGAACACCCGCGCCACCACATGCCCGTCCTTCAGAACGTGATAGCCGTTGTAAAGCTTGCCCTCGGCCATCCAGGGCGCGCCGATGGCAAGCGCCGGGCCGCCGGTCAGACCGCGCGCCAGCGCCTCGAGCGCGCCCATGCAATCGGCCACGAAGGCCGGTTTCTTCACCAGGTCCTGCGTCTGGTAACCCGACAGGAACATCTCGGGCAGCGCCACCATGTCGGCGCCCGCGTCGCGGCCGGCCTCCCACGCCTGCCGGGCCAGCGCGGCGTTGTCCTCCAGCGCGCCAAGGCGCGGGTTCATCTGGGCCAGGGTCAGGCGAAAGGTCTGCGGCATGGGCGGTCTCCTGCTCTTGCCCCTTCCTTAAATTGCTGGCGCGGTAAGGGGAAGCGCCTGTTCCGGGCATGTTGCTCCGCCCCGCGCGATGATCTAGCACTTGGGCACGAGAACCGGGAAGGCAGGCAGGTCATGATGGGGCGGAAACGCGCGGTACGGGCATTGGCGGCGACGGCACTGGCGGCACTGGTCGCAAATGCCGTCTCGGCGCAGGATCTGGGTCCGGTGGTGACGCAGCAATACACCAACGGCGGCGTCTACGAAGGCACCATGAAAAACGGCAAGCCGCATGGACAGGGCCGCTATACCCTGCCCAACGGGTATGAGTACGACGGCACCTGGGCGGATGGCGAACGCACCGGCACCGGCACCACCAAATTCGTCGACGGCAGCATCTACGAGGGCGAGGTCGAGAACGGCCTGCCGCAGGGCACCGGCCAGGTGGCGCTGCTGGATGGCTCGGTCATCATCGGCACCTGGGTCGAGGGCGCGCTCAGCGGCGAGGCCACGGCCACCTATGCCGACGGCTCGGTCTACATGGGCACCTTCGAGAACAACCAGCGCCACGGCACCGGCACCTGGACCCGCCCCGACGGCTATGTCTATGACGGCGGCTGGGACGCGGGAAAGCGCAGCGGCAGCGCCACCATCACCTTCCCCGACGGCGCCCGCTATGAGGGCGAGATGCGGTCGGACAAGCGCAACGGCACCGGCAAGCTGACCATGCCCGACGGGTTCACCTATGACGGTGCCTGGATCGACGACCAGATGAACGGCTTTGGCCGCGTCACCTATGTCAACGGCGACGTCTACGAAGGCGTGCTGGTGCAGGGCCAGCGGTCGGGCAACGGCAAGATGACCTATGCCAACAGCGACATCTATGAAGGCGCCTTCGTCGCGGACGAGCGCAATGGCACCGGCACCTTCATCGGCACCGATGGCTATCGCTACGAAGGTGAATGGGTGGCGGGCACCCATCATGGCCAGGGTCGGCTGACCTATCCCGATGGCTCGGTCTATGAAGGCCAGTTCGACAACAACCTGCCGCACGGCGCGGGCCGCGTCACCTATGCCAATGGCGATGTCTACGAAGGCGACTGGCTGGAGGGTGAGATCAACGGCCAGGGGGCCAGCCGCTATGCCAGTGGCGTGGTCTACGAGGGCAGCTTTCAGGCCGGCGTGCCGCAGGGCCAGGGCACCCTGACCGGCCCCGACGGCTATCGCTATTCTGGCGGCTGGGATGCAGGCGTGCGCGATGGCGCGGGCGAGGTCACCTACCCCGACGGCTCGCGCTATTCCGGCACCTTCCGCAACGATCAGTTCCACGGTCCGGGCCGCTGGGAAAGCGCCGATGGCGTGATCTATGACGGGGTCTGGCAGGATGGCGCCATCACCGGCGAAGGCCGGGTGACCTATGCCTCGGGCGATGTCTATGAGGGCGCGCTGGTGGACGGCAAGCGCGAAGGACAAGGCACGCTCACCTACGCCTCGGGCGAGGTGCTGACCGGCCTGTGGCGCAACGGCGTGATGATCGATGGCGAGACCCTTCCCGCACCTGAACCAGCCCCTGAGGCCGCCGCAGACACGGCCCCCGACGCCGCGCCCAACAGCGCCCCCGCAACGGACTCGCAATAGAGCGCGCAGCGCCCGCGAAAGGACACCCCATGCCCATCACCACCGTCGTCTTCGACGCCTACGGCACGCTGTTCGACGTGACCGCCGCCGCCCGCACCGCCGCGCAGTCGCCCGAGTTCCCACAACTGGCCGAGGTCTGGCAGGCGCTGGCCCGCGACTGGCGAGCCAAGCAGCTGGAGTATTCCTGGCTGCGCGCCGTCACCGGCAATCACACCCCGTTCTGGGAGGTCACGCAGGACGGGCTGGACTGGGCGATGGAGGCCAACGGGCTGCAAGGCGAAGAGCTGCGCGCCCGCCTGCTGGCCCTGTATTGGGAATTGGACGCCTACCCCGAGGTGCCGGACCTGCTGCAACGGCTCAAGGCCGAGGGGCTGACCACGGCGATCCTGTCCAACGGCTCCCCCGAGATGCTGGAGGGCGCGGTGAGCTCCGCCAGCCTTGAAGGGCTTCTGGACGGGGTGCTGTCGGTGGAAAGCTGCGGCGTCTTCAAACCCGACGCGGCAGTCTATGACCTTGTGCGCGATCAACTGGGCAAACGCGCCGACGAGGTGCTGTTCGTCTCGTCGAACGGCTGGGACGTGTGCAGTGCGGCCGCCTATGGGTTCCAGACCCTCTGGGTCAACCGCATGGGCCAGCCGCTGGATCGGCTGCCCGAACCGCCCGCCGCCATCGAACCTGACCTGAGCCGCATTCCCGACCTGCTGGCCTCGGGCCGCTTCACCCGCCCCGATCTGCACCCCGAACCGCAGTATTTCACCGCCTCGGACGGGCTGAGGCTGGCCTATCGGGACGAGGGAGAGGGCCCGGCCCTGCTGTGCCTGTGCGGGCTGACCCGCAACATAGCGGATTTCGACTTCGTCGCGCGCGACTTCTCGGATCGCGCCCGGATCATCCGGCTGGACACCCGCGGGCGCGGCCAGTCGGACCATGATCCGACCTATCTGAACTACAATCTTGGCCGCGAAGGGCTGGACGCGCTGGACCTGCTGGATCACCTTGGGCTCGACAAGGCGGCGATCCTGGGCACCTCGCGCGGGGGGCTGATCGCGCTGACGCTGGCCGTCACCCACAAGGACCGCCTGACCGGCGTCTGCCTGAACGACATCGGCCCCGAGATCGACCCCGAGGGGCTGGCCTTCATCTTCGGCTATCTGGGCATCCAGCCCGCGTTCCAGACCTATGACGAAGCCGCCGACGCGCTGGTCAAGACCACCGCCGCCCGCTTCCCCGGCGTACCGCGCGGCCGCTGGCGGCTGCACGCCGAACGGATCTGGACCGAGACCGACGACGGGTTGCGCATTCGCTATGACGCCAAGCTGCGCGACGCGGTGATCGAGCAATCGGCCACTGGCGACGTGCAGGATCTGTGGCCGTTCTTCGACGCTTTCGCCGATCTGCCGCTGGCGCTGATCCGGGGGCAGCATTCGGACATCCTGCCCGCAAAAACCGCCGCCGAAATGCGCCGCCGCCGTCCGGACATGATCCATGCCGAGGTGCCTCGGCGCGGCCATGTACCGTTTCTGGATGAACCCGAAGCCCGGCGCGCCCTGTCCCAATTCATCGACAGCTTGCCATGACTCCCGACGTCATCGCCGCCGCCGAGGCCCGCATCCGCCCGTTCCTGCGCCGCACCCCGCTGCTGGAATCGCCACAGTTGAACGCCCTGGCCGGTCGCCGGGTGCTGGTGAAGGCCGAATGCCTGCAGCACACCGGCTCGTTCAAGTATCGCGGCGCAAAATCCGCCGTGACTGCCATCGCGGCCGAAGGCGGCTGTTCCGGCATCATCGCCTATTCCTCGGGCAACCATGCCCAGGGCGTGGCCCGCGCCGCGCAGGAAGCCGGGCTGCCGGCGGTCATCGTGATGCCCTCGGATGCGCCCCGCGCCAAGGTCGAGGGCACGCGCGCCTACGGGGCCGAGGTCGTGCTGTACGATCGCTGGAAGGAAAGCCGCGAAGAGATCGGCGCGCATCTGGCCGCCACCCGCGACCTGCGGCTGGTGCGCCCTTATGACGAGCCCGAGGTGATCGCCGGACAGGGCACCTGCGGGCTGGAACTGGCCGAACAGGCGCGCGCGGCGGGCGTCACCACGGGTCAGGTTCTGGTCTGCTGCGGTGGCGGCGGGCTGACCTCGGGCATCGCGCTGGCGCTGGAACAACAGGCGCCCGGCCTGTGTGTGCGCCCGGTGGAACCCGAGGCCTTCGACGATGTCACCCGGTCTCTGGCCGCTGGCAAAATCCTGGGCAATGCCCCCGGCGGCACCAGCATCTGCGACGCCATCGTTACCCCCCAACCCGGCGACCTGACCTTCCCGATCCTGCACCGCCTGTGCGGACCTGGCCTGACAGTCAGCGATGCCGAAGCCCTGACCGCCATGGCGGTGGCCTTGCGGCATCTGAAGATCGTGGTGGAACCCGGCGGCGCGGTGGCGCTGGCCGCCGCGCTGCATCGCAGCGACGCCCTTGGTTCGGACCCGGTGATTGCCGTCGCCACGGGTGGCAATGCCGACCCCGACATTCTGGCCCATGCAGTCGCCGCGATCCCCTGATCGGGCGCCGCCCCACCGCCCGGGGGCAGTGATTGTCAAGTGGTCAAGAAGTGTTTATATTCAGTACGAGCGTTATATCCCGCTGCATCGGTACGTTTTCCCGCGACCCATCGTTTCGAAAGAAAGTACCGCCAGGGCGATCTGCGGTAGGGTGCGCCTGTCCGGATCGGACATCGAGACGACAACCGGATGGGGCGATGTGGTCGCACAGGTGCAGGAACATGAAAGGTTACGTGAGCGTTATGAACAAACTCGCGTCAGTCGAAAGAGATATTGGCAACGGGGATCCGTTGCCGCCGGAAATGGCGACCAATTCCGCCCATGCCGCGGCTTTCCTCAAGGCGCTGGCCCATGAAGGCCGGCTGCTGATCCTGTGCCATCTCAACTCGGGCGAGAAATCGGTGACCGAACTTGAAAAGCTGCTGGGCCAACGTCAGGCGGCGGTCAGCCAGCAATTGGCGCGTTTGCGGATGGAAGGGCTGGTGCGCTCGCGCCGGGACGGCAAGACCATATTCTATTCGCTGGGCGACGAACGGGCCGAGCGGATGATCGGCCTTCTCTACGACATGTTCTGCGCTTCGGACGACGACTGACGTCTTCCGAAAGACTCTGGATGGAAACGACGCCCTCTGCGTGAGGCGCCGCAGGAAAGACCGCTCGCCATGCCGCCCTCCCCCCCGGATCTTGCCGCAACCATCGCCGACACCCTGCCGCCGCCCGCATCCGGGCAGCGGCTTCTGGTGGCCATCGCCGGCCCGCCCGCATCGGGAAAATCCACGGTGGCCGAGGCGCTGGTGGCGCGGCTGGGGGCCGAGGCCATTCTGGTGCCGATGGACGGGTTTCATCTGGACAACCGCCTGCTGGAACAACGCAGCCTGCTGCCTCGCAAGGGTGCGCCCGAGACCTTCGACGCGGCGGGCTTCTGCCATGCCATCGGGCGCCTGAAGACCGAGCCGTCGGTCATCCTGCCCAGCTTTGACCGGTCCCGCGACCTGTCGGTCGCCGGGGCGATCGAGGTGACCCCACTGCACCGGATCGCCGTGGTCGAGGGCAACTATCTGCTGTTCGACGCCGACCCCTGGCGGAAACTGGCGACCCTTTGGGATTTTTCGGTCTGGACCGCGCCCGACGAGACCGTCCTGCGCAGCCGCCTGATCGCGCGCTGGCGCGACCACGGGCTGCCCCCGGACGCTGCCGAGGCGCGGGCCGAGGCCAACGACCTGCCCAATGCCCGCCGTATCCTCGCGTCCCGGCTGCCCGCCGATCAGGTGGTCTGAGCCTCCTACTTGGGCCCGGCAAAATACCAGATGATCAGGCCGATCACCGGCAGGATCGCGACCACCAGCACCCAGATGATCTTTTGCAGGGTCGTGGCACCGGATTGGATGATTTTCACGATCGCGTAGATATCGGCGACCAGGATGACAAGACCGAGAATGGCTTCCATGTGACGTCTCCCTTGGAAATTTCGCGTCCAGTCTAGCGCCACACTGCCGGGCTGTCGCGATCAGATATCAGGCAACGCGCACCATCAGCAGCAGGGCGGCCAGCGCGCAGCCGATGCCCGCGATCTCGCGCCAGGCCACCGGTTCATCAAAGACCATCACGCCGATGGCACAAAGTGCCAGCAGGCTGAACATGGCAAAAGCCACCCCGGCCTGCCCCAGCGATATTTGTTGCACGGCCACAAACCAGAACATCCCCGACAGGACGTACAGCGACAGCCCGGCCAGCCCGGCAGGGGCGTGCAGCGGTTGCCCCTGATCGGCGGCCAGCTTGATCAGCGTGTCTCCGAAGATGACCACAAGCGCGCAGAGCAGCGCGCTGCCATAGCCGATGACGATCTGCATGGTGCCCTCCCGCCTTGGTGCTCGGTAACTGAGGTTAACACGACCCAAGCAACGGGTCAGGGCGGGCATTCCGGAACCCGGACACCGGCGCCGGGCAGCAGTGATGGCGCGCAGAGTTGGCTACCCTCCTAGCTGGGATTGAGCGGCGGCACGGCCTCAGCACCATGGCTGGCGCCTGCAAGACGTCGCTGGCGTTCGGCCTGGAAGGCCGCCGACACCGCCGACCAGTCGCCGCCGCCATCGGGCATATCACCATAGCGGCCTGCTCCGATCCCTGCCAAGGCACTCTCAAGGTCTGGCGCGTCATGCCCCGGACATCTGTCGGACCAGATGGCAAGCGCGCAATGGGTGGCGGAAAGATCCTTCCGCCCGATGGCCTGCCGGACCCCACGCGCCGCATAGCCTTCGCTGGCCTCCCACGCGGTCTTTCTCCTGTCCCGAAGGCGGCGCAACGGCGGCAACGCGTAAAGGCGCAGACCCTGAGCCACAAGCAGCAGCAGGATCACTCCGCCAATCAGCAAGGCGATCTGGCGCGGCGTAAACCGCGCGGCCACCGGCGGGCCGGGCGCGTCCACGTCCAGGGTCACGCCCTCAAGTTGCGCGGTTTCCATCGACCCGGTTTCGGTGTTGAACCAGTTGATCGAGATCGGCGGCAACTCGACACTGCCCCCGTATTGCGCGACATAGCTGACGGTTTCCGTCCGGCTGCCCGACAACACGCCCCGGTCAGAGGTCTCCGCGATGGCCGGATCCTTGGGATAGGCCCGCACGGCTTCGGACTTGACGGGTGGGATCAACGAGGGAATGAACAGCGCCGAGGTGCCCGAGATCTTGGCCGTCACGCTGCGGCTGGCGGCATCGCCTTCGCCCAACGGCCCATCTGCGCCGTCGATGGTCTGTTCCAGCGTCAGGCCGCTGGCGAGGATCAGGGGGTCTAGCCCGGCGGCGTCTTCGGGCACCGTTGCGGTGAAACGGACCGGATCGAGGCTGGCCTCGAACGTCACAGGGGCCGAGGTGTCCGGATCGGCGTAGGTCACGGTGATGGTCTGGGCCGGCAGGCTGACGTCGCCGGGCACCATGGGATAAAGCCGATAGGCACGGCTGACACCCGACCAGGTTTCGCCCCCCACGGAGTCGCTGATCGGCCCCGAGGCGCCTTCGGGCAAGCGCACGATCACATTTGGCACATCCAGCGCCGGGAAGGCGGGCGGATCGGGCAGCCAGGTGGGCACCAGAACCTTGATCCGCAGAACCAGAGGCTGCCCGACGACGGCGGTGTCCGGTGTCAGCTCCGCCGTCACCTGCGGTTGGACGGCCTCGGCGGGTGGAGCGGTCGCGGCCGCGTCGTCCTGTGCAGCAACCGGACCGGGAACGGCGAATATCAGAACCGCTGCAAGCACCCGCCACTGGCGCGATAAACGGGATCGGGGCGCGGCGGTCATTGGGAGCCTCCCGCAGAATTCTCCTGCAAGAAGCGGGTTCGCAGGAAATCGCCCATGTCGGTATCCACCGACCGCATCCATTGCTCGGTGGTCTGGAACTCCGGCGCGGCGTCTTCCTCGGTGAAATCGGTCTGGGTGTCGGCGCCCCGGTTGGCCTCGTTGTCGAAGACCACGTCATCGGCCCCGATACCGGTCTCCTCGCCGGTATCGCTTTCTTCGCGGGCGATCTCGACAAACTCCAGAATGGCGCGCGTCACCGCGAGGTTCCATTCGGCCTCCGGGAAGTCGGGGCGCAGTTGCAGGGCTTTTTCATAGGCCGCGATGGCGGGCCGGTATTCGCGGTTGCGGGTCCGTGCCATGCCCTCGGCGAAGGCCGCCTCGGGCGTGTCCAGCCGCGAATAGAGATCGGCGGCTTGCGGATACTGCCCCGCGCGGAACAATGCCAACCCGCGCCACATCGGGGCCTGGAACAGCCCCGCCGCGTCGGAAAACCGCGTATCGCGGTAGGCCCGCATCCCCTGCTGGTCTGGGGTGAAAAACCAGTCCACCACATCGGCCTGCGCCGGGCCGGGGGCGGTCAGACCGGTGGCAAGCCCGACAACCAATGCCCACCGCATGGTCCAGCCGCGCCGGAACCACAGCAGCAGAAGCGGCATCGCCAGCCATGCCAGCATCCAGCCGCGATCGTCCCAGTCCAACCGCTCGTCCCCCAGCAGGGCGGCGCGATAGGCCGAGGCCGCAGCGCTGTCGATGGCTTTCAGATCCGTGTCATCGGCGGTCAGTTGCACGACCGTCGCGCCGTCCAGTTGATCCAGCGCGCTCCGCGGGCTGCCTTCGGGTGCGGCCACCAGGAACAGGACCGGCGTTTCCCGTGCTTGTACCTCACGGAAGGCAGAAAGATCGGCCTCGCTCAATTCGTCCAGAACGAACAGGATTGCGCCCGGGGTTTCGGATTTCGCCAGTTCCGCGCCCGCCAGCGTCAGCGCCGCGGTGGCATTGTCGCCCTCTTCAGGCATGACTTCGGGCGTGAGCGACTCCAGCATCGAGCGCAGGATATTCGGATCTTCGGTCAACGGGGCGACGCGATGGGCGGTGCCGGAATAGGCGATCAGCGCGGTACGGGCCCCGGCGCGGCGTTCCACCAGATCGAGGATCTTGAACTTGGCCCGGTCCAGTCGGTTGGGCGGCAGATCCGGCGCCTCCATCGAGCGGCTGACTTCCAGCGCCACCACCATCGGCGCGGTCTGGGCCAGCAGCGGGTTGGGCACCCGGCTCCACGTTGGGCCCGCAGCCGCCAGCGTCAGCAACACCAGACAGGCTACGACCCCGTCGATGGGCAGTACCCGCCGCCGCCCGGTGTTGCCGACTGTCAGCGCCTCGGCCAGATGCGGGGCAATCCCGCGCGTGGGGGCGTTTGTCGTCGCCGTCCCGCGCCGGGCGCGCCACCACAGCCCGGCGATGGGCAGCAGAGCCAGAAGCCAGAGCGGGCGCAACAGGTGCAGCGCCGCAAGCGCATCGAGAACCGCATCCATCATGCCGACCTCCGCGATGAGGACAGTTGCAGCGACAGCAGCGACAGCAGCGACAGCGAGGCGATCATCACCGCCAGGGCAAAGGCGATCCATGCCAGCGGACGCTTGGGCTGGAAGTTGACGGTTTCGGTGACGCGCGGGTTCAGACGGTCGATCTCGGCATAGATTTCCTGCAGCCCGGCCCCGTCGGTGGCATAGTAGAAGGCCCCGCCGGCGCGCTGCGCGATGTCGTCCAACGCCTGAAGATCGACCTTGTCTTCGCCCGCGCCTTCGGGATTGCCGACGCCGATGGTAAAGATCCGCACCCCCTGCTGCTGAGCGATCTCGGCGGCATTGACCGGCGACATGCGGCTGGAGGTATCGGCCCCGTCGGACAGCAGCACCAGCAGGCGCTGGTCAACCTCCGAGGTCTCGAAGGTGCGGATCGATAGACCGATGGCATCGCCGATGGCCGTATCCGGCCCGGCCATGCCCACGGTCGTCGTGTCGAGCAATTCACGGACCGAGGCGAGATCCTCGGTAAACGGCGTCTGCACGAAGGCGCGGCTGCCAAAGACGATCAGCGCGATACGGTCGCCGTCGCGTTGCTCGATGAAGTTGCCGACCACATCCTTGACCACCTGCAGGCGCTGCGCCTGCGTACCGTCCGGCCCCTCCATGTCGCGGGCATCCATCGAGCCTGAAATATCCACGGCCAGCACCATGTCGCGCGCTGCTGTTTCCACGGTGATCTTCTGACCCAACTGTTCGGGGCGCGCGAGGCCGAGCACCAGCAGCCCCCAGCACAGGATTGCGGTGATCATCTGGATGCGGGCGCGCCGCAGCACCATCGCACCGGGCTTGGGGTCCAGACCCGCCGCCTCGGTCAACTGCCGGAAGAACGGCATCCGCACCGCCGAGGTCTGGTGGCGATAGCGGGGCGCGAATTGCCACACCAGCCAGGGCAGCGGCAGCAACAGGACTGCCCAGGGGAAGGCGAAGGAATAGCTCATGCCGGGGCCTCCCGGCGATGCGCCTTCAGCCAGTGCCGGGCCAGACCGGTCACGCGCGGATCGGGGGGTTCGTCGCGCCACGGCGCCCGCAGCAGGATCTCCCCCGCATCGCCGGAAAACCCGGCCCCCGGACAGGTTTCGGACAGGAACGCCAGCCAGTCCGGCCCCAGCAGCCCGACCACCTTGCGCCGGGGATAGGCGACCAGTGCCGCGCGGCGCAGGATGTCGGCCACCTTGGCGGGGTCATCCCCGGCGGCATCCAGTTCCTTCAGCGCAGCACGACGATAGGCATTGGCCTGCCAGTGCCGCGCTGCCCGCCACCCCAGCCAGACAAGCGCGGCCAGCACCGCAAGCGACAGCCAGATCCAGCCTTGTGTTGCCGGGATCATCGAGATCGGTTCGGGTTCGGGGATCGGCTTGAGCATGTCGAGCATCTCGACAAGGTTCTTGCCCTCGGTGTCGGGGGGCTGCGCCATCAGCGTCGCCCTCCGGGCAGCCCCATGAGATCCAGCAGTTGCCGCAGGGTTTCACGCCCCGCGCTCAACGGCAGCACCGGGATGCCATAGGTGCGGGTCCAGCCGATCGCGCGGTTGATGCGCGCGCCGAAGGCGTCCTCCACCCGGTGCCTGATGTCCCCGTCCGCGCTGTCCAGTTCCACCTGCAATTGGCCATCCGAGGCGACGACCCGGAAATCGTCGGGCAGACGTGTGGCGGAGGGATCGGTGACCGGGAACAGGATCACGTCGTTGTGCTGGGCCAGCCGCCGCACAAGGCGTTCGGTCTGGTCGTCTACCTCGCCGAAATCCGAGAACACGAGGATCAGGTTGCCCGTCGTGGCAATGCGCGCCGCCGCTTCCAGCGGACGGTTCAGCGGCATCGACACCGGCACGTCAAGGTCGGCGCGCAACCGGCAATTCGCCTCGGACAGGGTCGAAATGAAGCGGTTGAGCGCAAGGTTCGACGCGCGCGGCCGCAACTCGGCGACCTCATCATCCGAGAAGATGACGCCCCCGACCCGGTCGCCCTGCGCCCGGATCCGGGTGGCCGCCAGCGCCGCCGCTTCGGCGGCGGTGACCGATTTCATGTTGAGCTGCGTGCCATAGAACATCGACATGCGCTGATCGACCAGCAACAACGCCGGGCGGTCCCGCTCTTCGGTGTAGACCCGCACGTGCGGCTCGCCGGTGCGGGCGGTGACCTTCCAGTCGATGGTGCGCGGGTCGTCGCCCACCTGATAGTTGCGCAATTCCTCGAAATTCAGCCCCCGGCCCCGCAGCCGCGAGGCATGGCGCCCGTTGAACGCCGATCGTGCCGGTTGGCGCGGCAGGAACGACAGCGCGCGCGCCGATCCCGCCAGCCGGCGCAGATGCGCAAGGTCGGTATGGATACGCGGGTCGGTCTTGCGCGGCACCTCGGGCATGATCCGGCCTCAGGGCAGCGCCACGAGCGACACGATCTCGTCGACCACGGCGTCGGTGGTCTTGCCCTCGCCCTGCGCCTCGAAGGACAGCGCGATCCGGTGGCGGAACACGTCGTGCACGATGGCGCGCACATCCGCCGGATCGACATAGTCGCGCTGCTTCAGCCAGGCATGGGCGCGGGCGCATTTGTCCAGCGCGAGACTGCCACGCGGGCTGGCGCCGATCTCGATCCAGCGCGCCAGATCCTCGGACAAAGCGGCGGGCGTGCGGCTGGCCTGCACCAGGTCGGCCATGTAGCGATCCATCGCCTCGGACACATGGATGCGCCCGATCTCGGCCCGCGCATCGAATACCGCCTGTTGCGGGATGGCGTCCGGTGGGGTGCTTTCTCCCCCGGAAGCCGAAGCCTGCTCCTCGCCACGCACGAGGCGGATGACCTCCACCTCATCCTCGACCGGCGGATACAGCACCTGCACATGCATCAGGAAACGGTCGGTCTGCGCCTCGGGCAGCGGATAGGTGCCTTCCTGTTCGATCGGGTTCTGGGTCGCCATCACGATGAACAGCGGCGGCATCTTGTGGGTGGTGCCGGAGACGGTCACCTGCCGCTCTTCCATCGCTTCCAGCAATGCCGCCTGCACCTTGGCCGGGGCGCGATTGATCTCGTCGGCCAGCACGATGTTGGCGAAGATCGGCCCCTGCTCGAAGCGGAACTGGCTGCCTTCGGGGCCCTGGTGATAGACCTCGGTGCCCGTGACATCCGACGGCAGCAGGTCCGGCGTGAACTGGATGCGCGAGAAATCGGCCTCCAGGTTTGTGGCCATCGCCTTGACCGCGCGGGTCTTTGCCAGACCGGGCAGGCCTTCGATCAGCAGGTTGCCATTGGCCAGAAGCCCGATCACCAACCGTTCGATCACATCCTTCTGGCCGATGATGGACTGCGCCATGCGATCCTGTAGGGCGGAAATCTGTTCTAGCGCGGTCATGGCCAAATCCTGCAATGGTCGTTTCGATGGAACACGGGGCGAAATAGCCCGCCGTGATTGCGTGGCAAATCACGGCGGGCCTGTTCGCAGCATGGACCAACGCCCCGGAACGGTGCAACACCGTGACAGCGCGGACGGTCAGCCGGCCAGGTGCCGCGCCAGACGGTTCTGCCGTTCGATCACGGTCGGCAGATCGATGGTGACGACCTGGCCGTCGCGCACGATCTGGCGGCCTTCCACGAAGGAATGCTTGACCCGCGTCGGACCGGCCAGCAACAGCGCCGCCGGATCCCAACTGCCCGCGCTGTCGATGCCCGAGACATCCCAGACCGCGATATCGGCACGTTTGCCCACAGCGATCTGGCCGCAATCGGGCCGGTTCAGAACCTCGGCACCGCCGCGCGTCGCGATCTCCAGCGCCTCGCGCGCCGACATGGCATCGGCGCCATTGGCCACCCGCTGCAACAGCATGGACTGGCGCGCCTCAAGGATCAGGTTGCCGGTGTCATTGCTGGCCGAGCCATCCACCCCCAGCCCGACCTTCACCCCGGCGTCGCGCATCCGGCGCACCGGTGCGATGCCGCTGCCCAGCCGGCAGTTGGAACAGGGGCAATGGGCGACGCCGGTGCGGCTGCGCGCGAACAGGTCGATTTCCTGCCCGTCCAGCTTGACGCAATGGGCGTGCCAGACGTCGGAGCCGGTCCAGCCCAGATCCTCGGCGTATTGCCCCGGCCGGCAGCCGAATTTCTCCAGCGAATAGGCGATGTCCTCGTCATTCTCGGCCAGATGCGTGTGCAGCATCACGCCCTTGTCGCGCGCCAGAACCGCCGCGTCGCGCATCAGGTCGCGGCTGACCGAGAACGGCGAACAGGGCGCCAGCCCGACCCGCACCATCGCGCCGTCCGAGGCATCGTGGAAGGCGTCGATCACGCGGATGGAGTCCTCAAGGATTGCCGCTTCGCGCTCCACCAGACTGTCGGGGGGCAGGCCGCCGTCGCTTTCACCGATGCTCATCGCCCCGCGTGTCGGATGAAACCGCAGCCCGACCTCACCCGCCGCCGCGATGGTATCGTCCAGCCGCGCGCCGTTGGGATAGAGATACAGGTGATCCGAGGTCAGCGTGCAGCCCGACAGCGCCAGTTCGGCCAGCCCCACCTGCGCCGAAACAAACATCTCTTCCGGCCCGAAGCGCGCCCAGATCGGATAAAGCGTCTGCAGCCAGCCGAACAACAGCGCATCCTGCCCGCCGGGCACTGCCTTGGTCAGCGACTGGTAGAGGTGGTGATGGGTGTTCACCAGACCGGGGGTCACAACGCAGCCGCGCAGGTCGTGGGTTTCGCCGGTCGTTGTCAGCGCACTGCCAATCTCGACGATCACACCGTCGCGGATGCGCACATCGGCCCGCGAAAGCTCGCGGCGGTCGTCGTCCAGCGTCAGGACGGTGTCGGCATTTTTCAGAAGGATCTCGGTCATTCGGGTCCATTCCTCGGCGACCGTCTCATCAGGGGGAATGCCCGGCCGGTGGAAAACGGGTAAGAACCGACCGCTGAAGTGATAGCGAACCGATCCTGCCCGGGTCAACGGATTTGTATGTGACGGGTGTGGGAGCAGACGTGTTCCTCGGGCGGCCCGCCCCCTAAACATGCAAATTACTGTGGGTGGAACAGTCAACGGAACGCCAGCTAGAATTGGACACCATAGAATGGCCCAACGGCTCCTTGGGTTTTGGAAATGATAATCCTAACGTAGTCAGACCGTGTTCTTGTCATTGTGGTTCCGTTACGGCAGCAAACATGAATTTTTGAAATCCCCCATGAAAGCAAATAGAATGTACCTAACTAAGTTCTGCCATACAAAAGACCATCCCAGCAATCGGGGGACCCTTAAACTAGGAACCTTACACAGCTACAGAAATGAAGAATTGGGAGAGATCCATGACCCCGAGGAGGGCATTTGGACTACTCAGCTTGTATTTGATCCCAGCACTCAGTTCTCCAAGTCTTGGCTGAAGGACGTATTGTTTGGTGCTGTCATTCCAAAAATGGGAAACTTTATACAACAACAACAAAAAACCATTGTTTCCTCTCCATTCGACCACCCAGGAAAAATGATCATTGACGTAGAAAAAGTTGTAACTTTAGAGGAAACGCAAACACACGCCAGACTATCCGGTCAGGCAAAAATCACAATTGACTTGGAAAACATACTCATTTTTTGCATGAGTATCGATCTGGATGGGAATATGGACAGTCCATTTAGCTACGACTCAAAGTGGTCACTCCCCAAAAGCAAAGCACCCGCATTTAGCAATCTAATTGGGGGCCTTCTCCCGAGCATACCATTAACATCCTTGGATCTCTCAACACATGATGGCATCCAACTTCATCATACCTCGGGCATCCGAATCGCTGGTAGCTATGGTGAGGTCAGGTACATAGACAAAGAAATCAAAATTCAAGAAGAAGCTGATTTTACTAAAGAAATGATGGAAGAAATATTCAAAAACTGCCACATGACCAAAGACACAAAATTCCAGCCGGAAAATGAGTTTAGATTTTGGTACCGATTCTCACTCGGCTCCAGCATCGTCCCTGTAACGGGCGACTTTTTTCCTATGGTGAACCAACTTGTTGGAATCGGCGGGCGTTAACGTCCCCGCCGCTTCACCACCCCGCCGCGCTGCCCCGGACGGCCGGCGGTGGACCGGCCCTTGCGCTTCATCGCGCTTTCGGCGGCGGCTTCGACGGCGCTTTGCCGGGCCAAAGGATCGTCGGCGATGGCCAGATCGACCGCTTCCAGCCGCTTGATCTCGTCGCGCAGGCGCGCAGCTTCCTCGAATTCCAGGTTCTCGGCGGCCTTGCGCATCTCGTCGCGCAGCCCGTCCAGATGGGCCTGCAGGTTGGCACCGACCAGCGGCTTGTCCACGGTCGCCGTGACCCGCGCCATATCGGTGTCGCCCTTGTAAAGCCCGGCCAGAACATCCTCGACGTTCTTCTTCACCGTCTCGGGCGTGATCCCGTGTTCCTCGTTATAGGCGATCTGCTTGGCGCGGCGGCGGTCGGTCTCGCCGATGGCCCGCTCCATCGAGCCGGTGACCCGGTCGGCATACATGATGACCTTGCCCTCGGCGTTCCGCGCGGCCCGTCCGATGGTCTGGATCAGCGAGGTTTCCGAGCGCAGGAAACCTTCCTTGTCGGCGTCCAGAATTGCCACCAACCCGCATTCGGGAATATCCAAGCCCTCGCGCAGCAAGTTGATGCCCACCAGCACGTCGAAGGCGCCCAGCCGCAGGTCGCGCAGGATCTCGATCCGTTCGATGGTGTCGATGTCCGAATGCATGTACCGCACCCGGATGCCCTGTTCGTGCAGGTATTCGGTCAGATCCTCGGCCATGCGCTTGGTCAGAACCGTGGCCAGCACGCGCTGGCCCAACTCGGCCACGCGCCGGATCTCGTCCAGCAGATCATCGACCTGGGTCTTGACCGGGCGGATCTCGACCTGCGGGTCCAGAAGGCCGGTGGGGCGGATCACCTGTTCGGTGAAGACACCGCCGGATTGCTCCAGCTCCCAGCCCGCCGGGGTGGCCGAGACGAAAACCGATTGCGGGCGCATGGCATCCCATTCCTCGAACTTCAGGGGGCGGTTGTCCATGCAGGACGGCAGCCGGAAGCCGTGTTCGGCCAGCGTGAACTTGCGGCGGTAGTCGCCCTTGTACATGCCGCCGATCTGCGGCACCGAGACATGGCTTTCGTCGGCAAAGACAATGGCGTTGTCGGGAATGAACTCGAACAGCGTGGGCGGCGGTTCGCCCGGGGCCCGGCCGGTCAGGTAGCGCGAATAGTTCTCGATCCCGTTGCAGACGCCGGTGGCTTCCAGCATCTCAAGATCGAAATTGGTGCGCTGCTCCAGCCGCTGGGCCTCCAGCAGCTTGCCCTCGGCCACCAGTTGATCCAGCCGGATGCGCAGCTCGGCCTTGATGCCGATGATCGCCTGTTTCATCGTCGGCTTCGGCGTGACGTAATGCGAATTGGCGTAGATGCGGATTTTCTCGAAGGTGTCGGTCTTTTCGCCGGTCAGCGGATCGAACTCGGTGATCGCCTCCAGTTCCTCGCCAAAGAAGGACAGCCGCCAGGCCCGGTCCTCCAGGTGCGCCGGCCAGATTTCCACCACATCGCCGCGCACCCGGAAACTGCCGCGCTGGAAGCCTGCGTCGTTGCGGCGGTACTGCTGGGCCACCAGATCGGCCATCACCTTGCGCTGGTCGTAGTCATTGCCGGTGTGCAGATCGACCGACATCGCCGAATAGGTCTCGACCGAGCCGATGCCGTAGATGCAGGACACCGAGGCCACGATGATCACATCATCGCGTTCCAGCAGCGCGCGGGTGGCCGAGTGGCGCATCCGGTCGATCTGTTCGTTGATCTGCGATTCCTTCTCGATGTAGGTGTCGCTGCGCGGAACATAGGCTTCGGGCTGGTAGTAGTCATAGTAGCTGACGAAGTATTCCACCGCGTTGTCGGGGAAGAAGCCCTTGAACTCGCCGTACAATTGCGCCGCCAGCGTCTTGTTCGGCGCCAGGATGATGGCGGGCCGCTGGGTTTCCTCGATCACCTTGGCCATGGTGAAGGTCTTGCCGGTGCCAGTGGCCCCCAGAAGCACCTGGTTCTGCTCCCCCTCGCGCACCCCTTGGGTCAGTTCCTTGATGGCCGTGGGCTGATCGCCGGCCGGCGAGAACTCGGTCTGCAGGATGAACCGCCGCCCGCCTTCCAGCTTTTCACGGCCGCCGGTGCGATCCACGGTGGGCGACTTGTCGGAATGGGCATAGGGCATGGCGAGTCTCGCTGACGGCTGCAACCTTGGAAACTTAGGGCCCAGCACCGGGTTGTGCCAGTGCCGGTATCGACCCCTCCTGACAGGAGGGTGTCAGGAGGGAACGCCCCTGTTTCTCGGCAGGCAGGGATATTTCCCTTCAGTCACCATTGATTCTTGAGAGAATCAATTGAAACCGATAGTGTCCCGTGATTGAAGACGAACGCTGGTCGCCGCCTCTCTGTAACTCCGACACCTACGCGTGCGGCGACCGGCTTTCTTCCCTTTCCCGTCAACAGCGCCGCTTTGCCGCTTCCCGCCCGCGCCCCGATCGTGGTATCGCACGTCAAAACACGGAGGCTGACATGCGCGCACGCATCTATCGTCCTGCCAAGACGGCAATGTCATCGGGAACCGCCAAGACCCACGACTGGGTTCTTGAATTCGCGGCTGCGTCGCAGCGCGAGGTCGATCCGCTGATGGGCTGGACCAGCAGCAGCGACACCCAAAGCCAGGTGCGGCTGCGGTTTGCCACCAAGGAAGCCGCCCGGAAATACGCGCAGGATCACGGCATCGACGCCGAGGTGAGCGAACCCAAGACCCGCAAGCCGAACATCCGCCCGCGCGGCTATGGCGAAAACTTCGTGCCGGATCGCCGGGGCGCCTGGACCCACTGAATCAGTCCCGACCCTGCCGGGCGCCGGTCACACGCGCCCGGATCCCCAGCTTTGCACCAGTTTCCGCGCGGCGATGAATTGCGCGAGCAGCCCGCTATGATCGGCCTGCGGCGTCAGGATGGTCTCCGGCGCGGCCACCAATACATCCCCGCCTGAGGCGCGCGCCGCCAGCCGCGCCACGCCCAGCGCCGTGCGCTCGGGAACTTCAGACAGGCGCAGGGACTTCCTTGTCACATCGGCCAGAAACTGGCAAAAGCCGCGATTTCGGGCCATGCCGCCATCGACGCCGATGGGGCTGGCGATGGGGCCATGACGTTCGAACTCCTGCAGGATCTCGGCCATGCGCAGGGCAACCCCTTCGAACACTGCCCGCACCATGTCATGTGGGCGGGTGTCCAGCGTCAGCCCCAGCCAGCCGCCCTTGGCCGCCTCATCCCAATGCGGACAGCCCAGCCCGGACAGCGACGGCACGAACACCAGACCACGCGCCAGCATCGGCGGGCCTTCGAGGTCGGCCAGGTCCGAGAAATCGTGGAACAGCCCCAGATCGCGGACCCAGTTCAGCGCACTTGAGGCGGTGAATATCCCCCCGTCCAGCGCGTATTGCATCGGCTGCCCCGCTTCGCGCCAGGCCACGGTGGGCAGGGCGGCAGTTGTGCTGGCGGGCGGCGTGTCGCCCAGAAGGGTCAGCGCAAAGGCGCCGGTGCCGAAGGTGATCTTGGTGTCGCCGGCCTGGTCCACCCCGTGGCCGAACAGGGCCGCCTGCTGATCGACGATGGCGCTTTGGCAGGCCAACCCCTCCGCCTGCCCCAGTTCGCCGTTGCAATCGGTGATGGCGGGCAGACTGCTTTCCGGCACCCCGAACAGCGCGCAAAGTTTTACATCCCACGTGCCGCTGTGCAGGTTCATCAGCGAGGTACGCGAGGCCGTGGCCACATCGGTTTCGAAGCGGCCGGTCAGAACATCGCGGAAGTAGGCATCGCTGGTGCCAAGCCGCAAACGCCCGACATCCCGCAGCCTGCGCGCCTCGGGCAGATGTGCGAGGCACCAAGCCAGCTTGGTGGCCGAGAAATAGGGCGACAGCTGCAGCCCGGCGCGCTCCCGCACCAAGGCCGCGTGCCCCGCCGCCTTCAGCGCGGCGCAACGATCGGCCGTGCGGGTGTCCTGCCAGACGATGATCGGGCCGAGCGGTAACTTGGTTTCCGCGTCCCACGCCAGACAGCTTTCGCCCTGATTGCCCAGCCCGAAGACCGTCGCCCCGGCCGCCTTTCCCGCCTGTAGGGCAGCGCGGATATTGTCGACGATCTCGCCCGCGTCATGTTCCACCCACCCCGATCTCGGATAGAGTTGCCGGTGGTCGCGGGAAAAGACCTTTTCGGACGTGCCATCCGGGCGGAACAGGAAGGCGGTGGTCGAGGTCGTGCTCTGGTCGATGGCAAGAACGGTCATAGCGCCTCCGGGGTCGGGTGCAGCGGCACGGTGATGCGGCGTTCGGGACGCGAGGCGATCCAGTGGCTCTGGCCCTGCACCCGCACCTGTCCCGAAAACGGCTGGCGCAGACGCATCTGCACGCGGTCGAAGGCGGGCACGGCCTGCGTTGCCGGGGCGCAGATCTCCTGCGGCAGGGCGTAGGCCAGCGCATCGCCCTGCCTTACCCCGGTCACGGCAAGCGGCGTGGCGGCATCGCGCGGCGGCAGGGAACCGTTCAGCGCGGCGGCCATGCAGCGCGCCACCCTGCGGCCCTCGTCCCAGCACCAGCCCGCAGTTTCGATGGGATGCAGCACATTGCCCGCCGAGAAATAGGCGGGATCGGTCACGCGTCCGTATTGATCGACGCGCGGCCCAAGGCTGCCGGGATCCAGCGCCAGACCGGCGGCACGCAGAAGGGCGTTTTCGGGCCGGAAGCCGCCGGTCACCACCACCCCGTCACAAGCGATGTCGCGCGACGTGTCGTTGGTCTCCACGGTGATGCCGTTCACCTGTGCGCGCCCGTGGATCGCGGTGATCCGCGTGTTCAGCAACAGCGGCACGCGCATCGCACGCGGGGCCATGGCCATGACGCCCCGCGCGGTGATCTCCGGACCCGGCTCCAGCATCGCCACCGGGCGCGCGTCAACGGTCCGGCAGGTCAGCAGCGCGGAGAAGGAGACCAGTTCGGAGCCAAGGATGACAGGATTGTGGAACGGGCGGTGCTTCGAGAAAGCCGCGAAGCTTTGCAGGGTGGCGGTGTTCATCACGCCGCCGGGCTTGGTGCCGCCGATCAGGCGCGCGGCGCGGGGGGATTCGCGGGCGCCAAGGGCCAGCAGAACCACCCGCCCCCGGATCCGGCGCGGGCCGTCTGGTGTGCTGACGTCTACTTCGCCGCCGGGATGCAGCGCGGTGACGGTGGTCTGACAGCGGATCTCGGCACCCGCGCCTTCGGCCTCCCGCACCAGACGTTTGGCATAGGCGGGGCCGAACATGAGCCGTTTCCACTCGCGCAGGCCATAGGGCGAATGCAGGCAGTGGCGCGGGATGCCGCCGGGGGTGGCTTCGCGCTCCAAAACGACCACCCGGCCGACACCCAATCGGCGCAATTCGGCGGCCGCCGACAAGCCCGCCGGACCGGCCCCGACGATCAGGGCATCGACGATTTCGGGAAGATTGCTCATGCGTCGGTGCCTTCGGCCAAAAGATCCTGCACCGCCTGCCCGCAATAGAAGCCCTGGCAGCGGCCCATGGTGGCGCGGGTGCGGCGCTTCAGACCGGCCAGCGTGTTGGGCGCCAACGGATCGGCCAGTGAAGCGCGCGCCTCGCGCCATGTGACCCGCTCGCAGTGACACAACATGCCGTCATTGCCCGGCGCTTGCCAGTCGCGCGATCCATCCTCGGCCAGCATCGCCATGCGCGGCACATGCGGTGCGGGCAGAGGCGCGGGCGTGTGCCCCTGCCCCTGCAACAGCCGCGCCACATGCGCCGCCGTGCCCAGGGCCGAACTCAACCCGGTCGAACGGATCGCCCCGACCGTGACCATGTTGCGCCCGGCATGGGCGCGGATCTGATAGTCCTTGTGTTCGCTGGCGGGACGCAGGCCGGCGTAGATACTTGTCACTTCCTCTTGCGCCAGCGCTGGCAGGATCTCGGCCCCCTTGGCGTGCAGCATGTGCAGGGTCTCGGTCTCCAGACAGGCGGTGTCGCGGTCGTCCTGGTCCTCGGCGGTGGGACCGACCAGCAGGTTGCCCCAGACCGTGCGGCAGACAACGATGCCCTTGGTGGTGGCGGTGGGCACCGGCAGCAGGATGTGCCGTGCAAGCCCGGCGGCCATCTTGTCGAAGACCACGAATTGCCCCTTGCGCGGGCGGATGGTGAACTGCGTCTGCCCTAGCAGCGCCGCGTCGATCCGGTCGCCGTAAAGGCCCGCGGCATTGACCACATGGCCTGCCTGCAGCGACCCCTGCGTGGTGTCCAGCGTCCAGATTGCCCCGTCGAACGACCCGCCCGAGACCGCGCAATTCCGCTTCAGGGTCGCGCCGTTAAGCAAGGCTTGCAGCAGATAGGCATGGGGCGCCGACCACGGATCGATCAGGCTTTCGCGCGGCACCCTGAACGCGGCGCGCACGTTCGGGTTCAGGTTCGGCTCCAGCGCCAGGGTTTCGGTCCCAGTCAGGGGGGCCACGTCATCGACCCCATTGGCGCGGGCCTGCTCCATCAGCTCGGGCAGACGGGCCTCCTGCTCGGCGCTCCACGCCAGCACCAGCGCGCCGCAGCGATCCAGCGGCAGGTTGAATTGCGCATGCAGCGTCTCGTATTCGCGATAGCCCTCCTGCACGCAGGCCAGTTCCAGCGAGTTCTTGGGGGCGTCGAAGCCGGTGTGCAGGATCGCGCTGTTGGCCTTCGACGCGCCGTCCAGAATGTCGGCGGCTTTTTCCAAAACCACCACCCGCGCTCCTTCCAGCGTCAGACGGCGGGCAATTGCGCAGCCGATGACCCCGGCACCGATCACCGCGATGTCATAGGTCTGGGCAGTCTGGGTCATGGGCAAGGGGTTCCGATTCCTGAACGCGCGCTGCCACCTTTCTGACCACGGATGACCGACCAGTCAATCCGGGCCAGAAAATCTGACTGTTCGGGCACAAATCAATTGACAGCAGCGCTCAAGGCTTGTGCAAATGGGCGGCACGGGGGGTTGATGCGCGAATGTCGGCGATGAAGAGCACACAGCGCCAGGATCGGATGGCGGCCTTCGTGGCCCACGAGGGCGAGGTCACCGTCGACACCCTTGCCGTGCGCTTTGACGTGTCGGTGGAAACCGTGCGCCGCGATCTGGCCAAGCTGGAAAATCAGGGCCGGTTGCGCAAGTTTCACGGCGGCGCCCGCCCGGTGCCGACGCAGCAACGGCTGCATGTGGAAGCCTCGTTCGAGGCCCGCATGAACGAAGAACGCGCGGCCAAACAGGCCATCGCCGCCAAGCTGACCCAGATCGTGCATCCCGGCGACACGCTGTTTCTTGACACCGGCTCGACCACGCTGGTGGCCTGTTCGGTGCTGGCCGAACTGCGCGGGCTGACCGTCATCACCAATTCCGTGGCCGCCGCGGACAAGCTGACCCTCGGCGGCCAGGGCCAGGTCTATCTGCTGGGCGGCGCCTATGCCCGCGGCAACAGCCAGACCGTCGGCCCGATGGTTCTGGAACAGATTGGCCGGTTCCGCGCCGATCACGCGGTGCTGACCCCGACCGGGCTGGATGCCGAGGCCGGTGTTACGGACGCCAACGCGGATGAGGCCGAAATTGCCCGCGCGATGATCAATTCCGCCCAAAGCGTCACATTCTTGACCGTTCCGTCAAAATTCGGCCGCAAGGCCGCCTTTCACGTTTGCGGGCTGGGTCAGATTCAGACCGTTCTCGCTGCGGGACCACCCGACGACACCCATCTCAAGGCCCTGGGCACTGCCGGCGTGGCGATCCCCTGAGGCGGACGAACAGGAAGAAACGAAGGACAGCATGCCGAAAGCACTGCAAATCTACGTCAGGACCATCGATCGGATATCGGACTATATCGGCATCGTGGCGATGTACCTGATCTTCGCCATGATCGGCATTCTGCTGATGGATGCGATCACCCGCAATGTTCTGGAAATTCCCGTGCACTGGGGCATCGAGGCGGCACAGTTCACGCTGGCGGCCTATTACTTCATGGGCGGGGCCAAGACCATGAAGGACGGCGACCATGTGCGCATGGACCTGCTGTACGATCGCCTGTCCGAGCGTGGCAAGCATCGGCTGGATGCGATCACCACCGCCTGCCTGCTGTTCTATCTGGTGGTGCTGTTCATCGGCTCGATCTCCTCGCTGGAGTACGCCATCCAGACCGACGAGCGGCGGTTCTCCATGTGGAACCCGTCGATGATCCCGATCAAGTCGCTGATGGTGGGCTGTATCGCCCTGATGATCCTGCAAACCGTGTCCGAATTCGTCAAACACATCGCCGCCCTGCGCGGGGAGGTTCTTCATGAGTCCTGAACTCATCGCGATGACGATGTTCGGAACCACCATGATACTGCTTCTGACCGGCCAGCGGGTGTTCGGCGCCATCGGCTGCGTCGGCGCGGGCATGGTGCTGATGCTGTACGGCACCGGCGGGGTCGAGATCCCCTTCTCGGCCGCCTTCAAGCTGTTCAACTGGTTCCCGATGCTGACGCTGCCCCTGTTCATCTACATGGGCTACGTGCTGTCCGAAGCGGGCATCGCCGAAGACCTGTACAAGATGCTGCACGTCTGGTTCGGGCGGGTCAGCGGCGGGCTGGCCATCGGCACGATCTTCCTGATGGTCATCATTTCCGCCATGAACGGGCTGTCGGTGGCGGGCATGGCCATCGGCGCCACCATCGCCCTACCCGAAATGCTGCGGCGAGGCTATGACAAGGTGCTGATTACCGGCGTGGTGCAGGGCGGCTCGTCGTTGGGTATCCTGGTGCCGCCGTCCGTGGTGATGGTGCTGTTTGGCATGATCGCACGCCAGCCGGTGTCGCAACTGTGGCTGGCAGGCGTGTTTCCGGGCCTGCTGATGGCCACCTTTTTCGTGATCTACGTGGTGATCCGCACCAGGATCAATCCCGACCTCGCCCCCGTGGTGTCGGACGAGGAGTTGAACATGCCCATGCGCGAGAAGCTGAAACTGCTGCGCGCCGGCATTATCCCCTTCCTGATCTTCTTTGCCATGACCGGCCTGTTCATCATGGGCATTACCTCGCTGGTGGAAAGCTCGGCGGTGGGGGCCACGGCGGCGACGCTGGCGGCCATTGCCAAGGGGCGGTTCTCGTTGCGGATGATGCATGACACGGCGCGCAAGACGCTGGGCGTGTCCTGCATGTTCCTGTGGCTGATCCTTGCGGCCCTGGCCTTCGGCGCCGTGTTCGACGGCATTGGTGCTGTGCGCGCCATCGAAAGCCTGTTCATCACCCGCTGGGAACTGACCCCCTGGCAGGTCATCATCATGATGCAGCTGTCGTTCATCGTGATGGGGATGTTCCTGGACGACACCGCAATGCTGGTCATCGTGGCACCGCTGTATGTGCCGCTGGTCAAGACCCTGGACCTGGGCTTCGACAACCAGCTGATCTGGTTCGGCGTGCTTTACACCATGACCTGCCAGATCGCCTATATCACGCCGCCCTTCGGCTATAACCTGTTCCTGATGCGCTCGATGGCGCCCAAGGACATCACCCTTCCCGACATTTACCGCTCGATCTGGCCGTTCGTCCTGATGATGACGTTCACCATCGTGCTGGTAATGGTGTTCCCGCAGATCGCGCTTTGGCTGCCCGAGGCTGTGCGGAACTGATCACCTGAGAAAATCAAGAGAACCCAACAGAGAGAGAGGTCACCATGACAAAAGACAACAAACCGGCCCCGTCCAGCAAGATCCTGTCCACCCGTCGCAAGTTTCTGGCAGGCTCGGCCATCGGCGCGGCCTCGACGCTGGCGGCCCCGGCGGTGATCGCCCAGCAGGGTCCGATCAAGTGGCGGCTGCAGACCTATTCCGGTGCACCGCTGGGCGCGCATGTGATCAAGCCGCAGATCGAGGCTTTCAACACCGCCGCGAACGGCGAGATGGAGATCGAACTGTATTACGCCGACCAGCTGGTCCCCACCGGCGAATTGTTCCGCGCCCTGCAGAACGGCACGCTGGACGCGGTGCAGTCGGATGAAGCCACCATGGCCTCGCCCGTCGATATCTCGGTCTTCGGCGGCTATTTCCCCTTCGCCACGCGCTACTCGCTCGATGTGCCGGCGCTGTTCACCTACTACGGGCTGAACGAGATCTGGAAAGAGGCCTATGACGAGGTTGACAATGTGACCTGGCTGTCGGCCGGTGCCTGGGATCCGCTGCACATCTTCACCAAGGAACCGATCCGCTCGCTCGCCGATATGCGCGGCAAGCGCGTCTTCGGCGTGCCGACCGCGGGCCGCTTCCTGTCGCAATACGGCCTGATCCCGGTGACAGTGCCGTGGGACGATGTGGAAGTTGCCCTGCAAACGGGCGAGCTGGACGGCGTTGCCTGGTGTGGCTTCACCGAGGCCTATGAGGTCGGCTGGGCCGACATCTGCAACTATGCGCTGACCAACTCGGTCACCGGTGCGTGGTTCGGCTCGTATTTCGCCAATACCGCCAGCTGGGATAAGGTGCCGCCGCACCTGCAGGAGCTGTTCAAGATCACCATCGACCAGTCGCACTATTACCGCGCCACATGGTACTGGGGCGGCGAGGCCAAGCTGCGCGTGGAAGGCGAGAAGATGGAGCTGACCTCGCTGCCGCCGGAAGAATGGGCCCAGGTCGTGGCCGATGCCGAAACCTTCTGGGACAGTGTCGCCGACAAGGGTGGCCGTCCAGCCAAGGTGGTCGAAGCGTTCAAGACCTACGCCGCGACGATGGAAAAGGCGGGCTACCCCTACCGCTGATAGACCCGATCGCGACAGGCGGGACACCCTGCCTGTCGCCCCCATGACCACGGCCAACGGTGTTCCGGCACACAAAGCTGGAGCGTCTTGCTTCCATGTCGAACCTGAGGGGGGGAATGGTGGGCGACCCTGGAATCGAACCAGGCGTGGGTCTCCCCGGCGGAGTTACAGTCCGCTGCCGCACCTTGCAGCCCGTCGCCCGTCTGCGATGCGCTGCACCGTCTGACGTGGGCCGCTGGATAGCCCCCCGCATGGAAGCCGTCAACCGGAAAATATCGCCGCCGCGCCTTGCCCGAAGATCAAGTTTCGCGCATGGTGCCGCCCCTGCCACAGCGAGGAAGCGGACCCGTGAAAAAACCGAAATGGGTGATCGAAAAGGAACAGTCCCGCCGGGCCTCGGCGCAGGAAACCGTGTGGCTATTCGGGCTGCACGCGGTGCGCGACGCCCTGCAGAACCCGGCCCGTGACCGGCTGCGGCTGGTGGTCACCAAGAACGCCGCCGACAAGCTGGCCGAGGCCATTGCCCTGTCGGGGATGGAGCCGGAAATGGCCGATCCGCGCCGCTTTCCGGTGCCGCTGGACCCCGGCTCGGTGCATCAGGGGGCGGCTCTTGAGGTCAAACCGCTGGATTGGGGCGGGCTGTCGGACTGCTGTGCACCGCGCAAGGACACCAATGCGCTGGTGGTTCTTCTGGACCGGGTGACCGACCCGCACAACGTGGGCGCCATCCTGCGCTCGGCCGAGGTGTTCGGCGCGCGCGCGGTCATCGGCCCGCAGCGCCATTCGGCGCCGGAAACCGGGGCGCTCGCCAAGACCGCCTCGGGGGCGCTGGAACGGCAGCCCTATCTGCGGATTCGCAACCTGGCCACCGCGATGGAGGAGCTGCGCAGCATGGGCTACCTGCTGCTGGGGCTGGCCGGCGAGGCCGAGCACAGCATCGAGGATACCCTGCAACCGCTGCCCCCCGGCCCGGTCGCTCTGGTGCTGGGCGCCGAAGGCCCCGGCCTGCGTGAAAAGACCCGCGACACCTGCGACAGTCTGGTCAATATCCCGGCCATGGGCGCATTTGGATCGCTCAACGTCTCCAACGCGGCTGCCGTTGCCCTATATGCTGCAAGGCACGTCCACCGGAGCTGACCCTTGCCGCAAGGAACCAAGATCGCCACCTGCTGCTATTGCGGCACCCGCGCCGCACTGGTGCTGACCGGGCGCGCGGGCCATGAACTGGCCTGCGCCTCTTGCGGCGCACCGCTGCACGATCTGAAGGCGCTGAAGACGCAACCGGCGCCAGTGAAGCCGGGGAAAACCCGGATGAAGACTTCGAAGCCCAAAAAGAAGAAGCGGAAAAAGTCGCTGTCACGAAAGCTGATGGGCGAAGCCTTCGATCTTCTGGACGATATTTTCGACTGACCTCTTCACAAGTTTGTCACCGCGACCGGGGGCCCCTTCCAATATGAGGCTTGCACCTTACATCTAACGTGTCGGCAAGCTGGAACTCTTGCCCTTTCAAACTGTCCCTCGTTCCACGACTTCAGCGCCCGGTGTTTCCCGGGCGCTTTTTTCTGCGTAAGACTGCTATGACCCTTTCCGACGAAGACCTGCGCCAGATCTGGACCGACACCAGCGTCATTGCCTGTATCGGCGCCTCGCCCAATCCGGCGCGGCCCAGCCACTATGTCTCTCAATACCTGCGCGGGCGTGGCTATCGTGTGATCCCGGTCAATCCGGGTCAGGCCGGGGCGCAGATGTTCGGCGAAACCGTGGTGGCGACAATCGCGGACCTGCCCGCCGAGGTCGAGATGATCGACGTATTCCGCAACTCGGCCCATGTGGCCGGGGTGGTAGAGGCGGCGCTGACGCATCTGCCAGCCCTGCGCACCATCTGGACACAATTGGGCGTGCGGGATGATGAAGCGGCCGCCAAGGCCCGCGCGCGAGGAATACGCGTGGTCCAGAATCGCTGCCCGATGATCGAGATCCCCCGCCTGTTCGGCCCCGGATCGCTGTAATCCCGGCACAGATGGTCGCGGTTTCCCCGCTTGCCGGGCAAAATGGGGAACATTTTAGGAACATTTAAGCGAATCCCTGCAAGACCTTAGGGCCTGCCAAGGAAAACGCTGCCATGTTTCAAACTCAATGCGCTCCGCCGCCCCGCCCGCACCCGTCGCTGATCGAAGCCGAGGTTTCCGCGGCTCTTGAGGACAACCGGATCACGCTGGCGTTTCAGCCGGTGGTTCAGGGGGCCGATCCTTCAAGGGTCGCCTTTCACGAAGGCCTGTTGCGCCTGCGCCGCCCGCACGGCGGGCTGGTGGCGGCGGGCGCGTTCATGCCGGCGGTCGAGAATCGCCCGCTGGGCTTCCGTCTGGACGTGCGCGCCCTGCAACTGGGTCTTGCAGAACTGGGCCGCCGCCCGACGCTCAGGCTGGCAGTGAATGCCGCGCCCCGGTCCCTGCGCGACCCGCAATGGTGGCACACCCTGACCACTGGACTGGCCGCCGCGCCCGATCTGGCGGAACGCCTGATCGTCGAGGTCACCGAATGCAGCCGCCTGACCACGCCGGACATGCCCGCGATCTTCGAACGGCTGCATGCGCTGGGTCTGTCGCTGGCGTTGGACGATTTCGGCGCGGGCAGCACCTGCTTCAGCACCCTGCGCGCCCTGCGCTTCGACATCCTGAAGATCGACGGCCAGTATTCCCGCAATGTGGATCACGATCGCGACAATCAGGTGTTGTTCGACGCGCTGCTGGGACTGGCCCGGCACTTCGACCTGTTGACCGTTGCAGAATCGGTCGAAAGCCATGCGCAGGCCGCATACCTGGCATCCCGGGGCGTCGACTGCCTGCAAGGTTATGCCTTCGGGCGGCCCGGCCCCAAGCCCTGTTGGCCCTCCGCCCATTCCGCACCCTGTTCCCTCGGAACCCCGATGGCGCGCTGAGACACAAAGTCAGTTGCTCCGCCGGGGTCCACCGCCTATCCAAGGCGGGTCAGGCGGTCTCCCCCGAACCGAAACGCGCCGCCTGTCGAGAGACAACGGAAGGAATACCAATGACCGACGTCGTAATCGCATCGGCTGGCCGCACCGCGGTTGGAAGCTTCCTGGGATCATTTGCGAACACCCCCGCGCATGATCTTGGTGCTGCCGTGCTGGAGGGCCTTGTCGCCCGCGCCGGAATTGACAAATCGGACGTATCCGAAACCATCCTCGGCCAGGTGTTGACCGCCGCCCAGGGCCAGAACCCGGCCCGTCAGGCGCATATCAATGCCGGCCTGCCGCAGGAAAGCGCCGCCTGGAGCATCAACCAGGTGTGTGGCTCGGGCCTGCGCGCCGTCGCTCTGGGCGCCCAGCACATCATGCTCGGCGATGCCTCGATCGTCGCCGCCGGTGGCCAGGAGAACATGTCCATGAGCCCCCATGCCGCCGCCCTGCGCGCCGGTCAGAAGATGGGCGACATGAAATACATCGACACGATGATCAAGGACGGCCTGTGGGATGCTTTCAACGGCTACCACATGGGCCAGACCGCCGAGAACGTGGCCAACCAGTGGCAGATCACCCGCGAACAGCAGGATGAATTCGCCGTGGCCTCGCAGAACAAGGCCGAAGCTGCCCAGAAGGCCGGCAAGTTCGTCGATGAAATCATCCCATTCACCGTGAAGACCCGCAAGGGCGAGACTGTGGTGGACGCGGATGAATACATCCGCCACGGCGCCACCATGGAAGCCATGCAGAAGCTGCGCCCCGCCTTTACCAAGGACGGATCGGTCACCGCGGCCAACGCCTCGGGCCTGAACGACGGCGCCGCCGGCGTGCTGCTGATGTCCGCCGCCGAAGCCGAAAAGCGCGGGATCACCCCGCTGGCCCGCATCGCGTCCTATGCCACCGCCGGTCTGGACCCGTCGATCATGGGCGTCGGCCCGATCTACGCGTCGCGCAAGGCGCTGGACAAGGCCGGCTGGGCGGTTGACGATCTGGACCTCGTGGAAGCCAACGAAGCCTTCGCCGCGCAGGCCTGCGCCGTGAACAAGGACATGGGCTGGGATCCGTCGATCGTCAACGTGAACGGCGGCGCCATCGCCATCGGTCACCCGATCGGCGCCTCGGGCGCGCGGGTTCTGAACACGCTTCTGTTCGAAATGCAGCGCCGCGATGCCAAGAAAGGCCTCGCCACACTGTGCATCGGCGGCGGCATGGGCGTCGCGCTCTGCGTGGAACGTCCCTGATCCGCGAAAGCACACGAATGAAAGGGTGCCCGCAAGGCGCCCTTTTTTTCAGGAGACTCCGCGCAGCCGGCAGGTTGCGTCAATTTACCAAGCGCAACAATGTTGCTCATGACAAATCAACTCCGTAACAGAGTTACAAGATTTTAAGCCAAACTGGAGGGACACCATGGCAAGAGTAGCACTCGTCACCGGCGGATCGCGCGGCATCGGCGCTGCAATCTCGAAAGCACTGCTGGAGGCAGGCTATCAGGTTGCAGCCACCTATGCGGGCAACGACGAGAAGGCCGCCGCCTTCACCGCCGAAACCGGCATCAAGACCTACAAGTGGGACGTGGGCAACTACGAGGCCAGCGAAGCGGGCATCGCCCAGGTCGAGGCCGATCTCGGCCCCATCGACGTGGTCGTCGCCAACGCCGGCATCACCTGGGACGGTTTCTTCCACAAGATGAAGCCCGAGCAGTGGCAGAAGGTCATCGACACCAACCTGACCGGTGTTTTCAACACCGTGCGCCCGATCTGGCCCGGCATGCGCGAACGCAAGTTCGGCCGCGTCATCGTGATCTCGTCGGTCAACGGTCAGAAAGGTCAGGCCGGTCAGGTGAACTATGCCGCCACCAAGGCCGGTGATATCGGCATCGTGCGGTCTCTGGCGCAGGAAGGCGCGCGCGCGGGCATCACCGCCAACGCAGTCTGCCCCGGCTATATCGGCACCGAGATGGTTCTCGCCATCGACGAGAAGGTGCTGAACGAGCATATCATCCCGCAGATCCCGGCAGGCCGTCTGGGCGAGCCGGAAGAAATCGCCCGCTGCGTGGTGTTCCTGGCCTCGGAAGACGCTGGCTTCATCAATGGCTCGACGATTTCGGCCAACGGCGCGCAGTTCTTCGCGTAAGCGACTGCCACATCCCAATGTTCAACGGGCCGGTACAATCGTACCGGCCCGTTTTTTCTTGGGGGTGCGGCTGGCCGGATCAGGTGGACCGCCCGAAAAGCGCGGCCATCAACGCGCGGAAGGCATCGGAACGGGCCGCATGTGCGCGGCGGTAGGCCAGGCGGCTTTGGCAGGTCGGGGTGGCTTCGAACATGGCCATGGCAGTCTCCTTTGGATGTGACCCCAAGGTGATCTTTTCCACCACGCTCTACAAACGAGACTTTTCACGCCTATAGATTAGTTTTATTTAACCATATGCCCGACCGACTTCCGCCCCTGACCGCCCTGCGTGCCTTCGAGGCCGCCGCCCGCCACCTGAGCTTTGCCCGTGCCGCGGACGAGTTGAACGTCACCCCCGCCGCGCTGAGCTTTCAGATCAAATCGCTGGAAAGCCACCTTGGGCAGCCGGTGTTTCACCGCCTGACCCGCGCCGTTGCGCTGACCGAGGCCGGCGCGCGCCTGCAACCCGGTGTCGCCGATGGCTTTGCCGCCCTGCACAGCGCCTGGGCCGCCGCCGCGCGGGTTCAGGATGAAAACGTGCTGACAGTGACCGCGGGACCGGCTTTCACCTCCACCTGGCTGGCGCCCCGCATGTATGACTTTGCCCAGGCCCATCCGGAGGTCGAGCTGCGGCTGCTGGCCTCGCTGCGCCGGGCCGACCTGGTGCGGGACGGCGTGGATGTGGCGATCCGATACGGGGTCGAGGCGCCGTCAGGGCTGCACAGCACCGACCTGTCAACGGATTGGTTCACCCCGATGATGGCACCCCAACTGGCCCGGCAGGTGTCGCAGCCGTCAGACCTGCTGCGCTTTCCCCTGGCCCGGCAGGAGGACACGCAAGTGCTGGAACCGATGATGAACTGGGCCGCCTACCTGAAAGCCGTGGGCGTCACCGACGCCCCGACGCCCGGCCCGTCGTTCTCTCATGCCGACCACGCGTCCAATGCGGCCATTGCCGGGGCCTGCATCATCCTTGGCCGCGTCACCCTGACCGCGCCGGCCCTGCGCGACGGACACCTTGTGGCGCCGCTGAAGGCGACCTTCGCCACGCGGTCCCGGTTCCGCTTCCTCTGCGTGCCCGGCACCGAAGATCGCCCCGCTATCCGGGCCTTTCTGAGCTGGCTGCGATCGGAACTGGCGCAGATCGACATCCTGACGGCGCATCGGACGATCCATCCCGCCACCCCATGAAAAAAGCATGCCCAAAGGCATGCTTTCAATCGTGAACCCGATGTCCCGCCGGGCGGGACGGACTGTCTAGTCCTGACCGGACAGGCGGTGGATTTCTTCCTTGATCTGAAGCTTCTGCTTCTTGAGGGCCGCCACGTGAAGGTCGTCGATGCTGGGACTTCGTTGGGCGCGCTCCACTTCGCTGGAGAGGACCTGGTGCTTTCTGCGAAGCTCCTGAAGATGCGCATTCATCGACATCGAATTCTCCCTTTCATGTTTGAACGTGATCAGACGACCACAGAATCCGGCGGCTGTCACGAAAAACAGACACCGCTCGTATAGATTTAGGAATTTCGCCCGCAATTCACGCGCTGGAATCGCAAGAAAACCCGGGCAGAGCTGCGACATTTCGGAACACCTCGGCGACCTCGGGGCGGTAGTCCTCGGCGTCGCTCAGATGCCGGGGGCCCGCGTGCAGCACCAGCGGTGCCCGCAGCGAAAACCGAGTGCGCCGCCCCTTGATCGCCCGCAGCAGGACAAGATGCGCCGGACGCCCTTCGCGCGGGGCCAGGGGCAGCACCTCGACCGCACCGAGGCGGCCGTCCAGCGCCGCCAGCAGATCGGGCAGACGGTCGGCTTGCTGGATCATCGTCAGGCAGCCGCCGGATTTCAGCCGCCGCGTCGCGGTCTCGACCCAGGCCGCCAGCGGCGTGTCGCCCGCCAGTGCGATGTCGCGCCCCGCATCTTTTGAGGCCGGCCCCTGACTGCGTTGGTAATACGGCGGGTTGGCCAACACATGGTCGAAGCTGCGGTTGCGCAGATCGGGCGGCAAGGCGGCGATATTGGCGGTGGCAACGGTCAGATCGACGCCGGTCTCGATCGCGTTGCGCCGCGCCAGATCGGCATAGGCGGGCTGAATCTCCACCCCGGACACCGCCAGATCCGGCACCCGCACCGCAAGGCACAGGCTGGCGGTGCCGACGCCGCAGCCCAGTTCCAGCACCGACTGGCCGGGCCGGGCCGGCACGGCGGCCGCCAGAAGCACCGCGTCCACCCCGGCGCGGAAACCCTTTCGGGGCTGCCAGATCACCACGCGCCCGCCCAGCAGCAGATCGCGGGTCAGATCGTCGGTCATGGGCTTACCCTTCGGGATCGATGCCATTGTCCACAAGGACGGCACGGGCGCGGAAATGATCGGATGCCCGCACCATGATTCGGCGCGGCAGGATGCCCACCGACCCTTCCAGCACGCTCATGTGGACGTCGATGGGAAAGCAGTCTATATCCTCACCTCGGAGGAGTGCCGAGACGAAGGCCAGCACCGTCGGATCATTGGTACGCAGAAGCTCCTTCATATCAGACAGTTATGACAGGCCACCCGGCTTGTCGAGACAGCATACGGAACCGTGATGAGCCTCGATACCGCCTCTGTGAAACCGATGGAGCGCCTGAGCGCGGAACTGGCCGACGACATGGAGCGGGTCAACGCCCTGATCCGCGCCCGGATGGTGTCGGAACACGCCCCCCGCATCCCCGAGATCACAGCCCATCTGGTCGAGGCCGGGGGCAAGCGCCTGCGACCGATGCTGACCCTGGCCACCGCGCGGATGTGTGGCTACCGGGGCGAGGATCATCTGCTGCTGGCGGCCACGGTGGAGTTCATCCATACCGCGACCCTGCTGCACGATGACGTGGTGGATGAAAGCGACCAGCGGCGTGGGCGGCCCACGGCCAACCTGCTGTGGGACAACAAGTCCTCGGTTCTGGTCGGTGACTATCTGTTCGCGCGGTCGTTCAAGCTGATGGTCGAAACCGGCTCGCTGCGGGTGCTGGACATCCTCTCCAGCGCCTCGGCCACCATCGCCGAGGGCGAGGTGCTGCAACTGACCGCCGCCCAGAATCTGGCCACCACCGAAGCGATCTACACCCAGGTCATTCGCGGCAAGACCGCGGCGCTGTTTTCCGCCGCGACCGAGGTCGGCGGGGTGATTGCCGGGGCGGATGAGGCCATCGTGCGCGACCTGCACACCTATGGCGATGCGCTGGGAATGGCCTTCCAGATCGTCGACGACCTGCTTGATTACGGCGGCAGCACCGCCACCATCGGCAAGAACGTCGGCGACGACTTCCGCGAGCGCAAGCTGACCCTGCCGGTCATCAAGGCCGTGGCCAAGGCCGATGACGAGGAGCGCGCCTTCTGGCGCCGGGTGATCGAGAAGGGCGACCAGCGCGACGGCGATCTGGAGCACGCCCTGTCCCTGCTGGACAAGCACGGGGCGATGGCCGCGGCGCGCGACGATGCGCTGGCCTGGGCCGCGACCGCCAAGGCCGCGCTGGAGCAGGTACCGCAGACCGCCCTGCGCGAGATGCTGGAAGACCTTGCGGACTATGTGGTGGCGCGGATCAACTGATCCGGCGCGCGGCCCAGCACCGGGGCCGCGGTGACCCACCAGCCCGGCTGCGCGCGGGCCAGCGCCCCGGCGGCGGCGGCGGCTGCGGCTGCCTCGGCAAACAGACCGAAACAGGTGGCCCCCGACCCTGACATGCGCGCCAATCCGCATCCCGGCTGCACCGCCAGCGCCGCAAGCACGGTGTCTATGACCGGCGCCTGCGCGCGGGCCGGGGCCTCCAGATCATTGCGCTGCACCGCGAGCCAGGCCAAGGCCGCGCCCGCATCGGCAAAAGCCGGAACATCCGGCATCGGCGGGTTGGTCTTGTTGGTCAGGGCGCGGAACACCGCTGGCGTCGGCACATCGACACCGGGATTGACCAGCACCAGCCAGAGCGGCGGCAACTCCGGCACCGGCGACAGATCCTCGCCGATCCCTGCCATCCGCAAGGGATCGCCCGCCAGACACACCGGCACATCGGCCCCCAGCGTCAGCAACGCGGCCTGGGGCGGCAAGGCCCGCCCGCCCAATTGCGCCAGCAGGCGCAGGCAGGCGGCCGCATCGGACGAGCCGCCGCCGATCCCGGCGGCCGCCGGAAGGTGTTTTTCAAGGGTCAGGGCGACCGGCACCTCGGGGCGGAACAGGCGCGCGGCCTTCAGCACAAGGTTGCTGTCGCCGGTCGGCACCCCCGCCGCGCGGGGACCGGTCACAGTCAGACGTGTTTCCGGGGCCAACTGCCCGCGCAGGCGATCGCCCACGCCCGCGAAGACCACCAGCGACTCCAGCAGGTGATAGCCATCGGCCCGCTGTCCGGTGACATGCAGTGTCAGGTTGACCTTGGCCGGCGCAAAGGCCTCAGCCGTCTTCGACAACGCCAAGAGGGGCGGCTCCCTCGTCTTCCAGAACCTGATCCAGCCCGACCTCAAGCTTGCGGCGGATGCGGGTGGCTTCGTCCTCTTCCGGGTCGAAGGACAGCGCCCGGCGCCACTGGAACTGCGCCTCGATCTGCCGGCCCACGGACCAATAGACGTCGCCCAGATGGTCGTTGATGATCGGATCCGTGGGCATCAGCGCGGCGGCGCGCTCCATATGACCTACGGCCTCGTCATAGCGGCCCATCCGGTACAGCACCCACCCCAGCGAGTCGGTGATATAGCCATCGTTGGGCCGCCCGGCGACGGCGCGTTCGATCATGTCGAGCGCCTCGTCAAGGTTGCTCTGCATCTCGACAAGGCTGTAGCCGAGGTAGTTCAGCACCTGCGGCTGCTCGGGCTGCAGTTCCAGCGCCCTGCGGAAATCGGCCTCGGCGGCCTCCCATTGTCCGATACGTTCCAGCGCGATCCCGCGCGAAAAGAACACCGGCCAGTTGGTGGCATCGGGCGTCTTGATCAGCGCAACCGCGCGATCATAGACCGGCTGCGCCTCTTCGAACCGATCAAGCCGGCGCAGGGTGTCGCCCAGCTTGTTCTGCACCTGCAACAGCTCGGGGTGCGCCTTGGCCAGCTGCTTGAGCACCTCGACGGCGGCATCGTCACGGCCAGCGGCCAGCAGCGCGTCGGCGCGACCGATCTCGGCGGTGACGAAGGCCGCATGGTCGTGCGGAACCGCGTCATAGGCGCGGGTGGCCAGGTCGTATTGCTCCAGATCCTCCAGCAGCGCGGCGATCAGCAACAGCGCATCCACGTTGCCGGGGTTCAGATGCGACGCCAACCGGGCATAGACCAGCGTATACCCATCGGCGGCCTCGCCCACCAGCGCCGAGGCGATGGAATGGAACACCTCGCCAATACCCTGGCCGGCATCGGTGGCCAGTGTGAACGGCACCTGCTGTCCGGTGGCCAGATCTTCCAGAAGCTGCGCGAAGATCGGCGCGGGATTGGCACCGAACGCCTGTTCGATCAGGTCGATGGCGCCTTCGTTGCGATCCAGTTGGCTGAGCACCTGCACATGGGCCAGAACGCCCCGGCGCGAGACCTGCAGCGGCCCCTCGGCGCGGCCCGAGAAGATCTCGTCCGCGCCTTCGAAATCCCCGACCGAGGCCAGCGCCAGCGCCTTGTGATAGAGCGCGAAGGACTTCAGCCCCTGCTGGCTGGCCACCTCGTCGAATTTCTCCAGCGCCAGACTCACCTGCCCGGCCCCCAGCATCGCCCAGGCCGCGGTCAGCCCGTCCACCAGCGCGCCCACGGACTGGCCGCTTTCGAAGCTTTCGACGATCTGGGAAAACTCGTCCTGCGCGGCCATGTCAGCCAGAACGACCATGGCGGCCACCTGGCTGGGCATTTCAGAGTCGATCATGACCTGCGCCACTGGCACGGCCCGATCGACCCAGCCGGCGTTGACGTTCACCGTCACCACGTTGTCCATCAACCCCGGATTGTTGGGATCGCGAGACAGGGCGCGGGTGAAATACTCCGCCGCCGCCACATAGTCGTTGTTGATGCCCGCATGGCGGGCCGCAAGATAGGCGCCGGAAGACCCGGCAGCCGCCGCCGAGGCGGTCAGTTGCACGGCCAGGGCCAGGGCGAACAGGGGGCGTGTCAGGCGCAAGGGGGTACTCCGTCAGACGTCTTCATCCCGAAAGGCTAGTGCGCGCCCGCCCCATTGGCAATGCGGGCCGGGACAGTCATCCCGGCGCCGCCATCACATGTTCGGGTAATTCGGCCCGTCGCCGCCCTGCGGCGTGGTCCAGGTGATGTTCTGGGCCGGATCCTTGATGTCGCAGGTCTTGCAGTGCACGCAGTTCTGGAAGTTGATGACAAACCGCGGCTGCGCGGCATCCTCCTCCTGCACGAACTCATAAACGCCGGCCGGGCAATAGCGGGTCGAGGGGCCCGCGTACTTGTTCCAGTCGACCGAGACCGCCAGATCCGGATCGGTCAGCTTCAGATGCGCGGGCTGGCTTTCCTCGTGGTTGGTCGCCGCGAAGCTGACATTGGTCAGCCGGTCGAAGCTGAGCGTGCCATCGGGCTTGGGATAGTTGATGGGCGTGTGCCGGATCGACCGCTCGGTGGCGTCCGCATCGGTCTTGCCGTGGCCCAGCGTGCCCAGAACCGAGAAGCCCAGTGTGTTGGTCCACATGTCCAGACCGCCAACCATCAGCGATGTCGTCAGACCGTATTTCGACCACAGCGGCTTGACGTTGCGCACCTTTTTCAGGTCCTTGGCGATCGGACCCGACCGCACGTCGGCATCGTATCCGTCAAGCGTGTCACCCGACCGGTCCTCGGCCAGGGCCGCATGGGCGGCTTCGGCGGCGGCCATGCCCGACAGCATGGCGTTGTGGTTGCCCTTGATGCGCGGCACGTTGACCATGCCCGCCGAACAGCCCAGCAGCGCGCCGCCGGGGAAGGCCAGCTTCGGCAGCGACTGCCAGCCGCCTTCCGAGATCGCCCGCGCGCCATAGGCCACGCGCTTGCCGCCCTTCAGCAGCTCGGCCACCATCGGATGGTGCTTGAACCGCTGGAATTCCATATAGGGCGACAGATACGGGTTCTTGTAGTTCAGGTGCACCACGAAACCGACGTAAACCTGATTGTTGTCAAGGTGGTAGATGAAAGATCCGCCACCTGCGTTCGACCCCAGCGGCCAGCCCATGGTGTGGGTAACGGTGCCTTCGCGATGCTTGTCCGGGTCGATCTCCCAGATTTCCTTCATGCCGAGGCCGTATTTCTGCGGCTCGGCATCGGCGTCCAGATCGTATTTGGCGATGGCCTGTTTCGACAGCGATCCGCGCACGCCCTCGGACAGGAAGACGTATTTGCCCTTCAGCACCATGCCCGGCTCATAGGCCGGACCGGGGGTGCCGTCGGCGTCCTTGCCGAATTCACCGGCGACCACGCCCGCGACCTCACCATCATCGCCATAGACCAGTTCGGAGCACGCCATGCCGGGGAAGATTTCGACCTCAAGCGCCTCAGCCTGTTCGGCCATCCAGCGGCAGACATTGGCCATCGACACGATGTAATTGCCGTGATTGTTCATCAGCGGCGGCATCGGGAAGTTGGGCACACGGACCTTGCCTGCCTCGCCCAGCATATAGAAATTGTCCTGGCGGACCGGCACGGTAATCGGCGCGCCTTTCTCCTTCCAGTCGGGGATCAGCTTGTTCAGACCGCAGGGATCCAGAACCGCGCCCGACAGGATATGCGCCCCCACTTCCGAGCCCTTCTCAAGCACCACGACCTGAAGCTCGGGATCGAGCTGTTTGAGACGGATCGCGGCGGACAGGCCCGCAGGTCCGGCGCCTACGATGACGACGTCATACTCCATCTCTTCGCGTTCGATCTCGGTCATTGGCTTCATCCTCTGCTGCGCGGGGTCTCGATCCCGTCGGGACCCGGACACCTGACTTCGGCTTACCGGGGTTATCGGCTGTGGCGGCCCGCAGGGTCAATTGCGACGTTGCGCCTTTTGCCCGGCCCATCACGCGACCTTGGGTAGCACCCGGCAAGCCGTTGCCACCGCCGCATTCCGCCCCTTGCAATCCGGTCTGCCATTTGTTCAGGTTGGGGCTGGTCGCGTCCGTCCCGGACAAAATCGGGATGCAGGCAGGATAAAGAGACTCATGGAAAAGATACCGCTGACCCGCGCGGGTTACACCGTGCTGGACAAAGAACTCAAAACCCTCAAGTCGGTGGAACGCCCGGCGGTCATCAAGGCCATTGCCGAAGCGCGCGAACATGGCGATCTGTCGGAAAATGCCGAATATCATGCCGCCCGCGAGAAGCAGAGCTTCATCGAGGGCCGCATCAAGGAGGTCGAATCCATCCTTGGCCGCGCCGATGTGATCGACACCTCGAAACTGTCCGGCGCCATCAAGTTCGGCGCCCGCGTGACGCTGCTGGACGAGGATACCGAGGAAGAAAAGACCTATCAGATCGTCGGCGAACCCGAGGCCGACATCGAACAGGGCCGTCTGAACATCAAGTCACCGCTGGCCCGCGCCCTGATCGGCAAGGAAGAAGGCGACAGCGTCGAGGTGCGCACCCCTGGCGGGGATCGGGCCTATGAAATCCTGACCATTGTCTATGGCTGACAGCGACCGGACGGGCCGCCCCACCGTGGGTTCCGCCCCCGGCTCGACGTCCCGGCGCGCAAGGGCCACGGCGATCATCGCCATTGGTACAGGCGCGGCCCTGGTTTGGGCGGCACTCTATCTGCTTGTGCTGCCGCGCGCGGGCGGCGGGTTGCTGGGCACAGCTCTTGGCCTTGTCCTGCCGCTGGTGCTGATCTGTCTTGCGACCGTCCTGGCCCGCGCCCTGCATCAGGCGCGCGGCGAACTTGAGACCCTGAAGGCGCAGCGCGCGCCGCAGCAGGCACGCCCGGAAAAAGCGCCGCCCCCGCGCACACCCGATCCCGTGCCGGTGTCGGTGTCGGCTATGCCGCGCTCCCAGCCACAACCGGCGCTGCCGATGGACCCGGTGCCGGTGCAACCGCTGGCCCTGCCAGACCTGATCCGCGCCCTGCATTTCCCCGAAACCCAGGACGATGCCGAGGGTTTTCGCGCCCTCGCCCGCGCCCTGAAGGATCCGCAGTCCCGACAGGTGGTTCAGGCCGCCCAGGACATGCTGACCCTGCTGTCGCAGGATGGCATCTATGTCGATGACCTGGACGTGCCCCAGCCCGATGCCGCCACATGGCAAGCCTTTGCCGAGGGCGCGCGCCAAGATGCCGCCACCGCGCTGGCCGTGCTACAGGACACGCCCGAAGCCGAAAAATGCCGCCGCCAGTTGCACACCAACACGGTCTATCGCGACACAGTGCACCATTTCCTGCGCCGCTTCGATCACCTGATCACCAGCCGCCTGCCGGATCTGGACGAACCCGCCATCACCGCCCTGACCGCCACCCGCAGCGCCCGCGCCTTCCTGCTGCTGGGCGCCGCCGCCGACATGTTCGGCCCGCGCTGAGCACAGCTGTCGGGCACCGGTCCTGGGGGAGATGGGTCATCGGGGGAGGCTCCCCTACCCGCCCCGCACCCCAAAGCTGACATAGGGCACAAAGCGCACCGGATCACCGGGAGAAATCTCGCGGGCGTCTTCGTCTAGTTCCACCAGGCCAGAGGCCCAACTCAGCCCTGAGACCCGGCCCGAGCCTTCCGAGGCAAAGACCTCTGCCCGCCCATTCGCATTCAGCCGCGCGCGCAGGTATTCCCGCCGCCCCGCTTTCTTGCGCTTGGAGAATGCCGCCGGAACCGTGAATCCCTGTGGTGCGGGCCAGTCCTGACCGGACAGCGCCGCCAGCATCGGGCGCGCGAACACCAGGCTGCAGACGAAAGCCGCCACCGGGTTGCCCGGAAGACCGACCACCGGCACCCCCTGCCACAGCGCCAGCGCCAATGGCCGCCCCGGTTTCATCGCAACCCGCCAGGTCTGCAAATGCCCCTCCGCGCGCAGCAGGGCCGAGACGTGGTCCTCATCCCCCGCCGAGGCCCCGCCCGAGGTCAGCACCGCATCCACCTGCGCCGCTGCGCCATCCAGCGCCGCGCGCACGGCGTCGCGGGTGTCGGCGACCTGCCCAAGGTCCACGGCTTCAAGGCCCCAGTCGGCGATCAGCCCCAGCAGCATCGGGCGGTTGGCATCGAAGGTCTTGCCCGGATCCATGTCCTGCCCCGGCGCCACCAGTTCGTCGCCGGTCGAGATCACACCCACCCGCAGGGGCCGGTGCACCGCGACCTCGGCCAGCCCGGTGGCGGCCAGCAGCGCCAGTTCGGGCGGTCCCAGCCGGCGGCCCGCGGCCAGAATCTCGGCCCCGGCCTGCACATCCTCGCCGGCCTTGCGCGCATTGGCGCCGGGCTTTACCGGCCCCTCGAATGCCACCTGCCCGCCACCCAGCGAACAGTCTTCCTCCAGCACCACCGTATCGACGCCCTCGGGCAGCAGCGCCCCGGTCAGAATGCGGATCGCGTGACCCTTGGGCACGCGTCCGCGATACGGTGCCCCGGCGGCGGCGCGTCCGTTTACCAGCGGCAGAACCTGCGGCCCCGCGCCGATCGAGGCGCCGGCAAAGCCATAGCCATCCACCGCTGAATTTGCTCCCGGCGGGTTGGCACGGCGCGCGATGGCGCGTTCGGCCAGCACCCGGCCAAGGGCATTCGACAAGGGCAGGCGTTCAGTGCCGGTCACCGGGCGGATCCGGGCGCGCAGGGCGTCCAGCGCCTCGGCCACCGGCGTCCAGAGAACACCCTGCGGCAGGGCGAAACAATCGTTGCGCAGCGGCGGCGGGCGCAGGGGCGAATCATCTTGCGCCGCCTGACGCAACTGCGCCTCGGCCCCGGCCCCCAGAACCCAGCCTTCCACATGCGCCCCGCTCGGCGCGGCGGCGAACAGCGGTCCAAGGCCATCCCTTGCGGCCAATCGGGACAAGGCCCGCGCCAGCACCTCGACCTGCACCGCGTCCTTGAACGATGCGGGGTCCTTTGCCATCGCCGCCGAGACCTGATTGGACAGTATCGAGGGATAGACCTCGGCCAGAACCACGTCCGCCTCGGTTACCGGTTCGAACGGCCAGACGGCCACGCGCCCGGCCAGCGCGCGCCGCAGCCGCGCCAGAACCGGCAGCCCCATCAGGGTTTGCGAGCCCACGGCGCCCGCCCCGGCCAACTGCCAACAGGAAAACGCGCCGGGCACCTGCGTTTCAACCTGCCGCCGCTCGGCCAACCCGGTGGCGGCGCGGTCCAGCCCCTTGGTACCGCGCCGCAGCCCGGCGATCTCGCGCTTCAGACCATTGCCCCAGAACGGCCCGTCGCCGGGAAACCGGGCGTTGATCTCTCCGGCCAGATCGAAGCGGTTGTTGTCCTCGGGCGCGTCGGTGATCCGCGCCTCGACCCAGTCCCACAATCCCAGCGCATCGGCGCGCCCGGTCAGCGCCTCGGCGAATCCCGCCGGATAGCCGAAGGCGAAGTCGAAGCCGGCCAGAACCCGGCGACCGGCGCGCAGTTCGGCCTCCAGAAATTCCCGCAGGGCGGCTTCGGCCACCTGACGATTGCGGTGATAAACCGGCGGCTCCACGACACCGTCGCGGGCAACGCAGGTCCAGATGGCATCGGCCTTGGGCGTGGCCCCGCGATCCTTGCCGCCGGACCAATCGACCACCAGAACCGTATCGAAGCGCGTCACAGCCCGACCTCGGACAGGATGAAATCCGCAATGGCGCCGGTGTCGTCCAGATCGAATCGTGGCACCGGCAGATCGGGCAGCACCACGTCCGACGCCACAGCCCGGATCGTCGGATCCTCGGGCGCGATCAGCGCGTGCCCGGCTGCTTGCCGCCAGGCCTCGATCTTGGGATGCCGCTCGCGCTTGTAGCCCTCGACCAGCACCAGATCGACGGGGGACAGCTTGGCCAGCAGCATCTCCAGCGGCGGCTCTGCCCGGTTGCGCAATTCATGCATCAAGGCCCAGCGATGGCCCGAGGCCACAAGAACCTCGGTCGCGCCTGCCTGCCGGTGCCGATGGCTGTCGCGCCCCGGATGATCCACGTCAAAGGCGTGATGGGCGTGTTTCACCGTCGAAACGCTGAGGCCCCGCCCGGTGATCTCGGTCACCAACCGCTCCATCAGCCCGGTCTTGCCCGCGTTCTTCCAGCCCGCGACGCCGAACAGCCTCATTGCACGCCCTCGCGCACCATCCGCTCGGCGCGGGCCAGATCCTCGGGCGTGTTGATGTTGAAGAAGGCGTCGTCATGAAAAGCGGTCGAGGCCGCGCCATGCTTGTCGGTCCACAGCACCACCTTGCGCAAACCGCCCTCAAGCGCGGCCCGCAGATCGGCGCGCAGCGCCACGGGCCACAGCCCGAAGGTCGGATGCCGGGTCATCCGCCCGCCTTCCTGCGTCGCGGCCAGCGCAATCGGCGTGGCGGCACGTTCGGCCGCGCGCGCCAGACGCGGGGCAAGGTCGGCGGGAAAGAACGGCGTGTCGGCGGCGGCGGTGACGATATGGGTCAGCCCCGCCTCGGACGCCCAGTCAAGACCGGCCAGAACCCCTGCCAGCGGCCCCGGATATCCCGGCAGGCTGTCGCCCCGGACCGGCAACCCGTATTCGGCAAAGCGCGCGGCATCGCCGTTCGCGTTCAGCATCATCGGTCCCACCTGGGGGCCCAAGCGGTCGATCACCCGGTCCAGCAGGCTGCGCCCGCCCAGCACCAGCGCGCCCTTGTCGCCGCCGCCCATGCGCCGCGCCTGACCGCCCGCCAGGATGACGCCGCCAAGGTTCAGCACCCCGAAACTCATGCGGGCGCCCCCTTGCGGCGATGGCGGCGGTCCTCGGCCGGCTGCGCCGCCGGATCCGCGTCCCAGACCAGCCGCTCGGCCCCGCTGAGGCAGACGAACCGCTGCCCGCGCATCCGGCCGATCAGGGTCAGCCCCACCTGCCGGGCGATCTCCACCCCCCAGGCGGTGAAACCCGAGCGTGAGGCCAGCACCGGAATGCCCATCAGCGCGGTCTTGATCACCATCTCAGACGTCAGGCGGCCGGTGGTATAGAGCACCTTGTCCGCGCCCGTGGCCCCTTCGGTCACCATCCAGCCCGCGATCTTGTCCACCGCGTTGTGGCGGCCAACGTCTTCCATATAGACCAGCGGCTGATCTCCCTTGCACAGCACCGAGCCATGGATCGCCCCGGCCTCTAGGTAAAGGCTGGGCAACGTGTTGATCTGCCGCGCCAGCGCGTAAAGGTCCGAGGTGCGCACCTGCGCGGGCGGCAATTCCAGCCCCTCCAGCCCCTCCATCATGTCACCAAAGACGGTGCCCACGGCGCAACCCGAGGTTCGGGTCTTCTTCTTCAGCTTGTCCTCGTGGTCGGTCTGTTCTGCGGTGCGCACCACCACGACCTCCAGTTCGGCATCGAAATCGACGCCGGTGATCGCATCATCGTCGCGCAGCATCCCCTGGTTGCGCAGGAAGCCGACGCCCAGATACTCGGGATAATCTCCGATGGTCATCGCCGTCACGATCTCGCGGCTGTTCAGATAGATAGTCAATGGCCGTTCTTCGACCACCGACAGGTCGCAGGGCTGGCCAGTGTGATCCACGCCGGCTACGGCGCGGGTCAGACCGGGGGCCTTGGGATCGGGAGCAATCAGCAATGCGCGGGTTTCGGGTCGCTCGGACAATTGCCTCTCCTGCCTGACTGGCGTAGCTCGGGCTTGTTCACAAGACGTTAAGGAGTCGCCGTGACAGGTTCCAGCGCGAATTCATCCCAAGGCGGTGTCATCGCAGGCAATTTCGGCAAGGGTGCTGTGGCCGGTGCCCCGTTCCTGCTGGTCATCATCCCCTTTGCCCTGCTCTTCGGCGTGGTCGGCACCGAGGCCGGGCTGAACCTGGCCCAGGTCATGGCGTTTTCCATGCTGGTGATCGCCGGCGCGGCCCAGTTCACCGCTGTGCAACTGATGGTCGAGGATGCGCCGACGGTGATCGCGCTGCTGACCGCACTGGCGGTCAACCTGCGCATGGCGATGTACTCGGCCTCGCTGGTGCCCTACCTCGGCGCGGCGCCGCTGTGGCAGCGGCTGCTGATCAGCTACGGGCTGATCGACCAGACCTACGCGGTCTCGATCGCGCGCTACGAACGTCCGCCCGCGATGACCGTCAAGGAACGCGTCGCCTATATCCTCGGCGCCTTCACGATGATCTCGATCCCCTGGTATGGCGCGACGCTGCTGGGCGCGGTTCTGGGCGCCGCGATCCCGCAAGGGCTGCCGCTGGACTTCGCCTTGCCCATCACCTTCCTGGCGCTGATTGCCCCGGCGCTGAAAACCCTGCCGCATGTGGTGGCAGCCCTCACCTCAACCGGCGCTGCGCTGGTCTTCAGCTGGGTTCCCTACAGCCTGGGCCTGATCGTGGCCGCCGTGCTGGCCATGGCCGCCGGGGCGGTCTGCGAAATCTGGATGGAGCGGCGCGCATGACTCAATCCGACGCCACCATCTGGGCGGTGATCGCCGGCCTCGGGATCGGCACCTACCTGATCCGCTTTTCATTTCTGGGACTGGTGGGCAATCGCCCACTGCCGGACTGGCTGTTGCGCCTGCTGCGCTATACCCCGGTGGCGGTGCTGCCGGGCCTCGTGGCGCCGCTGATCCTGTGGCCCGAGGCCACCGACGGCACGCCCGATCCGGCCCGTCTGGCCGCCGCCGCGATCACCCTCGCCGTCGGGCTCTATACGCGCAACGTCGTCGCGTCGGTGCTGGTGGGCATGGTCACGCTGTTCGGGCTTCTGGCGCTAATCCCCTGACCCTTTTTCTTGGCGAAAATACTCCCGCCGGAGGCGATCCCTCGCCCAGCAACAGGCCTAGTCGTTGAATTCCAGGTCCAGATCCGACCAGTCGTCGGGACTGTCATCCACATACAGCCGCGTGACAACACCGGGATAGGCATCGAATGCCCGCTCGGCCTTGCGCGGCCGCCAGGTCATCGGGAAATCCTCGAACCCGGGCAGTTGCCGCAGCAGGCCCGCAATCGACAGGGTACAGCGCGCTGGCCCGACCGAGCCGACCTGCTGCGCCAGCGCCAGTGCCTGCGCGGCGACCTCGGGCGGCACCTCAAGGGTCTGGGCCTTGATGCGATAGGTGATCCGCGCGTGATAGTTGAAGAACCAGTTTTCCATGCCGGGGGTGAACCCGTAATGGACATCGCCGCGTTCGGGCGCCAGCGGATGCCGCCAGCTTCCGGCGGGATTGAAGACCACCCGCTCCGGCCCGTTGATGATCAGCGCCGAATGCGCGCCGCTGTCATCGGCGTTGCGAATCGAGGTGACCAGCGTCAGCGACGGCGGCGCGCTGGACACATGGCGGGCCTGCGCGATCTCGACAGGCCCCGCTTGCGGCGTCGGCTGCGCGCAGGCGCCAAGAACAACCAATCCCGCCATCAGGACGAAGGCGCGACACAAGACAGATGAAAACCGCATCTCGGCGCGCCCGGCCCGGATCAGCCGTTGACCAGACCCATGAAGATCAGAACGCAGATGCAGAACACAGCCCCGTAGGCCACGGACTTGGTGAAGCCTTCGAAGGTCTTTTCCTGGACGCTGATGTCCATCTCGCCGTGCTTGTAATCAGACATAGGTGATCTCCCTTTTACGCCCGAACCGCTTTAGCGCAGCCAGAGTGGCGTGTCACGCCCCTGATCCCGCGCACAAAATGTCACAGCGCCTGCCACAGCCACGCGCCGTCGTCCCGCCGCCAGCGCCGCAGCTCGCCGCGTTTCATCAGATGGTTCAGATGCGCCACCGCCTCGACCAGCGCCAGGCCATAGGCGCTGCCGCCGATCTCGCGCTTGAACAGCGGCAAGAAGCAGTCCCCGGCGGTCTGCGGCGTGGCCAGATGGCCGCGCAGCCGCGCCAGCGCGCCATGGTGATTGTCCTCAAGCTGGCGCACCCGCAGCGGCAGGCCGGTGAAGGGCAGCTTGTGCCCCGGCAACACGAAATGACGCTCCTCGGCAAGGTCCGCGAAGCGTTGGCAGCTGTCGAACCAGTCGCTCAGCGGATCGGCCTCGGGCTCGGTCGCATAGACGCCGATGTTGGGCGAGATCGACGGCAGCAGTTGGTCGGCGCCCAGCACCAGGTCGTCATCGCGGCTCCAGAGCGTCGCCTGTTCCGGCGCATGGCCGTTGCCGATACGCACGTCCCAGTCGCGGCCCCCGAAGCGGATCACATCCCCTTCGGCGATTCGCGTGAAGCCCAGCGGCAGGGGGGCGACCACATCGGCAAAGTTGAAGGGCCGTTCGGCCAGACGCTGTTCCAACACCTCAGGCGCCATGCCGGCGCTGCGCCAGAAGGCCTCGGTCTCGGGGGCCACCTGCGGCTGTTCATCCAGCGTCAGCATCCGCGCGAACAACCAGGCGGTGCGGGTGCAGATCAACTCGGCCCCGTGGTCTGTCTGGAACCAACCTGCCAGCCCCATGTGATCGGGGTGATGATGGGTGACGATGACCCGCACCACCGGCTTGCCCGCCAGCGGCCCGTCCAGCAGCGCCTGCCAGGCCGCTTTCGACCGCTTGGTGCCGATACCGGTGTCGATGGCTGTCCAGCCGTCCGCATCCTCGAACAGGTAGATATTGACGTGATCCAGCGCCATGGGCAGCGGCAGCCGCGCCCAGAGCACACCTTTGGCCACCGTTGTCACCTCGCCCGGACCGGGGGCCTCGGGAAAGGGCGTCACGATCCCCGGACGCGCCGGCACGGTCACGCGCCCAGGTCTTCCAGGCTCAGAGCGTAAAGATCATCGGCCCCGACCCGCACCTCTTCCAGCAGGCCCAGGTATTCCGGCAGCAGACGTCCCATATAGACCCGCGCCAGGGCTGAGCGCGCACCGCTGCCGCCCTCGGCCAGCGCCGCCTTCAGGTGGTAATGCCCACCCAGCACGCGGGCGAAGGCGCGCAGATATGGCACCGCACCGGCGAAACGCTGGTTGGCATCGGACTGGCCGACCAGCCATTCGGTGGTTTCGCGCAGGCTTTCCGAGGTGTTCCACACCGCATCGGCCAGATCCGGCAGGGTTGTGCGGGCGGATTCGGCCTGGGTCTCGATCTCTTCCAGCAGACGATAGGCGGCCTCGCCGCCGTCCATCAGCTTGCGCGCGACCAGATCCATCGCCTGGATGCCGTTGGTGCCTTCGTAGATGGCGGTCACGCGCACGTCGCGGCTGAACTGCGCGGCGCCGGTTTCCTCGATCACGCCCATGCCGCCATGCACCTGCACGCCCTCGCGGGACACGGCGATGCCAACGTCCGTGCCGAAAGCCTTGGCGATGGGGGTCAGGAAGGCGGCGCGTGCCGACCAGTCGGCCGAGCCCGTGGCGGTTTCCATGTCGATGGCCACGGCGCAGGCCAGTTCGATGGCGCGCGCGGCAAAGATATCGGCCTTCATCGCCGTCAGCATCCGCCGCACGTCCGCATGATCGACGATGGTGGGATGCCCGGTCGGGGTGCGGCCCTGCTTGCGCTCCAGCGCATAGGCCAGCGCGTGCTGATAAGCGCCTTCCGCAGCCCCAACCCCCTGCGCCCCGACGTTCAGGCGGGCGTTGTTCATCATGGTGAACATGGCCGCGATGCCGCCATGCGGGTCGCCGACCAGCCAGCCGGTGGCCCCGTCATACTGCATCACAGCGGTGGGCGAGCCGTGCAGACCCATCTTGTGTTCAAGGCTGACCACGCTCAGGCTGTTGGCCACGCCGGGGTTGCCGGCGTCGTCGGGGATGTACTTGGGCACCAGGAACAGGCTCAGCCCCTTGGTGCCGGGCTTGCCGTCGGGCAGCCGCGCCAATACCAGATGGCAGACGTTCCCGGCCACATCGTGATCGCCCCACGAAATGTAGATCTTCTGGCCGGTGATCGCATAGGTGCCGTCGCCATTGTCCGCAGCCTTGGAACTCAGCGCGCCCACGTCCGACCCGGCCTGCGGCTCGGTCAGGTTCATGGTGCCGGTCCATTCGCCCGAGATCAGCTTCGGAAGGTACAGCGCCTTGAGCTCGTCGCTGGCATGGGCCTCCAGCGCCTCGATCTGGCCCTGGCTGAGCAGCGGACACAATTGCAGCGACAGGCAGGCCCCCGACATCATGTCGTTCACCGCCACCGACAGGGCAAAGGGCAGCCCCATGCCGCCATGCTCGGGGCTGGCCGAGATTCCGACCCAGCCGCCCTCGGCAATCGCCTTGTAGCCTTCGGCAAATCCCGGAGAGGTGCGCACCACACCGTTTTCCAGCCGCGCAGGTGTCAGGTCCCCGGCCCGGTTCAGGGGCGCCATGATGTCATCGCACAGCCGTCCGGCCTCGGTCAGGATCGCCTCGCAGACATCCGCCGTGGCCTCGGAAAACCGGTCGGTGGCCGCGACCTGAGCCAGATCCACCACATGATCCAGCGTGAACTTGAACTCCGATACGGGGGCGGTATAGGGCATCATCTTCCTCTCAAACGGCGCAACGGCACAAAGCGGGCCTGTTGTGCCCGTCCCGACACCAGACTAATCAAGCGATCATGGCAAACAATCAAGACGCGGCGTCACAACCGCCGGACCGCAAGACCCGGATGCTGGCACCGGATGCCGAGGGGATCAACGTGGCCGCCGCGTTGCTGCGCGCGGGCAAGCTGGTCGCCTTCCCGACCGAGACGGTCTACGGGCTGGGTGCGGATGCCCGCGACGATGCGGCGGTGGCCGGGATCTATGCCGCCAAGGCGCGCCCGGCCTTCAACCCGCTGATCGTGCATCTGCCGGATCTGGACGCGGTCCGAACCATCGCCGAGGTCGGCCCCGCTGCGGAAGACCTGGCTGCCGCCTTCTGGCCCGGTCCGCTGACGCTGGTGTTGCCGGTGCGAGACGCCAGCGAGCTGTCGCGGCTGGTCACCGCCGGGCTGGAGACTGTGGCCGTGCGCGTGCCGGCCGCGCCGCTTGCGCAGGAATTGCTGCGCGCGGCGGCGATCCCGGTGGCCGCGCCCTCGGCCAACCCCTCGGGCCGGATCAGCCCGACCCATGCCGCCCATGTGATGCAGGGGCTGGTGGGGCGCATCGATGCGGTGCTGGACGGCGGCGCCTGCGAGGTCGGGGTGGAAAGCACCATTCTGGACGTGACCGGCCCACCGAAGCTGCTCCGCCCCGGCGGCCTGCCCGCCGAGGCGCTGGAAGCGGCCCTTGGCGCCCCCCTGGCCCGGTTGCCGGACCATCAGCCCGACCGGCCCTCGGCCCCCGGACAACTGACGTCGCACTATGCCCCCAACGCCCGGCTACGCCTGAATGCGGAAGTGCTGCGCAAAGGGGAAACGCTGCTGGGCTTCGGCCCGGTGCCGGATGCCGCGCTGAACCTCTCTCCCACGGGTGACCTTGTGGAAGCGACGGCGAACCTGTTTGCCATGCTGCATCGGTTGGACACCCCCGAGGTCACCACCATCGCGGTCTCGCCGATCCCCGACCATGGGCTGGGCACGGCCATCAACGATCGGCTGAAGCGGGCCGCGGCGCCGCGCGTGTGACCTGCGCTGGTCACGCCGGATCTGGCGGGTGAGGATTGTGGCGGGGTTGGATGAGTATTTCTGACAAGAAAAAGCAGTCGCCCGCGCGGCGGCTCAGGCGCGCCCGGCGGCGCCGGACAGGGTCAGCGGATCGATGCCCATGAGGGCCAACGCAGCTGTCCATTTGGCGGAGCTGTCGGCGGAAAACACGATCTGTTCGTTGGCCTCGCCCACGAGCCAGGCGTTTTCCTGCAATTCGGTCTCGATCTGCCCCGGCCCCCAGCCGGAATATCCCAGCGCCAGCAGGCAGTCATGCGGGCCAATGCCGCGTGCGATGTCTTCCAGGATGTCCATCGTCGCGGTCATGCCGAAGCGGGCGTCGACCTGAAGCGTGCCCGCCGCGCCGTGATAATCCGCCGAATGCAGCACGAAGCCGCGCGCGTGTTCCACCGGCCCGCCGAGATAGACCACCGGCATGGGCGCCTGGCCCGCGCCGGGATCGATCGACAGTTGTTCCAGCAACAAGGGGAAGGACAATTCCCGCGCGGGGTGGTTGATGACCAGTCCCATGGCGCCTTCGTCCGAATGCGCACACAGGAAGATGACGCTTTTCTGGAAGCGCGGGTCGGCCATGCCCGGCATGGCGATCAGCAGTTTGCCACTGAGATCCATCGCTGTGTCGTCACCCTGTGTCATCCTTTAAGGATGGGGCAAACACCGCCCTTTCTTCAAGGGGGCGCGACACCTTGGTAACACACTCTCCGGATTGTGACTTTTCTCGGGGATCGGGGCATGTCAATCCGGTTGTCATGACATCATTTCGCGCCCTGATTGCATCCTCTGCCTTTGCCCTGTGGGCCGGGGCGTCTTCTGTCGCGGCCCAGGATATGGGCGATCTGATCGGGATCACCGTTCTGGATGGCTGGCAGACCGAACGCGGCACCGTGATGGCGGGGCTGCGGATCACGCTGGACGCCGGGTGGAAGACCTATTGGCGCAATCCGGGCGACAGCGGCATCCCTCCGCAGTTCGACTGGGGCGCGTCCGACAATCTGAGGGCGGTTCAGGTTTATTGGCCCCGGCCCGAGATTTTCCAGGAAGCGGGGGCTGAAACCCTTGGCTACATGAATGAATTCGTCCTGCCGGTGGAACTGTTCCCGCGCGATGCCGCGGCCCCGATGCGGCTGGACGGGCTGGCCTCGGTCGGCGTCTGCCGCGAGGTCTGCGTGCCGGTGGAGGCGGTGTTCGGCGGCACGGTCGGCCAGGGCGACCCGGGCCATGCGCAGGCCATTCGCGGCGCGCTGGCCGCGCAGCCTGACCGGGTGGACGGGCCGCGCACGGTGTCCTGCCGGGTGACACCCATTGCCGATGGCCTGCAACTGACGGCGCGAATCGCGGTGCCGTCGCAGGGCACGACGGAACGGGTGGTGTTTGAAACCGGGCGGCAGGATTTGTGGATTTCGGCGCCCGTGACCTCACGCGAGGGTCACATTCTTGTGGCCACCGCCGAGCTGGTACCGCCCGAGGCCCGGCCCTTTGCCTTCAGCCGGTCGGAGCTGCGGGTGACCGTGCTGGGCCAGACCCGCGCGGTGGAGATGAAGGGTTGCAAGGCCTCCTGAGGGGTCAGGCGGCCCCGCGCCGCAGTTGCAGCATCGCGGCCACCAGATAGACCAGAAGGGTGGCCATGACGGCGCCCACAGCGAAGATCGCGAAGGCCATGCCGATGGCGCCGATCTCGTGCAGCGGTCCCAGCGGCAGCAGCATGGTCCCGGTCACGATCTGTGCCCCCAGCGTCACGGCAAACCAGCCCGCCAAAGCCACGGCCAGACCCGCCGATGCCCAGGACGCCACTCCGCCCCTCCGCCCGGCCCGCAGCGCGCGCCGCCCGGCCCGCAGGCTTTGCGAGAAGTCCTGCCCCGCCGCCAGCAGGGCCGGCACCACGAACAGCACCATCACCACGCCGAAGCCCAGCCCGTAGACCAGTGTGATCACCGTGGGCTTGAGGAACTGCGCCTGCACCGAACGTTCATACAGCAGCGGCGCAAGCCCCAGCACCGTGGTCAGCGTGGTCAGCAGCACCGGGCGCAGACGATCGCAGACCGCATCGATAATGGCCGGACGCAGCCCGCGCGACTTGCCGTAGTCGTCCACGGTGGTGATCAGCACGATGGAATCGTTGATGATGATGCCGGTCATGCCGATCAGCCCGACGACCGAGAACATCGACAGCGGCACATCCCAGATGTAGTGACCCCAGATCGTACCGACCAGGCCGAAGGGAATGATCGCCATGATCACCAGCGGCCGCGCCCAGCTGGCAAAGATCCACGCCAGCGTCAGATAGATCCCCAGCAGGCACAGGGTGAAACCGACCGAGGCATCGGTGAGGAATTCGTTTTCCTGCTCGGCCAGCCCCGACAGACGCCAGCTGACCTGATACTCGGCCTCGATCCTGGGCAGGATCTCGGCGCGCAGGGTTTCGACGATTTCTTCGGCGCGGGCCGCGTCATCGTCTGAAATATCGCCGCTGACGGTGATGGTCTGCACCCCGTTCTTGCGGGTGATGGTCGAGAAGCCCGGCTCTTGCCGCACGGTGACCAGATCGGCCAGCGGCACGTATTGCCCCGACGGCGCCCGCAGCAGCAGGCTTTGCAGGTAATCGGCGGTTTGTTCTTCCTCGGCGACCTCGACCCGGATCGTGGCGGTGCGGATGCCATCGGGGAAGCGCGCGGCCTCGATCCCGTTCAGGCGCTGGCGCAGGACCCGCCCGACATCGTCGATGGTGAAGCCCAGAACCCGGGCCTGCGGGGTCAGGTCGAGGATGATCTCGTCCTTGTCCCACGACATGCTGTCCTGCACCGCCGAGACCTCGGGATAGATCACCACTTCGCGCTTCAGCGCTTCGGCGGCTTCCTTCAGGCGACGCGGATCGGTGCCGTAGAGCCGCACGTCCAGCGCATCGCCGCCGGGGCCGGAACGCCAGCCGCGAAAGCTGATTTCCTCGGTCTGCGGCAGGCGGCGGGTTTCTTCCTGCAGGGCGGCGACGAAGGCAAAGGCGGAATAGGGGCGCAGATCGGCGTCGATCAGGTCGATGGCCAGCGATCCCAGCAGATCGTTGTCCTTGTTCTCGGCCGAGGCGATGCCGCGCCCGGTGGTACCGCCCAGCTGCGCCAGCACATAGGCCAGCGGGTTGGCGCCATGTTCGGCTTCCAGACGCTCGGCCACCACCTCGGCGGCGCGCTGCATCTCGACCATCTGGGCAAAGGTGTCTTCGCGGGTGGCGCCTTCGGCCATGGCGAAATTGCCGGTGACCGAGCCCTGTTCCGGCGCATTGAAGAACCGCCAGGTCACCTTGCCATCCAGGAACAGCACCACCTGCGTGGACAGGATCAGCAGCACCCCGGCAATCACCGGGTAGCGGGCGGTGATGACCAGCCCGATCAACGGGCGGAACAGATGTTCGCGCAGCCAGCGGAAGCCGTCGTTGAACTTGCGGCTGGGCCAGTCGTACCAATGGTCCTGCGCCGTGTGCATCAGCGCATGGCGCATGTGGTGCGGCAGGATCAGGAAGCATTCCACCAGCGAGGCCGCCAGCACCGCCACCACGGTGATCGGAATGTCGCGGATCAACTCTCCGAAACGGCCGCCGATGGTGGTCAGGGCCCAGAAGGCGATGATCGTTGTGATGGTGGCCGAAAACACCGGCAGCGCCATGCGGCGGGCGGCGTTGATGGCGGCGTCCTCGGGGCTTTCGCCCAGCCGCCGGGCGCGGAAATCGGCGTGTTCGCCGACCACGATGGCATCATCCACCACGATGCCCAGCGTGATGATCAGCCCGAACAGCGAGATCATGTTCAGCGACACGCCGCCTGCATACATGATCGCCACCGCCGTCAGCATCGCCACCGGAATGCCGGCGGCCACCCACAGCGCGGTGCGGGCGTTGAGGAACAGGAACAGCAGCCCCACCACCAGCGCCAGCCCGGTCAGCCCGTTGGTGAGCAGGATGTTCAGACGCCCGGTGATGGCTTCGGACCGGGTGCGGATCAGGTCGATGTGGACGCCGGCGGGCAAGTCCAGTTCCATCTCGCGCGCCACGTCCTCGACGGTGTTCTGCAGGTCGATGGCATCGCCCTGGGCCGAGCGGTCTACCCGCAGCGAAATCGCCGGGTTGGTGCCCACGAAATAGGCCTGTTCGCGATCCACGCCGCCGGTTTCAAGCCGGGCGATATCGCCGATGGTCAGGGTCGTGCCATCGGGTTCGGACCGCAGGGCGATGGCGGCGATCTCGTCGGCGCTCCGCCGCTCGGTGCCGCTGCGCAACCGGGCGTTGGCGGCATCGACCTCACCGGCGGGTTCGGCGGCGGCCTCGGCACCGATGGCGGCGGCGATCTCGGCCAGCGAGGTATCGTGCCGGATCAGGTCCCGGGTTTCGACGATCACCAGGATCTCTGGCGCGGCCACGCCGCGCAGGGTGGTGCGGGTGACCCCCGCCTCGAACAGGCGCAGGGTCAGGTCATCGGCGAAGCGCGCCAGTTGCTCGACCCCGACGGGGCCGGTGATCACCACATCCGTGACCCGGTCGCGCCACGCCCGGCGGGTGACCTCGGGCGGATCGGAATCAGCGGGCAGATCGGTGACCGAGGCGACGGCGGTTTCCACGTCCGCCTGCGCCTGTGCCATGTCCCAACCCGGTTCGAACTCCATCGTCAGGATGGCACGGCCTTCGCGGGAATTGGCGGTGGTTTCCACGGCGCCATCCACGTCGCGCACCGCCGGCAGCAGCGGGCCGATGATGGCGCGGTCCACGTCCTCGGGCCCGGCGCCGTCCCAGTCGACGCGGATGTTGATTTCTTCCAGCACCACGTCGGGAAAGAACTGGGCGCGCATCTGGGGGGCGGCGGCCAGCCCCAGCACCACAAGAATCACCAGCAACAGGTTGGCGGCGGTGCCGTGGCGGGTGAAATAGGCGATGATGCCGCCGCGCATCGCGTCACCTGAGGGCAGATGGGGCAGATGCATGGCCTAGCCCCCCATCCGCTCTTCGATGCGTTCGACGACGCTTGCGGGCACCTCGTCCTGCGCAAGGATCGACAGCACGCGGTCGCGCGCCTCGGCCGGCATCCGGTTGTTGCCCTGCACCGCCGCGATAAGGCGGGCGCGGTGTTCGGGCGTCAGGGTGACCATGGGTTCGGGCGCGGGCGCCTCCGTGCCTTCGGGGCGGATCGGGCGGACCTTCAGGCCGGTGCCCAGCGACGGGATGCGCTGCGCCACCACTTCGGCCCCGGCAAGATCGGGGGCGCGGACCAGCACCGTGTCACCCTGCCGCCGGATCAGTTCCACCGGTTGCGCCTGCAGCCGGTCGTCGTCGCCCACCACCAGCACTGCGCCGTCGCTGCCAAGGGCGCGGGCGGGCAGACGGGCGACGCCGCCGATGGGTGCCTCGCGGATCTGCACGGTGACGATATCGCCGGGGCGGAAGCCCACGGAGGTGCTGAGCCGGGCAAAGACCTCGCGCCCGGACTGGCCCTCGCCGACCTCGGCGCTGACCCGCTCGATGGCGCCCTCGGCGCGCAGGTTCAGGCCGGCCACATCCATCCGCACTTCGATCGGTGCGCGGCGCAGGTTACCGCTGTCATCCAGAAGACGGGCGTATTGGGCGGTGGACAGGCGAAAGGCCACCTCCAGCGCCGAAGGATCGACCAGCCGCGCCATGCGTTCGTTGGCCGAGACCAGCCCGCCCTCGACCACCGTGACATCCGACAGGGTGCCGGTGAACTTGGCGCGGATGCTTTTTTCGTCCAGCAGCCGCTGGGCTTCCTCCATGGCGATGCGGGACCGGTCGCGCTTGGCCGCCGCCTGTTCGATGCGGGTTTCCGCCGTGGCCACGGCCTGCCGCCGCGATACCACCGATTGCCGTGCCTGCGCCGCGGCCAGCGCGGCGGTTTCCACGGCCGAGACGCTGCCGACCCCGCGGTCCGACAGGTCATTCTGCCGCGACAGCGCCTGTGCGCGCAGATCGGCCTGTTCGATGGCCACGTCCAGTTCATCCTGTGCCAGCTCCAGCGCGCGGCGGGAATCGCGCAGATCGGCCTCGGCCTCGGCCAGATCGGCGCGGGCCAGCGCCAGGTCGGCCTTGGCCTTGGCCGGGTCGATCAGGGCCAGCAGATCGCCCTCGGCCACCTCGCCGCCATCGCGGAAATCGGGCGAAAGCTCGATCAGCTTGCCGGTACTGGTGGCACGCACTTCCAGAATGCGATGCGAGCGGATCTCGCCGAACACATCCATCACCGGCACCACGCGCTCGGGCGCCACGGTCACCACGTTCACCGCCAGCACGACCTCACGCGCGGGGCGCTGACGGTCCTCTTCGGCCAGCATCGCCTGCACGGCCCGATAGACCGAAGCCCCGGCCCAGCCGAGCGCCCCGAAGGTCAGGGCAAAGAGCAAAACGCCGGTCAGGGCGCGCCGCAGGAACAGCATCAGGTGACGTCCTTGTTACTCGGGTCCGGCGTCCCGGACCCCCCGTCAAATCTAGTCCGCGCAGACCGCGCATCCAAGTTACAGTGTCTTGAACGGGTCGCGCGCCTACTTCCGTCGCAAATGTTCGTCCAGACGCGGCAAAATTTCCACGAAATTGCACGGCATGTGCCGATAATCGAGTTGGTTGCTTAAAATCCCGTCCCAGGCATCCTTGCACGCGCCCGGAGAGCCGGGCAACGCGAACAGATAGGTGCCCTGCGCCACACCGCCAGTGGCGCGGCTTTGCACCGCCGAGGTGCCGATCTTCTCCATCGACAGCAGGGTGAAGACCGTGCCGAAGGCCTCGATTTCCTTTTCATAGACATCGCGGTGCGCCTCGACCGTCACATCGCGGCCGGTCAGCCCTGTGCCGCCGGTGGAGATCACCACATCGATCTGCGGATCGGCGCACCAGGCGCGCAACTGGTCGGCGATCTCGGCACGCTCGTCGCGCAGGATCTTGCGGTCGGCCAGAACATGACCCGCCGCCGCGATGCGGTCCACCAGCACCTGCCCCGAGCGGTCGTCTTCCATCGCCCGGCTGTCGGACACGGTCAGGACCGCGATGCGAACCGGGATGAACTCTTTGCTGTCGTCGATGCGCGCCATGGGATGTCTCCTTGCAATGGACGCACCTAATCAGGGGCTTGGCGCAAGGTCCAGCAAGCCTGCGTGATTCCCACTGGTCGCGCGCGTCTGGCGCTGGCATGGTCGCGGCGCCACTGCCCGGAGGTCCCATGTCCAACCGCCCCCTGCTTGTCGCCGCCGCCTTCGCCACGCTGGCCCAGCTACTGTGGGCGGGCAATTTCATCACCGCGCGGGCGCTGCGCGAGGTGATCGACCCGATCAACCTGAACTTCCTGCGCTGGTTGCTGGCGGCGCTGATCCTGCTGCCGCTGGTGCTGCGCGACCGGCGCGCGATTGCAGCCGCCCTGCGCGCCCAGCCGTTGCAGATCCTGATGCTGTCGGCACTGGCCATCACCGGGTTCAACACGCTGCTGTACGCAGGCCTGCAGACCGCCACGGTGGCCGAGGCGGGGATCATCACCGGGCTGGCGCCGATCCTGATCCTGCTGCTGGCACGGTTCTGGGACGGCACCGCCCTGACCGGCGGCCAGATCGCCGGCGGTGCGCTGGCGTTTCTGGGCGCGCTGCTTGTGCTCAGCGGCAAGGAGGGCGGCGGCGTCAGCGGCATCCGCGGCCCGGCCTTCCTGCTGGGCGCCGCCACGGCCTGGGCGGCCTATACGGTCGCCTACCAGCGCTTCAAGATCCCGCTGAAACCGCTGTCGGCGCTGGGTCTGTTCGCGGCACTGGGCAGTCTGCTGATGCTGGCGCTGGTCCCCTTTGCGCCCACGCCCATCGGCCAGATCCCCCTGACCGGCGAGGTGATCTTCGGCCTGACCTATATCACCCTTGGGGCGTCCATCCTGGCGCTGTATTCCTGGAACCGGGGGGCCAGCGTGCTGGGCCCGGCGCGGGTCGGGGTGTTCCTGCAGCTGATCCCGGTCTTCGCGATGATCCTGGGCGTGCTGATCCTGGGCGAGACGGTGACCCCGATGCAGATCGCCGGTCTGGCCTGCGTGTTCGGCGGGGTGCTGGTGGCGCAGCGGCGCGGGCGGGTCTCAGCCGTTCAGGCGGGCGCGCAACGCTAGCAGGTCGGCCCAGGCCTCGCGCTTGGCGGCCGGGTTGCGCAGCAGGTAGGCCGGGTGGAACATCGGCAGCGCCGGACGGCCAGCGGCCTCGCCCCAGGTGCCGCGCAGGCGGGAGATGCCCTTCTTGCCCAGCATGCCCTGACAGGCGACATTGCCCATCAGCACCAGAACCTCGGGCGCGGCCAGATCCACATGCCGACGGATGAACGGGCCCAGCATGGCGATTTCCTCGGGCGTCGGCGTGCGATTTTGCGGCGGCCGCCATGGCAGGATGTTCGAGATATAGACCGCGCGGTCTGGATCCCCGGCCTGCCGGTCCAGCCCGATGGCGGCCAGCATCCGGTCCAGAAGCTGCCCGGCGCGGCCCACGAAGGGCTTGCCCTGCTGATCTTCCTCGCGCCCTGGCGCCTCGCCGACGATCATCACCCGCGCGCCCGGCACCCCGTCCGAGAACACCAGTTGCGTCGAGCCCAGCTTCAGGTCGCAATGAGTGAAGGACTCCATCGCTTCACGCAGCGCCGGCAGATCGGCGGCGGCATCGGCCATGGCCTGCGCCTCGGCCACCGGATCGACCTGCGGGGCGGCGATGGGCACGGCTGTCGCCGCAGGTGATGCAGGGGCAGCTTGCGCGGGTCGCATCGGGTCCACCGGATCGGCATAGCGGTTCACCGGCGCCTCCCCGATGGGAAGGTCCGCGCCCAGTTCTGCCTGCCAGTCCAGCAGGGCCTTCAGCGCTTCGGCTTCGGTTCCGTGATCCATGGCCGCGACCCTATCGCCGCGCGCAGGCCCGCGCAATTGCGCCGGCGCCGCTTGCCGCCTTTGACCCGCCCCCGTATAACCCCGGCGACACGCAGACAGATCGGGGCGCGCATGACTTACCGCGGACGGCACCTTTTGGGCATTGAACCGCTTCACCCGACCGAGATAACGACGCTTCTGGATCTGGCCGACAGCTATGTGGACCTGAACCGGCGGTCGAAAAAGCGCTCGGACGTGCTGGCCGGCCTGACCCAGATCAACATGTTCTTCGAGAATTCGACCCGCACGCAGGCCAGTTTCGAACTGGCAGGCAAGCGTCTGGGCGCGGACGTGATGAACATGGCGATGCAGGCCAGTTCGATCAAGAAGGGCGAAACCCTGATCGACACGGCCATGACCCTGAACGCCATGCATCCCGACCTGCTGGTGGTGCGGCACCCGCATTCGGGGGCGGTGGACCTGCTGGCCCAGAAGGTCAATTGCGCGGTGCTGAACGCCGGCGACGGCCGCCACGAACACCCCACGCAGGCGCTTCTGGACGCGCTGACCATCCGCCGCGCCAAGGGCCGCCTGCACCGGCTGAACATCGCCATCTGTGGCGATATTGCCCACAGCCGCGTGGCGCGGTCCAACATCCTGCTGCTGGGCAAGATGGAAAACCGCGTCCGCCTTGTGGGTCCGCCGACGCTGATCCCCGGCCCGATGAAGGATCTGGGGGTCGAGGTCTATGACGACATGCGCGAGGGTATCGCGGGCTGCGACGTGGTGATGATGCTGCGGCTTCAGAAGGAGCGTATGGATGGCGGCTTCATCCCGTCCGAGCGCGAATACTACCACCGCTACGGGCTGGATGCCGAGAAGTTGAGCTGCGCGAAACCCGACGCCATCGTCATGCATCCCGGCCCGATGAATCGCGGAGTCGAGATCGACGGCACGCTGGCCGATGACATCAACCGCTCGGTCATTCAGGAACAGGTGGAAATGGGCGTCGCTGTGCGCATGGCGGCGATGGATCTGCTGGCCCGCAACCTGCGAGCGGAGGCTGCCTGATGGATCTGGACCCCAACGTCGCCCCCCATGAAAGCGGCGTGCTGCGCCTGTACCGGCTGGACACCGACAGCGCCGAGGGCGCGGCCCTGCGCACGGCGCTGGCCACCGAGGCACCCGAGGCCGCCGATCTGGCCGCGCAGGCTTTCGGCGTGGCCTCGGTCGATCCGTGGTGGCTGACCCTGCTGCCCCTGTCCGACATTCAGGACATGGGCCTGCACGCCTATCTGGCCGAAGGCCACGACGTGCCCCGTGACCAACTGGACGCCGAGGCCGCGCGGCTGGCCACGCTTGACGGCACCCTGTTGATCGCCCAGTCCCGCGCCTTCGACGGCGGCGACGTCACCCTGCGCCCCGCCGCCTGTCTGACGCCGGTGCTGATGCTGGACAGCACCCGCGCGCCCGCCACCGCGCGCCCGTTGGCCCGCGCCAAGGTGGACCCGGTCGCGGTCACACCGCCCGCAACCGCGCAGCCGCCGCAGAAGGCACCCGCCGGAAAATGGATGCTGGCCGCGCTGCTGGCCGCTGGCCTGCTGGTGCTGACGGTGGCCTTTTTGGGCACAGGGGGCTGACGTGACAGGCAACGGCTGGGACGACATCCTGGAGCCCGGGGAAGAGCTGCTCTGGCAGGGCCAGCCCGACCCGCGCCCGGACTGGCGCGCCCAAACCCTGCGCGAGACCCTGTTTGGGCTGGCGGTGACCGCGTTTTCGCTGTTCTGGATGGCCAAGGCGCTGGGGATCGGCGCCGATGCGACCTTCATGGGGCTGGTGTTTCCGCTGATGGGGTTGCCGTTTCTGGTGATGGGGCTGAACCGGGCGGGCGGCAAGATCGCGCTGGGGGTCTGGCGTCGCCGCCACACCTGGTACTCGCTGACCACCCGGCGCGCCTTCATTGCCACTGACCTGCTGGGACGCCGCACGCTTGACGCCTATCCCATCGGCCCGGCCACGCCGCTGGACCACGAGGAAGGCCCGCCCGATCACATCTGGTTTGCCACCGATTTCGTGAAGACCGCACAAGGCAGCAAGCGCCGCCGCATCGGATTTACCCATCTCCCCGACAGCCGCGCGGTCTATGACCAGATGCGCCGCCTGCAGCGAGAGGCCCTATGACGCTACTTTTCCACAATGCCCGCCTGATCGACCCCGAGGCCGGAACCGAGGCGCCCGGCGCATTGCTGGTGGACCGGGGCGTGATCGCCCGCGTGCTGCCCGCAGCCACAACGCCCGCCGATCATCCCGAGGCCACCGCCGTCGACTGCGATGGCCAATGCCTGGCCCCCGGCATCGTCGACATGGGCGTGAAAGTGGGCGAACCGGGCGAGCGTCACAAGGAAAGCTTCAAGACCGCCGGTCTGGCCGCCGCCGCAGGTGGGGTGACGACCATGGTCACCCGCGCCGACACCGCGACCCCGATCGACAACCCCGAAACGCTGGAATTCGCCATGCGGCGCGGCTATGACGCCTGCCCGGTGCGCATTGCCCCCATGGCCGCCCTGACTCGCAACCGCGACGGCCGCGAGATGGTCGAGATCGGCTTTCTGAAGGATGCCGGCGCCGTCGCCTTTTCCGATGGCGACCGGGTGCTGACCAACACCAAGGTGTTTTCGCGCTGCCTGAGCTATGCCGCCGGTCTGGGCGCGCTGGTGGTGGCGCACCCGCAGGAGCCGGGGCTGAGCGCCGGGGCGGCGGCCTCGGCGGGCAAATTCGCCACGCTGCGCGGCCTGCCCTCGGTCTCGCCCATGGCCGAGCGCATGGGGCTGGAGCGCGACCTGGCGCTGGTCGAGATGACCGGGGCGCGCTATCACGCCGACCAGATCACCACCCGCGCTGCCCTGCCCGCCCTGCGCCGCGCCAAGGCGGCGGGGCTGGATGTGACCGCCGGGATCTCGATCCATCACCTGACCCTGAACGCGCTGGACGTCGGCAACTACCGTACCTTCTTCAAGGTCAAGCCGCCCCTGCGGGACGAGGACGACCGGATGGCCATGGTCGAAGCGGTGCGTGAGGGGCTGATCGACACGCTCAGTTCCTTCCACACCCCTCAGGACGAGGAATCCAAGCGCCTGCCGTTCGAGGAGGCCGCCAGCGGCGCCGTGGGTCTGGAAACCCTGCTGCCCGCCGCGCTGCGCCTGTATCACGCGGGCCAGATGGACCTGCCGGGGCTGTTTCGTGCCATGGCGCTGAACCCGGCCCGGCGGCTGGGTCTGCCCGGCGGGCGGCTGGCCGAGGGCGCCCCGGCGGACCTGGTGCTGTTTAACCCCGACACGCCCTTCGTGCTGGACCGTTTCGACCTGCATTCGAAATCCAAGAACACGCCCTTCGACGGCGCCCGCCTGCAAGGCCGGGTGCGCGGCACATGGGTCGGCGGCACGCGGGTGTTCTGCGCATGATCCCCGCACTGACCACCCCGCTGGCCGGCCTCGCCCTGACCGCGCTGCTGGCCTACCTCCTGGGCTCGATGCCCTTCGGCATCGTCATGGCGCGCGTCTTCGGGCTGGGCGACCTGCGCCAGATCGGCTCGGGCAACATCGGTGCCACCAACGTGCTGCGCACCGGCAACAAGCTGGCCGCATTCCTGACGCTGGTGCTGGATGCGGGCAAGGGCGCCATCGCGGTGCTGACCGCCCGCGCGCTGGCGGGCGAGGACGCGGCGCAACTGGCGGGATTTGCCGCCTTCCTGGGCCATTGCTTCCCGGTCTGGCTGGGCTTCAAGGGCGGCAAGGGCGTGGCGACCTTCCTGGGCACGCTGCTGGCGCTGTCCTTTCCGGTGGGGCTGGCCGCCTGCGCCACCTGGGCCGTGATGGCCGCCGTCCTGCGCTATTCCTCGCTGGCGGCGCTGACGGCGGCGGCACTTTCTCCGCTCTGGGCCCTTGCCTTGGGACAATCCGGGCTTACGCTTCTGAGCATTGCCCTGGCCGTTCTGGTTTTCTACCGCCACAGCGCGAACATTCGCCGCCTGCGGGACGGAAGCGAACCAAGGATCGGCCGCAAATCCTGACCGGAGACGCCCAATGAATTTCCAGACCGCCATTCAGACATGTCTGAGCAAATATGCCACTTTCTCGGGACGCGCCACGCGGCCCGAGTTCTGGTGGTTCGTCCTGTTCGTGATCCTTGTCGGGGTCGGCGGCAGTATCCTAGATGCGATGATCTTCGGCACCGGGCCCGAGGATGGGCAGCCGATTTCGATGCTGGCCAGCCTCGCACTGTTGCTGCCCTATCTGGCGGTCGGGGTCCGCCGCCTGCATGACATCGGCCGCAACGGATGGTGGATGCTGCTGATCCTGCTGCCCCTCATCGGCACGCTGATCATCCTTTACTGGATGGTGCAACCCAGCAAGGACTGACCGGACAAGGGGCAGCACGCTGCGCCGCCCCCATCGTTGTTCAAGGGATCAGCCGGGTCAGGAGGCCCGGCTCTGCCGCGCGCCCATGTGGCAGATGACCCGTGCGGCCATCGCGGCACCGCGTTCCCCGGCACGGGTCACATCCTCGCCCATGGCCAGCCCGCCCAGGAACCCGGCGGCAAAGGCATCGCCCGCGCCGGTGCTGTCCACGACCTTGGCCACCGGCACCGCCGCGATCTGAACCACCGGGCCGCCATCGCTGACCAGCGCGCCATGTTCGCTGCGGGTCAGGGCGACGGTGCCCACATGATCCAGCGCCCAGTGCAGGGCGCTCATCGGATCGCGCGCCGACGACAGCGCGGCCAGTTCCAGCTCGTTGCCGATCAGGATGTCGCAATCGCCCTCGATCAGCGCCAGCATGGCGTCGCGCTGACGTTCGACACAGGCCGGGTCCGAGGGCGTCAGCGCCACTTTCGCCCCCACCCCATGGGCCAGTTCCACGGCGTGCGCGATGTTGGCGGCCCCCTCAGGCACGTCGAAGTGATAGCCCTCGATCAGCAGGATCTCGGTTTCGGGCGGCAGCGCATCGGGCATCCCCCCCGGCACCAGCCGCTCGCAGGCGCCGAGGTGGGTGGACATGGTGCGCTCGCCATCCGGCGTCACCATCACCACGCAATGGCCCGTCGCCGTGCCATCGGTCAGCGAGGTCACCGGCACCGCGATGCCCAGTTCGGACATGTCCCGGCGGAACACCGCGCCCAGATCATCGTCGGCCACTTGCCCCAGAAAGGTGCCCTGCAATCCCAGATCGCCGATATGCGCGATGGTGTTGGCGACCGAGCCGCCCGATTGCTGCATCCCCGGCCCGATCTCGGCGTAAAGTTTCGCGGCGGTCTCGGCATCGACCAGATGCATCTCGCCCACGATCAACCCGTGACGGGCGGGGCCTTCGGGATCGATCGAGGCCAGTACATCGACCAGCGGGTTGCCAATTCCGGCCACCTGGGGCACGCGTTCACTCATCAGAAGTCTCCTGCAACGGCTTTGCGGGGCGCATAGCGCAAAGCCGCCCGCTTGTCACAGAATAACACGCCGCAGGGGTCAGCCCTTGCTGCCGCGCAGCCCCCGCACCATCGGAACGACCGCCTTGGTGACAATAGGCACAAGGATCAGGCCCAGCACGAAGCCGACCGCCACCGACAGCAGCGCCGTCACCAGCCACGACACCGTTGCCTGCAGCCCGCCCGCCAGTTGCCCCAGCGCATGGGCGGTGTCATGCACCAGATGCGCGGGTCCGGCCAGACCAAGCACCTCGGCGCCGTGCAGCAGGATACCGCCGCCCACCCAGAGCATCGCCACGGTGCCGATGGTCGCCAGCAGTTTCAGGAACCCCGGCATCACATGCACGATCCCGCGTCCCAGCGACCGTGTCAGGCCCAGCCGCCCGCGCTGGGACATGGCTACGCCCACGTCATCGGCCTTCACGATCAGCGCCACCGACCCATAGACAACCAGCGTGATCCCGGTGCCGACCAGGGCGAGCACCATTGCCTGCTGCCAGAAGCTGGCTTCGGGCACCGCCGACAGGGTGATGGCCATGATCTCGGCGGACAGGATGAAATCGGTCTTGATCGCGCTGGCGACACGCTGGTCTTCCAGCCCCTCAGGCGTGCCGGGGACGACCACTTCGCCCTCGCCATGGCCGTGCGCATGGGGATGCAGCATCTCCAGCACCTTCTCGGCGCCCTCGAAACACAGGAACAACCCGCCAAACATCAGGATCGGCGTGATCGCCCAGGGCGCTAGCAGGCTGAGGATCAGCGCGCCGGGCAAAAGCACCAAAAGCTTGTTGCGCAGCGAGCCACGGGTGATCTTGTAGATGATCGGCAATTCACGCTCGGCGGTGAAACCCACCACGTAGCGCGGGGTGACGGCGGCGTCGTCGATCACCACGCCCGCCGATTTCGCCCCGGCCTTGGCCGCCAGCGCGGCGGTATCATCGACCGAGGCCGCCGCCACCTTGGCAATGGCCACCACGTCATCCAGAAGTGCCAAAAGACCTGAACTCATACCAATCTCCGCAGCTTGCGTTTGAAACGAGCTATGCCAGAAACACGCAGCGCGTGCACCCCTCTCGCACCCCCGCGACAGGTTTTGCCGTGCCGGCGGGGCCGCGTGACAATCCGCGACCCCGGCCCTAAGGTCACGCCAACGCCGCCAGACCACGAGTTGCCCCATGTTCGACACCGCCCCGCAGTTTCAATGCCCTGCCTGTCAGGCCTGGGGGCCGGTCGTGCCGGAAACCACCGACTGCACCGCCTGCAAAGCGCCCTTCCCGCGCACCGAAGGCATCCTGGATCTGCGCGCCGACCGCAGCCGCGACACGCTGCTGGATCTGGACAGCTATGACGCGGATCACGGGGTCGGGCAGGCCTCGCGCCGGATCGCGACCACCTATGCGCGGCTGTTGCAGGGCGCAGGCGTCGCGCGCGCCGCCCATGTGCTGGAGATCGGCGCCGGGTCCGGCAACCTGACCCTCGGGCTGGCGCAGGAGCCGTATTTCGAAAGCATCCTGTCCACCGACATCTCGGCAGGGTTCCTGAAGCGCCTGATCGGGCGCCTGTCGGACACCGGGGCCGGGAACGTGTCGCTCGCGCTGGTCGACGGCAACAGCCTGCCCTTTCACCCCGGCGGGTTCGACGCGGTCATCGGCCATTCCATCCTGCACCACATCGCGCGGTTCGAGGACACGCTGGCCCAATGTCACAAGCTGGTCAGACCCGGCGGCGCCTGCGTGTTCGGGGAACCGATCCTCGACATACATGCCTTCGCCTCGCTGCTGGCGCAGAACATCCTGCTGGCGGCAGAGATGAGCGGCCATGTCTTTGGCAAGAAGGAACGGCAGGTGCTGACCGCCGTGGCAGGCCGGTCGGCGATCAAGCATGGCAACCTGATGGGGGATCGCGATGCCCTGGCGCAGGTCGAGGACAAGTTCCAGTTCTCGATCGACCGGATGGCCGAGCTGGGCCGATCGCTGGGATTTTCCGAGGTGACCTGCCTGAACCGCGGCACCAAGATGCCGCTGGGCCTGCGGGCCATGGACATGCTGCGCCGGGTTTGCGGCCAGATGAAGCTGGATCCTGGGTTCCTGACGCCTTTCGACGGGTTTGCCGAGGCGCTCAGCACCACCTATGGCACTCCGCTGGGCTTGTCGGACCGGGTCCAGTTCGGGTTTTTCGTCTTTCGCAAGTGACGGGCAGCGGGGCGGGACCGCGCTGCCCGGACCGCCCTAGTAGCGGTAGTGCTCGGGCTTGAACGGGCCTTCGGGCTTGACGCCGATATAGGCGGCCTGTTCGGGCGAAAGTTCGGTCAGCTTCACGCCGATCCGCTTGAGATGCAGGCGCGCGACTTTCTCATCCAGATGCTTGGGCAGGATGTAGACGTCGTTCTTGTAGGCGTCGCCCCGCGTCCAAAGCTCGATCTGCGCCAGCACCTGGTTGGTGAAGCTGGCCGACATCACGAAGGACGGGTGGCCGGTGGCATTGCCGAGGTTCAGCAGGCGGCCTTCGGACAGCAGGATGATGCGGTTGCCCGAGGGCATCTCGATCATGTCCACCTGTTCCTTGATGTTGGTCCACTTGTGGTTCTTCAGCGCCGCGACCTGAATTTCGTTGTCGAAGTGGCCGATGTTGCCGACGATGGCCATATCCTTCATCTCGCGCATATGCTCGATGCGGATGATGTCCTTGTTGCCGGTGGTGGTGATGAAGATGTCGGCGCTGGCGACCTCGTCTTCCAGCGTCACCACCTCGAACCCGTCCATGGCGGCCTGAAGCGCGCAGATCGGATCGACCTCGGTCACCTTCACGCGGGCACCCGCGCCGCGCAGCGATGCCGCCGAGCCCTTGCCCACATCGCCATAGCCGCAGACCACGGCGACCTTGCCGGCCATCATGGTGTCGGTGGCACGGCGGATGCCGTCGACCAGCGATTCCTTGCAGCCGTACTTGTTGTCGAACTTCGACTTGGTGACGCTGTCGTTGACGTTGATCGCCGGGAACGGAAGCTGGCCTTCCTTGACCAGTTCGTACAGGCGATGCACGCCGGTGGTGGTTTCTTCCGAAACACCGACAATCTGGTCGCGTGTCTTGGTGAACCAGCCCGGGCTTGCCGCCATGCGCTTGGCGATCTGCGCCTTGATGGCCTCTTCCTCTTCCGAGGTCGGCACCGGGATGATGTCTTCGCCCGCTTCGGCGCGCGCGCCCAGCAGAACATACAGCGTCGCGTCGCCGCCATCGTCCAGGATCAGGTTCGGACCGTCGGGGAACATGAAGGACCGGTCGAGGTAATCCCAATGCTCTTCCAGCGACTGGCCCTTGACAGCAAAGACCGGCACCCCGGCTTCGGCGATGGCCGCTGCGGCGTGATCCTGCGTCGAGAAGATGTTGCACGAGGCCCAGCGGACATCGGCGCCCAGGTCCACCAGCGTTTCGATCAGAACCGCGGTCTGGATGGTCATGTGCAGCGAGCCGACGATGCGCGCGCCCTTCAGCGGCTTGCTGTCGCCGTACTCCTCGCGCAGGGACATCAGCCCCGGCATTTCGGTTTCGGCGATGGTCAGTTCCTTGCGGCCGAACCCGGCCAGCGAAATATCCTTGACGATGTAATCGGTCACGTGCTTGCTCCGCAGCTCATCATTTCATGTGTGATTGGGGTGCAGCTAGCACCCCACACCGGACCCGGCAAGGCGGGCACCCCGCCAAACCGCGCGCGCCGCCCCATCGGGACGGCGCGATTGTCGGGTCAGGCGCTGATCTTGTCGGTGCCGTAGATCCGGGCCAGTTCGTCGGCCAGATCGGTCTTTTCCCAGGAAAACCCGCCATCGGCCTCCGGCGCGCGGCCGAAATGGCCATAGGCCGAGGTGCGGGCATAGATCGGTTTCAGCAGATCCAACTGGTTGCGAATGCCGCGCGGGGTCAGGCGCACCATCTCCTGCAGGGTCTTCGAGATCGCATCCTCATCCGCCCGGCCGGTGCCCTGCGTGTCCACATAGACCGCCACGGGTTCCGGTACGCCGATGGCATAGGCCAACTGGATCAGGCATTTCTCGGCCAGACCCGCCGCGACGACGTTCTTGGCCAGGTAGCGCGCCACATAGGCCGCCGAGCGGTCCACCTTGGTGGGATCCTTGCCCGAGAACGCGCCGCCGCCATGCGGAGCCGCGCCGCCATAGGTGTCGACGATGATCTTGCGCCCGGTCAGACCGGCGTCGCCATCGGGGCCGCCGATCACGAAGCGCCCGGTGGGGTTCACGATCAGGCGCTTGTCGGACACCTGCCAGCCTTCGGGCATGGCGGCGGTCACATAGGGGCGGACCAGTTCGCGCACGCCTTCGGTGCCCAGTTCCTCGGCATGCTGGGTCGAGACCACGACCGCATCCACCGCCACCGGCTTGCCATTCTCATAGCGCAGGGTGACCTGGCTTTTGGCATCGGGGCCAAAGCCCTTCTGCACACCGGATTTGCGATCCTCGGCCATGGTCCGCAGGATGCGGTGGGCCAGCAGGATCGGGGCCGGCATCAGTTCCGGGGTTTCGGTGCAGGCATAGCCGAACATGATGCCCTGGTCCCCAGCACCCTCCTCGCCCTTGCTGCCTTCGTCCACGCCTTGCGCGATGTCGGCGGATTGCTCGTGCAGCAGGTTTTCAACGGCGCAGGTCTTCCACGAAAACCCGTCCTGCTCATAGCCGATGTCGCGGATCGCATCGCGCGCGATTTCCTCGACGCGCTGGCGCACTTCGTTGGGGCCGCGCACCTCACCGGCGATGGTCACATGATCGGTGGTGGCCAGGGTTTCGCAGGCCACGCGGGAATGCGGGTCTGCTGTCAGGAAGGCATCCAATACGGCGTCCGAAATGCGGTCGCAAACTTTGTCGGGATGCCCTTCGGACACGGATTCACTGGTAAACAGCCAGCTTTTCGCACTCATATCTCATCTCTCCTTGGGCACGGCCAGAACCGGGATGGGGCGGGGTCAGGCGGCGCTGTCGGTCGTCCTTGGCTTCGAAATTGGCTTATACCCCAAATTCGGCGCAAGCCAGCCCTCGATTTCCTCAAGGGTAACCCCCTTGCGCCGGGCATAGTCCTCTGCCTGATCCTGACCGATGCGACCGATGCCGAAATAGGCGCTTTCGGGATGGGCGAAATACAGGCCTGACACCGCAGAGGCCGGCCACATGGCGCAGCTTTCGGTCAGGATCAGCCCGGCAGTCTCGGGCGCATTCAGCATGTCGAACAGGCGCCGTTTCTCGCTGTGGTCGGGGCTGGCGGGATAGCCCGCCGCCGGACGGATACCGCGATAGGTCTCTGAAATCAAATCGTCATTCGACAGGTTTTCATCCGCCGCATAGCCCCAGAGCGCCCGGCGCACCCGCGCGTGCAGCGCCTCGGCAAAGGCTTCGGCCAGACGGTCGCCCAGCGATTGCACCAGGATCGAGTCGTAATCGTTGCCCTCGGCCTTGTAGCGTTCGGCGATGGCGTGAACCTCGACGCCCGCGTTCACGGCAAAGCCACCGACCCAATCCGGCGTGCCTGTGGGTGCGACGAAATCCGACAGGCACATGTTGGCCCGTCCGGCGGATTTTCCACCCTGCTGGCGCAGCATCGGGAAGCGCGTGGCCTCGACCGTGCGGGACTCGTCGGTCCAGACAATGATGTCGTCGCCGTCGCTGTTGGCAGGCCACAAGCCCACCACCCCGCGCGGGGTGAACCAGCCTTCTTCCTTGATCCGGGTCAGCATGGCCTGCGCGTTTTCGAACAGATCCCGCGCCGTCGGCCCCATCTGTGGGTGCTTCAGGATCTGCGGGTACTTGCCGCGCATCTCCCATGTCCAGAAGAACGGCGACCAGTCGATGTAGGGCTCGATATCGGCGATGCTCATGTCGTCGATGACCGACAGGCCCGGCGTTTGCGGCGCGGGCGGCGCATAGGTATCCCAGCCGCCGTCGAAGGCGTTGGCGCGGGCGTCGGTCAGGCTGGTGCCGACGCGATCCCCGGCATCGGCGCGGCCCTTGCGCAAGGCTTCCTGCTGGGCCGCGATCTGGGCCAGGAATTCTGGCTTGCGGGTGGCGTTGAGCAGGGTTGAGACCACGCCAACCGCCTTGGAGGCATCGTCCACATGCACCACGCCATGGGCGTATTCCGGCGCGACCTTCAGCGCCGTGTGCTTCTTCGAGGTCGTCGCCCCGCCGATCAGCAACGGCAGATCCATGCCCTGCCGGGTCATTTCCGAGGCCACATCGACCATCCGGTCCAGCGACGGCGTGATCAGCCCCGACAGCCCGATGATGTCGGCCTTTTCTTCCTGCGCGCGGGTCAGGATATCCTCGGCGGGCACCATCACACCCAGATCGACCACGTCGTAATTGTTGCACTGCAGGACCACGCCGACGATGTTCTTGCCGATGTCATGCACATCGCCCTTCACCGTCGCCATCAGGATCTTGCCCTTGGCCGACGTGTCGCCCGAGCGTTTCTTTTCCTCTTCCATATAGGGGATCAGATGGCCCACGGCGGCCTTCATCACGCGGGCCGATTTCACCACCTGCGGCAGGAACATCTTGCCCTCGCCGAACAGGTCGCCGACCACGTTCATCCCGTCCATCAACGGGCCTTCGATCACGTCCAGCGGCTTGTCGGCGGCCTGCCGGCATTCCTCGGTATCGGCGATGACGAAATCGGTGATGCCATGCACCAACGCGTGGCGCAGACGCTCCTGCACCGGGGCCTCGCGCCATTTCGGGTCGGCCTTTTTCGAGGCCTCTCCGGCACCCTTGTACTTGTCGGCGATCTCCAGCAGGCGGTCGGTGGCGTCGTCGCGGCGGTTCAGCAGCACATCCTCGACCCGCTCGCGCAGTTCCTCGGGGATGTCGTCATAGACGGTGATCTGCCCGGCGTTGACAATCGCCATGTCCAGCCCCAGCGGGATGGCGTGGTACAGGAAGGCCGAATGCATCGCCTCGCGCACCGCGTTGTTGCCCCGGAAGCTGAACGAGACATTCGACAGCCCGCCCGACACATGGGTCAGCGGCATGGCTTCCTTGATCATCCGCGTGGCTTCGAAGAAGGCCACGGCGTAATCGTTGTGTTCCTCGATCCCGGTTGCCACGGCGAAGATGTTGGGATCGAAGATGATGTCCCACGGGTCAAACCCGGCTTCCTGCGTTAGCAGGTCGTAGGACCGCTTGCAGATCTCGAACTTGTGCTGCGCGGTTTCCGCCTGTCCGCCCTCGTCGAAGGCCATGACCACCACGGCCGCGCCATAGCGGCGCACGATCCGGGCCTGTTCCAGAAACGCTGCCTCGCCTTCCTTCAGCGAGATCGAATTGACCACGCAGCGGCCCTGCACGCATTTCAGCCCGGCCTCGATCACCTCGAACTTCGAGCTGTCGATCATCACAGGCACGCGCGAAATATCGGGTTCCGCAGCGATCAGGTTGAGGAATGTGGTCATCGCCTTCTCGGCGTCCAGCAACCCCTCGTCCATGTTGATGTCGATGATCTGGGCGCCGTTTTCCACCTGCTGCCGCGCCACATCCAGCGCGGCGGTGTAGTCGTCGGCCATGATCAGCTTCTTGAACCTGGCCGAACCGGTGACATTGGTGCGTTCGCCGATGTTGATGAAGCGCGCGATGCTCATGCCGCGCCCTCCGCTTCGAACATCTCAAGCCCCGACAGGCGCAGGCGCTGTCGCGAAGCCGGCACTCTGCGCGGCGGCTTGCCCTCCACCGCCTTGGCAATCGCCGCGATATGCTCGGGCGTGGTGCCGCAGCAGCCGCCCACCAGGTTCACCAGCCCGCTGTCGGCCCATTCTTCCAGATGCGCGGCGGTTTCTTCCGGCGTCTCGTCATAGCCACCCATTTCATTGGGCAATCCGGCATTGGGATAGGCGCTGATCAACGTGTCGGCGACCTCGCCGATGGTGCGCACATGGGCGCGCATCTCGGCGGCGCCAAGGGCACAGTTCAGGCCCACCGCAAAGGGTTTGGCGTGGGACATTGAGACCCAGAACGCCTCGGGCGTCTGTCCGGTCAGGGTGCGGCCCGAGCGGTCGGTGATGGTGCCCGAGATCACGATCGGCGGAATCTCCAGCCCCTCGTCGCGCAGGCTGTCGATGGCGAACAATGCGGCCTTGGCGTTCAGCGTGTCGAAGATGGTTTCCACCAGCAGGATATCGCAGCCGCCTTCGACCAGCCCCCGCGCCGCCTCGCCATAGGCGGCGGCCAGTTGGTCAAAGGTCACCCCGCGATAGCCCGGATCGTTCACGTCCGGGCTGATCGAGGCGGTCTGGTTGGTCGGCCCGATGCCCCCCGCCACCCAGCGCCGCTTGCCGCCGACACGGGCGATGGCCTCGCGCGCCAGTTCCACCGAGGCCCGGTTCATCTCGTAGGACAGATCCTCCATGCCATAGTCGGCCTGGCTGATCCGGTTGGCCCCGAAGGTGTTGGTGGTCAGAATGTCGGCCCCGGCGCGCAGGAAATCCTCGTGAATGTCGCGGATCATCTGCGGCTGGGTCAGGCTCAGCAATTCGTTGTTGCCGCCCACGTCGCGCGGATGATCGGCGAATCGCGTTCCCCGGTAACTGGACTCATCGGGCTTGTGCCGCTGAATCATCGTCCCCATGGCCCCGTCCAGCACCAGAATGCGCTTGTTCGCTTCGGTTTCCAGTTCCTTCGATCCCGACATGAAACCCCCTGTCCGGTGCCTTGGACGCCACGCCCGTCGCGTGCCGATTTCGGGGCTACATACAGTCCAGAATGCGGGACTTCCAGTCACCACTGCCATGGGCGCGGGCACCGGCGTCGTAACAGCACGCAAATCCGACGTTTTCTCTTGCCTGAGCCAAATTGCTGGGCTAGCAGATTCAGGCACGGTGGGAGAATCTGGACTTATCCAGTGCCGAAGGAGCAACCGCCCCGGTAAACTCTCAGGCAAACGGACCGTCGTGCACAAGGACTCTGGAGAGAGGCGCAAAACGCGTCCGCCGAAGGGATAACGATCTCAGGCAATCGGACAGAGGGGGCATCACGGGTGCGTGGCACCCGCCTGATGCCGGTCCCCTGCCCGGCGCCGACCAGAGGAGCCGCCATGGGCGATTTGAAACAGACACCCCTGCACGCCTTGCACCTGTCGCTGGGGGCCAAGATGACGGCCTTCGCGGGCTATGACATGCCGGTGCAATACAAGCCCGGCGTGCTGAAGGAACACCTGCAGTGCCGCGCCGAAGCCGGGCTGTTCGACGTCAGCCACATGGGCCAGATCCTGCTGACGCCGAAGTCGGGCGAGCTGACCGACGCCGCACTGGCGCTGGAAACGCTGGTGCCGGCCGCCATCGCCGGGCTGGCCGAGGGGCGGCAACGCTATGGCCTGTTCACCAATGACGACGGCGGCATTCTGGACGACCTGATGATCGCCAATCGCGGCGATCATCTGTTTCTGGTGGTCAACGCCGCCTGCAAGGATGCCGATCTGGCGCATCTGCAGGCGCATCTGTCGGCCACCTGCGAGATTACCCCGATTGCCGACCGCGCCCTGATTGCCCTGCAAGGCCCCGCCGCCGAGGCTGCGCTGGCGGCCCTTGTGCCCGCCGTGCGCGACATGCGGTTCATGGATGTTGCCGTCACCGCCAGCGCCTTTGGCGATCTGTGGATCTCGCGCTCGGGCTACACCGGCGAGGATGGGTTTGAAATTTCGGTGGCGGCAGACCGGGCCGAGGCCGTCGCCCGCGCCCTGCTGGACAACGACGCGGTGGCGCCCATCGGCCTTGGCGCCCGCGACAGCCTGCGGCTGGAAGCCGGGCTGTGCCTCTACGGCGCGGACCTGGACACCACCACCAGCCCCGTCGAGGCCGATCTGACCTGGGCGATCCAGAAGGTGCGTCGCACCGGCGGGGACCGCGAAGGCGGATTTCCCGGTGCCGCGCGTATCCTGATGGAACTGGACAAAGGCCCCGCCCGCAAACGCGTCGGCCTGCGCCCCGAGGGCCGCGCCCCGATGCGCGCCGGCACGCCGCTCTTTGCCGGGGCCGAAGGCGGCGACCCCATCGGGCAGGTCACCTCGGGCGCCTATGGCCCCACGATCGAGGCGCCCATGTCCATGGGCTATGTCACCGCTGCCCACGCCGACACCGGCAACACGATCTATGGCGAGGTGCGCGGCAAGCGCCTGCCCGCCAAGGTTGTGGAAATGCCATTCCGCCCCGCCACATACAAACGCTGACCCACTGGAGATCCGAGAATGAAATTCACCGAAGAACATGAATGGCTGCGCGAAGAAGATGGTCTGATCGTCGTCGGCATCACCGAACATGCGGCCACCCAACTGGGTGATCTGGTGTTCGTCGAACTGCCCGACACAGACATCGAGGTCGCCAAGGATGACGAGATCGTGGTGATCGAATCGGTCAAGGCCGCCTCGGACATCATGGCCCCCATCGACGGCACCATCGTCGAGGTCAACGACGCCATCGTCGCCAACCCCGAACTGGTGAACGAGGATCCGCTGGGCGACGGCTGGTTCTTCAAGATGAAGGCATCGGACGCATCCCAGATGGATGACATGATGGATGCCGACGGCTACGCGAAATTCATCGGATAAGGACCGCGACATGCCCTTCACGCCCACCGATTACCTGCCCTACGACTTTGCCAACAGGCGCCATATCGGCCCGTCGCCCGACGAAATGGCCGAGATGCTGAACGTGGTCGGTGCGGCGTCCCTGGACGACCTGATCGACGAAACCGTCCCGGCCAGCATCCGCCAGGCCGAGCCGCTGAAGCTGGGCCGTCCCAAATCCGAGCGCGAACTGCTCTACCACATGGCCGAAGTGGCCAAGCAGAACACGGTTCTGACCTCGCTGATCGGCATGGGCTATCACGACACCGTCATGCCCCCGGCGATCCAGCGCAACGTGTTCGAGAACCCGGCGTGGTACACCTCCTACACGCCCTACCAGCCCGAAATCAGCCAGGGCCGGCTAGAGGCGCTGCTGAACTACCAGACGATGATCTCGGACCTGACCGGGCTGGCAATCGCCAATGCCTCGCTTCTGGACGAGGCCACGGCCTGCGCCGAGGCGATGACCATGGCGCAACGCGGGTCGAAATCGAAGGCGACGGCCTTCTTCGTCGATGAAAACTGCCACCCGCAGAATATTGCTGTCATGCAGACCCGCGCAGCCCCGCTGGGGATCGAGGTGATCGTCGGCGCCCCCGAGGATCTGGACCCGGAGGCCGTCTTTGGCGCGATCTTCCAGTATCCGGGCACCTATGGCCACCTGCGCGACTTCACCGATGTGATCGCAGCCCTGCACGACGCCAAGGCGGCGGCCATCCTGTCCGCCGATCCGCTGGCGCTGACCATTCTGAAGGAACCCGGCGCCATGGGGGCCGACATTGCCGTCGGCTCGACCCAGCGTTTCGGGGTGCCGCTGGGCTATGGCGGCCCGCATGCAGCCTATCTGGCCTGCCGCGACAGCTACAAGCGGTCGATGCCCGGACGGCTGGTGGGGGTGTCGGTGGACAGCCACGGCGACCCGGCCTACCGGCTGTCGCTGCAAACCCGCGAACAGCACATCCGGCGCGAGAAAGCCACGTCGAACGTCTGCACGGCGCAGGCGCTGCTGGCGGTCATCGCCTCGTTCTACGGGGTGTTCCACGGGCCCAAGGGGCTGAAAGCCATCGCCCAGCGGATCCATCGCAAGACCGTCCGCCTGGTGCGCGGGCTGGAAGAGGGCGGCTTCCAGGTGGAGCCGGAGGCCTATTTCGACACCATCACCGTCAACACCGGCCCGATGCAGGGGGTGATCCTGAAATCGGCCCTGGCCGAAGGCATCAACCTGCGCAAGATCGGCGCGGATCGCATCGGCATCTCGCTGGACGAATGCACCCGCCCCGCCACCATCGAAGCGGTCTGGCGCGCCTTCGGAATTGACCGCAAGGACGACGACTGGACCCCGCACTACCGGGTGCCCGACGGGCTGATCCGCGACAGCGATTTCATGACCCATCCGGTGTTCCACATGAACCGGGCCGAGACCGAGATGATGCGCTATATGCGCCGCCTGTCGGATCGCGATCTGGCGCTGGACCGGGCGATGATCCCGCTGGGCTCCTGCACCATGAAGCTGAACTCGGCCGCCGAGATGATGCCGGTGAGCTGGCCCGAGTTTTCCAAGATCCACCCGTTTGCCCCGGCCGATCAGGTACAGGGCTATACCACTTTGATCAGGGAACTCAGCGCGGCGCTGTGCACGATCACTGGCTATGACGACATGTCGATGCAGCCCAATTCGGGCGCGCAGGGTGAATACGCGGGGCTTCTGACCATCGCCGCCTATCACCGGGCGCGCGGCGACAGCCATCGCAACATCTGCCTGATCCCGGTCAACGCCCATGGCACCAACCCGGCCTCGGCGCAGATGTGCGGCATGAAGGTCGTCGTCGTGGCCTGCACCGCCAATGGCGACATCGACCTTGGCGACTTCCGCAAGAAGGCCGAGGCGGCGGGCGACAACCTGGCCGCCTGCATGATCACCTATCCCTCGACCCACGGCGTGTTCGAGGACACCGTGCGCGAGGTCTGCGACATCACCCACCAATACGGCGGGCAGGTCTATCTGGACGGCGCCAACCTGAACGCCATGGTCGGGCTGTCGAAACCCGGCGAGATCGGCTCGGACGTCAGCCACCTGAACCTGCACAAGACCTTCTGCATCCCGCATGGCGGCGGCGGCCCCGGCATGGGGCCGATCGGCGTGAAGGCACATCTGGCCCCCTATCTGCCCGGCCATCCGGCCACTGGCGGCAGCGAGGGGCCGGTCAGTGCCGCGCCCTATGGCTCGCCTTCGATCCTGCCCATTTCCTGGGCCTATGTGCTGATGATGGGGGGCGAGGGGCTGACGCAGGCAACCAAGGTGGCGATCCTGAACGCCAACTACATCGCCAAGCGGCTGGAGGGGGCCTTCGACATCCTGTTCAAGGGCCAGAACGGGCGCGTGGCGCACGAGTGCATCCTCGACACCCGCCCCTTCGCCGAAGCCGGCATCACCGTGGATGACATCGCCAAGCGGCTGATCGACCACGGCTTCCACGCCCCGACCATGAGCTGGCCGGTGTCCGGCACGCTGATGGTGGAGCCCACCGAATCGGAAACCAAGGCCGAACTGGACCGCTTCTGCGCCGCCATGCTGGCGATCCGCGACGAGATCGCCGATGTGGCCGAGGGGCGGATCGACCGGGACAACAACCCGCTGAAGAACGCCCCCCACACCACCGCCGATCTGGTGGCCGAATGGGACCGCCCCTATACCCGCGAGGCCGCATGCTTCCCGGCGGGCGCGTTCCGGGTGGACAAGTACTGGCCGCCGGTGGGCCGGGTGGACAATGTCTTTGGCGACCGCCACCTGGTGTGCACCTGCCCGCCGCTGGAAGACTATCAGGACGCCGCCGAATAGGCCGCGTTCCGGCGGGGGCCGCGCAGCCCCCGTCCCCCGGTCCTGACCCGCGATCCGCGAACCGCCCTGCGCGGCGCCGTTGCAATCTGCTGCCGGCAGGGTCATATACCGCCCGACGATCCCTGGAGTGGCCATGCATACCTATCTCGACTTCGAAAAACCGCTCGCTGAAATCGAAGGCAAAGCCGAAGAGCTGCGCGCGCTGGCGCGGTCCAATGAAGGGATGGATGTGGAGGGCGAGGCCGCGGGGCTGGACAAGAAAGCCGCCGACCTTCTGAAAACGCTCTATTCCGACCTGACGCCCTGGCGCAAATGCCAGGTGGCGCGGCATCCGGACCGGCCGAACTGCAAGGACTACATCCGCGAATTGTTCACCGAATACACGCCGCTGGCTGGCGACCGGAACTTCGCCGATGATCAGGCGGTTCTGGGCGGGCTGGCGCGGTTCAACGATCAGCCGGTGATGGTGATCGGCCATGAAAAGGGCCACGACACCCAGACCCGCCTGCACCACAATTTCGGCATGGCGCGGCCCGAAGGCTATCGCAAGGCCGTGCGGCTGATGGATCTGGCCGACCGCTTCCGTCTGCCGGTGGTGACGCTGGTGGACACCCCCGGCGCCTATCCCGGCAAGGGCGCCGAAGAGCGCGGCCAGTCCGAAGCCATCGCCCGGTCGACCGAGAAATGCTTGCAGATCGGGGTGCCGCTGGTGTCGGTCATCATCGGCGAGGGCGGCTCGGGCGGCGCTGTGGCCTTTGCCACCGCCAACAAGGTCGCGATGCTGGAACATTCGGTCTATTCGGTGATCTCGCCGGAAGGCTGCGCCTCGATCCTGTGGAAGAACGCCCAGAAGATGCGCGAAGCGGCCGAGGCCCTGCGCCTGACCGCGCAGGACCTGCAGCAGCTTGGCGTCATCGACCAGATCATCGCCGAACCGGTCGGCGGTGCGCAACGCGATGCCAAGAAAACCATTCGCCGCGTCGGGCGCGCGATTTCCGAGCTTCTGGAAGAGATGGAAGGCATGGATGCCGCCGCGCTGGTGAAAGCGCGGCGGCGCAAGTACCTGGACATGGGCCGTCAGGGGCTGGCCGGCTGATCCGGCCGACCGGTCAGAAGCGGAAGGTCGCGGTGAACTTCACATAGGGCAGGACGCTGGGGGCATCATCCTCGGCATCCTTGATTTCCTTGTTCAGGTCGGCTTGCGAGACCTGCCCGGACTTGTCCGTCAGCGACACATCAAAGCCACCGGTATACATCGCCCCAAGATCGGCGCTGAGGGTCCAGCGCGGGCTGACCTGGCCGTCATAGCCCAGCGAGATCATCGGCATCACCGCATTCTTGGTGTCGGCGCTGTAGCGCAGGTTCACGTTGTTGTAGGTGTTGTCGCCCAGGGTGCCGCTGCCGCGCCCGGTGCCATCCACGTCATAGCCGCTGAGCATGGCGCCGCCTGTGATCCTGAGCCCGCCGATCCCGGTATAGTAATCCCCCAGTAGGCCAATGCCACCAAGCTGGGAGTCATAGTCATACTTGATACCGTCATCGGTTTCCGTGTCATCGACCGACAGGTAGCCCAGTGGCACGCGCAATCCGAACCGATCGCTGACGCGATATGTGCCTTCCAGCGTGGCGCCCAGGGTGGACAGGCCGAAGCCCAATCCGAATTCTCCCGGCTCTTGCGAAAGGGCGGAAGCGGGCACAATGCCAGCGGCGATGAGGATCAGGGCCTTGGTCACGTTTTCCATGGAATCATCTTGGCAGCTGAGAAATCCATGGGTCCACTAAGACCGATAATCCCTAACAAGTCATGTGAAAACCGCGTGATAGAGCCGCCAGAATGCCGTCTGATGCAAATAAATTACGTTGCGTCAAACTTCAGCCCGGCTTCGACCATCAGCTGCCTGGAACGTGCCTCGACGACCTCTTCAAGCGCGGCCATGAAGGGCTCGATCTCCTGGCCCGGCGGGATCGGATCAAGGAATTCCACCACCGCCGTGCCGGGTTTGCGCAGCACCCCCGACCTTGGCCAGAACACGCCCACATTGGTGGCGGCGGGCACGCAGGGCTGGCCCAGCTTCCGGTACAGCACCCCGGTGCCGATCTTGTAGGGCATGGTGGCGCGCGGCGCGACACGGGTGCCCTGCGGATAGATGATCAACTGGCCCGGCGCACTGCGCCCGGCGGCCACGTCCCGGACCATCTGCTCCATCGCCGGGCCGCGCTTGCCGCGATCCACCGGCACACAGCCGATGCGCAGGGCGTACCAGCCCAGGATCGGCGCCCGCACCAGTTGCTTCTTCATGATGAACTTCGGGCGCGGCACGACCGAACAGATCATGATGATGTCGAAGAAGCTTTGATGTTTCGAGGCGATCATCACCTCGTCGCGGGGCACCTCGCCGCGAATCTCGGACTTCAGGCCGATCATCCAGCCCGCCGTCCAGCGCACATAGCGGCAATAGGCACGGATGCCGGCGAAGGCGCCGCGCCGGTCAAACAGGGCCCAGGGGGTATAGATCACCGCCAGAACCGCCATCATCAGATACATCTGGCCGTTGAAGATCAGCGACCGAAGCCATTGAATCGCCTGCACGCCGTTCCCCCTTCCGCGTCACTTCCGCCTGTCTATGCCTGCCCGACCCCCCAAGCGCAACCGCGCGATGCTTTGCGCCGGCGTAGCGGGGGGCCTATAGTCGCCGCACCAGAACCGAAAGGGCGCGTGAGCGAGCATATGCGGATCATCTGTCCTGACTGCCAGGCGAAATACGACATTCCCGACGCGGCCATCCCCGACGCCGGGCGCGAGGTCCAATGCGCCCGCTGCGCCCACGCCTGGTATCAACTGCCGCTGACCGGGGCGGCGGCGGGTGCAGTGCCGCGCGACTTGGCGCGTGACGACGGGGAAGACGAGGACACCCCGCCCCCCGAGGCCACGGCGCGGCAGGACACGGAAACCGGCGCGCCCTCGCCCCGGCGCGAGCTGGACCCGAGCCTGCTCTCTGTGCTGCGCGAAGAAGCCAAGCGCGAGGCCGCGGTGCGTGCCGGCAAGGAAGAGATCCTGCCGCCCGCCGCCGCAACGCCGGAACCCGCCGCGCCTTCGGGCGCCAGCGCGCGTCTGGCGCGCCTGAAGGCCGCAGAGACCTCTGGAACGCCGCTGACGCCCGATACGGAAGCGGCGGTGGAAGATCCGGGTGCGGCCACCCGCAGCCCGCAGCCGCCGCTTCTGACAGCCTCTGAGGCCACTGCCAAACCGGCACGGCCTGGACGCGATCTGCCGGTACCGATTTCCTCGACCGAGCTTGCGGTGATCGCACAGCGGCGGCTGCGCACCGGGTTTCGTCTGGGCTTCGGTCTGACCGCAGGGCTGGCTTGTCTGGCGGTGGGGGTCTATCTGGCCGCCCCGCATGTGGCCGCGATCCTGCCGCAAGGCACGCCCTACGCGGATCTGGTGATTGCCCATGGCAACCGGGTGCAGGCACAGCTGATCGAGGCGCTCAGCCAGCTTCTGGCACCGCGCTCGGCGCTCTAGAACCGGTCCAGCAGGCGGCGCAGGTAGTCCAGTTCGACTTCGGGGCGGGTCTGATCGCCCGAGCGGCGGCGGATCTCGTCCAGCAGGTCGCGGGCGCGGCGATAGACATCCTCGTTCTGCAACAGTCGTTCGCGGGTGCCGAACTGGCCGTCGCCGGTGGCCTCGCGGCCCAGTGGATCAAGGCGGTTGCCGGGGGCGGTCTCGCCCAGCTGTTCGCCGCCCGGCCCCTGACCGGGCTGTTCCTGCGCCAGTTCGCGGCCCAGATCGCGGATGCCGTCGCGCAGGCGGTCCATGGCTTCGGACTGGCTGTCCATGGCGCCGGCCAGATCATTGCGGCGCAGGGCGTCTTCGGCCTCTTCCATGGCGCGGCCGGCGCCTTCCAGCGCCTCGCGCGCGGCGTCCGAGCCTTCGCCGGTGCCCGGCAGCGATTGTTGCTGGTTGCGCAGGGTGTCGCGCAGGGCCTGCTGGCGGTCGGCCAGATCCTGCGCCAGCCCTTCGGTGCCCTGCGAGGGGCCGTTTTCACCGCCCGGCTGACCGTTCTGCCCCTGTCCGGGCTGTCCCTGCCCCTGGCCCAACTCACGCCCCGGCTGCTGGCCCTGCAATCCCTGAAACGAGTCGTCGGACAGGTTCTGCTGGTCGCGCAGGGTCTCGCGCAAGCCGTTCAGCGCCTGCTGGCCCTGGCTGCCCTGCCCGCCGGGCTGGCCTTGCGCCATCTGCATGTTCTGCATCATCCGGGCGATCTGATCGAGCAACTGCTGCGCCTCGGCCATCCGGCCTTCCTGCATCAGTTGTTGCAGCCGGTCGAGCAGGTCTTCGAGCTGCTGGCCGGTGATCTCCTGCCCTTCGGCGAACTGGCGTTCCTGATCGCTGTCGCGCTGCTGCTGCGCCAGTTGCCGCATGACGTCCTGCATCGCTTCGCGCAACTCCTGCATCAACTGATCGATCTCGCTGTCGGACGCTCCGTCGCGCATGGCTTCGGCCAGCTTCTCCTGCGCGCGGCGCAGGCGGGCCATGGCATCGGACAGATCGCCTTCTTCGATTTTCAGCGCCAGTTCCCACAGGGTTTCCGCCATGTCCTCCTGCAACATCTGGTCGATGTCGGCGGGCGCCGAGGCCTCCAGCGCGCGGGCGATGGTGCGGACCCGCAGATAATCGGTCTGGGTCTGGAACAGGCCCTCGGGCCGATGCGAGATCGCCCGCAGCAATTGCGCCACGCGCGGCGCGTTGGCCCGCGCCCAAAGCAGATCCCGGCGCTGTTCGATCAAGGCCTGCGCCAGCGGTTCGAAGAACCGGCGGGCGGGCAAGGTCAGGGTCTGGGGATCGCTGGCGCCTTCGTTGCCTGCGGCATCACTCACCCGGAAGGTCATCATCACCGGCAGACCGGCCCAGGGGTGCTTCGAGAGATCCTCGACGAAGACCTCGGCAAAGTCCTCGCGCCCGCCGGTGATCGGCATCGGCAGGGCGGCAATCACCGGCTCGCGCGGGTCAGGGTCGGCAGCCAGACCAAAGCTGCGCGGCACCGCGGCCAGATCGAGGGCGAATTCGACCTCTCCGGTCTCGACGCCATAGTCGTCGCTGGCCGCAAAGGGTTGCGAGAACTCGCCGTCGACCTTCACGTCCAGCGGGCCTTCCAGCGCCACCTGCGGCGGCGCATCGGTGGTCAGGGAAATGGTCCATTCGGCGCCGCCCTCGCCGAGGATGGCCAGATCTCCCGGTTGCGTGACCTCGAAGGCCTGCGACGGGGCCGCAGCGCTGTCCAACTCGCCGGTGCGGCCCGAGACGGTTTCCGACACCGCCAGATCGCCCGGCGTGCCGTAAAGGCGCAGGTCGATCCGGGTGCCTGCGGGCAGGTCCAGCGGTCCGGGCGGCAGGTCGTTCAGGTACAGGCTGGGCCGTCCGGTATAGGCGGGCGGGGTCAGCCAGCCCTCCCACGACGGGCCGGCAATCACCGTGCCCGGCCCCGCAACTGGGCTGTTGTGCGTTGGGTCCAGCCGCAGGGCCGAACCGAACAGAAGCGCGATGGCAAACAGGGTCAACGCGGTGTAGCGCAGCCCGTATCGGTCGAAGCGAGACAGGTGAAGATCGGGCACCACGGCGCGGGCACGGGTCAGACGCGCCGCCATGCGTGCACGATGCGCGGCCCAGACCTGTTCCGACCCGGCATCTCCGGCACCGATCGCCTGCGCATCGCGCAGTGCCGCGATCGGGCGACCGGACAGCGAGGCATCGAGCCGCGCCTCGGCCTCGGCCCGGGACGGCCAGCGGAACCGGCGCAGCGCCCACCACAGGCTGCTGACCCCGGCCAGCGCGGCACACAGGAAAGCGCCCCAGTAAAGCTCGACCGGGGCCTGCTCCAGCAGCCCCAGCATGGCCACCGAGACAACGGTCAGCAGCACCGCCCAAAGCGGCCAGAAGGCGCGCACGCCGCGTTCGGCCACCAATCCCAGAAGGGTCAGCCGCAACGGCCAGCGCAGACGCTTGGCCGGATCGTGGATCCGGGTGGAGGGAGAAGTCATGCCGACCTCCGCGGCGCTGGGGTACAGCGTGTCACGCCCCAACGGTATCTCAGCGGCGCAAAAGGTCAAAGGCCGGGGCGATCACAAATCACTGCCACGGCAGATTTTCGCAGGCCATGTGCCTCAGGCGTCGGCCTCCAGCCAGTCGGGCACCTGATCGCGGCCGATCATTTCCTCGAAGCTGGGCCGCGACCGGATCACCGCCCATTTGTCGCCCTGTACCAGAACCTCGGGGATCAGGGGGCGTGAGTTGTATTCCGACGCCATCACCGCGCCATAGGCCCCGGCCGAGCGGAAGGCGACCAGATCGTCGGGCTGCAATACGGGCATCGGGCGTTGCCGGGCGAAGGTATCGCCGGTTTCACAGACCGGGCCGACGATGTCATAGGGCTGCTGCTCGGCCCCGGCGGCAGGCTCGATCACCGGCACGATGTCGTGGTGCGCGTCATACATCGACGGGCGCACCAGATCGTTCATCGCGCCATCGAGGATCAGGAAGTCCCGGCCCTCGCCGGATTTCACGTAGATCACCTTGCTGACCATGATCCCGGCGTTGCCGGAAATCAGGCGGCCGGGTTCGATCTCGACCTCGCAGCCCAGATCGCCCACGGTGCGCTTGATCAGATCGCCATAATCGCGCGGCAGCGGCGGCGCCTCGTTGGATCGTGTGTAGGGGATGCCCAGACCGCCGCCCAGATCCAGACGCCGGATGTCATGGCCGTCGTCACGCAGGGCGCGGGTCAGTTCGGCCACCTTGGTATAGGCCAGTTCGAACGGCTCAAGCTCCACCAGTTGCGAGCCGATATGGACGTCGATGCCCACAACCTCGATTCCCGGCAGGGCGGCGGCTTCGGCATAGACCTCGCGGGCGCGCGCGATCGGAATGCCGAACTTGTTCTCGGATTTGCCAGTGGCGATCTTGGCATGGGTGCGGGCATCCACGTCCGGGTTCACGCGGATGGCAATGGGCGCGCGTTGGCCCATCCCGGCAGCGACCTCGGAAAGCGCCCGCATCTCGGGCTCGGATTCCACGTTGAACTGGCGGATGCCGCCTTCCAGCGCGGCGCGCATCTCGTCTCGGGTCTTGCCGACGCCGGAAAACACGATGCGATCGCCGGGCACGCCGGCGGCGCGGGCGCGGGCGTATTCGCCGCCCGACACCACGTCCATCCCGGCGCCTTCTGCGGCCAGCAGCTTCAGCACCGCCAGGTTGGAATTGGACTTCATCGCGAAGCAGACCAGATGGTCCAGCCCGTCCAGCGCCTCGTCGAACAGGCGGAAATGGCGGGTCAGCGTGGCGGCGGAATAGCAGTAGAACGGCGTGCCGACCTGCGCGGCGATCTCGGCCACGGGCACATCCTCGGCGTGCAGCACGCCCTCGCGATAGAGAAAATGATCCATGACCCTGGCCCCCGGCAATCCACACCCGCGCCTCTTACCAGACAGAAGCCGGTAATCAACAGAACAGATCTGGTCTAGGCTGGGGTCATGACCGATCCGCTGATCCGCCCCGCCACCACCGCCGATGCCCCGGCCCTGACCGCCTGTTTCAGCGCCGCCTACGCGCCGTGGCGGGCGCGCCTGCCGGATCTGCCGGATGTTTCGGGCGGGTTGGACGACGACATCCGCGACCACATGGTGTTCGTGGCCGAGGACGACAGCGGCCTTCTGGCGGGCATCGTGCTGGTGCAGCGCGGGGATGTTCTGCATGTGGCCAATCTTGCGGTGCATCCGCAGGCCTCGGGCCGGGGTCTGGCGCGCCGGTTGATGGACGCGGCCGAGGCGCAAGCGCGGGCCTCGGGTTGCCACCGGATGTATCTGGCCACGCACCGGGACATGCCGGGCAATGTGGCGCTGTACCGGCATCTGGGCTGGCGGGTGGTGGAAACCGGCCCGCGCAAGGTGACCATGGAAAAGGGGCTCTAGCGCCGGCCAAGCCGCAGGAAGGCGAACAGCGGCAGGCCGCAGCTGACCCCGATGCAGAAGGTCGCGGGGATCGCCAGAAGGCAGGACCAGCGCCGGGTTTGCAGGGTGTCGCGCAGGATCCAGACCGTCAGGGCGATGGCCGCGATGGTCAGATCCCAGGTCAGGCCGGTGGTGCTGTCATTCACGTACCAGGCGTCGATCAGACCGCCCAGACCACCGCCCTCGGCCTGCATGAAGCGGAGGAAGTAATACATCGGATGGATGGCGCCCCAGATCGCAAGGATCAGGAACAGGCCACGCCAGGACAGCAGGTTGCGCATCAGGACCTCGCTTGCAGGATGTCCCGATACCTAGCGCAGCCCTGGCGGAAGTCGCGCCGGATCAGCGCCAGACCACGCCCATGCGCGCATCGCCCGTCACCTTGACGCCGGTGGCGGGTCTTTCCTTGGGCTGCGGAGCGACCGGCGGGCCTTCCAGCCCGCAGCCGGTCAGCAGAAGGGCCAGCCCGAAAGCCGTGGCGAGACGGATCATCAGATGCCCAGCCTCAGGCCGCCGGTGCCCAGACCGACGCGCACCGGGCTGTTGCCGACGCGGACCGAGGCGCCGGCCCCATGGGTGCCCACGGTCACATCGACCTTGTCGGTTTGCACCACGTCGACGGCGGCATAGGTGCCCGAGGTGCTGACCCCGGCGCTGACGCGGCCCGACTGCACCCCGGCATGGGCCGCCGGCCCTCCTGTGCCGACCGAGGCACCCAGATCGGGTTGCGGCGGGCCACAGGCAGTCAGCCCGGCGGCCAGAATCAAGGCGGCGAACAGTCGATAGAGGCGGGCGAGGGTCATGCGAGGGTCTCTTTCCATCGGGCAATCTGGGTCCGCACCTGGTCTGGCGCGGTGCCGCCATAGCTGGTGCGGCTTGCCACCGATTTATGCACACCCAGCACGTCAAAGATATCCCCCCGGATGCCGTCGTGCACCGATTGCATGTCCTCAAGGCTGAGATCGGGCAGATCGACGCCGCGGCCCTCGGCCATGGCCACCAGCGCGCCGGTGACATGATGGGCGTCCCGGAACGGCAGGTTCAGCTCGCGCACCAGCCAGTCGGCCAGATCGGTGGCGGTGGAGAATCCCGAGGACGCCGCAGCTTCCAGCGCATCCTTGTTGCCGGTCATATCCGTGGCCATGCCCGTCATCGCTGCCAACGCCAGCATCAGCGTGTCGGCGGCATCGAAGACCTGTTCCTTGTCTTCCTGCATGTCCTTGGAATAGGCCAGCGGCAGCCCTTTCATCACCGTCAGCAGGGCCACATTGGCCCCGACGATGCGGCCGATCTTGGCGCGGATCAGTTCCGCCGCATCCGGGTTCTTCTTCTGCGGCATGATCGACGAGCCGGTCGAGAACCGGTCAGACAGCGTCACGAAGCGGAATTGCGCCGAGGACCAGATCACCAGCTCTTCCGACAGGCGCGACAGATGCATCGCGCAGATCGAACTGGCGGCAAGGAATTCCAGCGCGAAGTCGCGGTCGCTGACCGCATCCAGCGAGTTGGCCATGGGCCGGTCAAAGCCCAAAGCCGCCGCCGTGGCATGGCGGTCGATGGGGAAGGACGTGCCCGCCAGCGCCGCCGCCCCCAGCGGGCTTTCGTTCATCCGCGCACGGGCGTCGGCGAAGCGCGACTTGTCGCGGCCGAACATCTCGACATAGGCCATCATGTGATGGCCCCAGGTCACCGGCTGGGCGGTTTGCAGATGGGTGAAACCGGGCATCACCCAGTCGGCCCCGGCCTCGGCCTGCGACAGCAGCGCCTTTTGCAGCGCCTCCAGCCCTTCCACAGCGGCGTCGCATTGGTCGCGCACCCACAGGCGGAAATCGGTCGCCACCTGATCGTTGCGCGACCTTGCGGTGTGCAGACGGCCCGCCGCCGCGCCGATCAATTCGCGCAGCCGCGCCTCGACGTTCATGTGGATATCTTCCAGCGCCGCCGAGAAGGCGAACTCGCCGCCGTCGATCTCGGCCTTCACACGGGTCAGACCGTCGGTGATCGCGGCCAGATCCTCCCCCGAGATGATGCCCTGCGCGGCCAGCATTGCCGCATGGGCCATGGAGCCGGTGATATCCTGATCGCTGAGACGCTGGTCATAGCTGATCGAGGCGTTGATCGCCTCCATGATCGCGTCGGGCCCGGCGCTGAACCGCCCGCCCCACATCTGATTGCTCGACCGCTCGCCCATGGTGACCCTCGCTGTGAAATCCTGCGCGACTCTATAGGCAAGCCGCCGGGGCGGCGCAAATCGCTTCACAACCCCGCGTGCTGGGGCCCGGCCCGCTTGACCTTGTGGGGCGAGACGGCACATCTGGACGAAATACAGGAGACTGCGATGAAATCCGTGATCCTGGCCACGCTGCTGGCCCTGACCCCCATGCTGGCTCTGGCCGACACCGATCTGGACAGCCTGAATGCCCTGCGCGACGGCGACATGAAAAAGCTGGTGTTCCACGAGACGCCCAAGCCGGTCTCGCAACAGGCCTTCTCGGATGTCGACGGAAGCACCCTGACGCTGGCCGATTTCGAAGGCCAGATCGTGCTGCTGAATTTCTGGGCCACATGGTGCGCGCCCTGCCGCAAGGAAATGCCAGGGTTGGACCGCATCCAGGCCGAGATGGGTGACGACGATTTCCGCGTGGTGACCCTGGCCACCGGCCGCAACAACCCCGCCGGGATCGAGCGTTTCTTCGCCGAGAACGGGATCACGCACCTGCCGCGCTACACCGACCCCAAGCAGGCCGTGGCGCGGGAAATGAGCATCCTGGGCCTCCCGATCACCGTGATCCTGAACCGCGACGGACAGGAGATCGCCCGCCTGCGCGGCGATGCGGAATGGGACAGCGACAGCGCCCGCGCCATCCTCACAGCCCTGAAAAGTGCCGGTGCCGGCTGACACCCGACCCCGATCTTCGGGAAACTGTGACATGGCTGACAAGAATCCGTCACGCTGGGCCCCTAGCCTACGCGCCTAGCCGTCGGGTGCGCTTGTGCTCCGGCCGCCAATGGACAGGAGCCATTCCATGAAAAAGACGGTCGCCTTGCTGCTTGCAGCAACCGCTTTGACCTCCGCCGCGCAGGCCGACAGCCTGGTGCGCGTGCTGACCGCCCCGCTGGGCGCTGAAATCACCGGATTGTACGAACAGGGCGGTGATCTGTTCGCCAACATGCAGCATCCCGACGGCGAGATCGGCGGCGCCTTTTCCAAGGCCGTCGTCGGCGTGATCTCGAACGTCAACTGGACCGGCGGCGAACATGCCGCGCCGACCGATGAGGCCGCCAGGAAAACCGTGACCTCGACGCTGGGCGACTACCAGATCCTGCTGAGCGAGGGCGAAAACGGCGTCGGCGTCATCACCTCGATCGCGGGCGAAGAACTGCTGGTCTCGAACGACCCCGATTTCAACGGTTTCATCCCCACCGGCGCCAACACCGGCTTCTTGTTCACCAACTGGGAAAACCGCCCCGGCGGCATGTCCCGCGCCGCGCTGACCCGCGCAGACAATGGCCGCTGGTCGGTGGACGGCGTCGAGATGCTGGACTTCTCCTCGGTCGGCGGCACCTGGGTCAACTGCTTTGGCACCGTGTCGCCCTGGGGCACGCCGCTGACCTCGGAAGAGCTGTATTTCGACGACACCGCCGACTGGAACAACCCCGAGTACAAATACGTCGAGGACACCAAGGTTCTGGCCGCCTATCTGGGCGAAGATCAGTACCCGAACCCCTACGACTATGGCTATATCGTCGAGATCACCGATCCCACCGACACTGCCGCGCCGGTCAAGCACTTTGCCCTGGGCCGCTTCAGCCATGAAAACGCCGTGGTCATGCCCGACCAGAAAACCGTCTACCTGTCGGACGACGGCACCGGCGTGGTGTTCTTCAAGTTCATCGCCGACACGGCGGGCGACCTGAGCGCCGGCACGCTGTTCGCCGCCAAGATCGTCCAAGACGGCCCTGCCGGTGCCGACGCGGGCGAAACCGCGCTGAACATCCACTGGATCGAACTGGCGCATGGGTCGAACGACGAGATCGCGAGCTGGATCACCGAATATGACGGCATCGGGCTGGATGACTACTCGGCAGACGCGACCAACTACATCACCGACGAAGACGTCGCGGCCTGGGCTGCCGGAGAGGCCACCGACAACCGTGTCGCATTCCTGGAATCCCGCAAGGCCGCCGTTGCCAAGGGCGCCACGGGCGAGTTCCGCAAGATGGAAGGCGTGAACATCAACCTAGACGGCGCCGCCGATGGGTCGGTTCCCTTCATGTACATGGCCATGTCGTCAATCGGCAAAACCATGTCGGATGGCGAAGGCGACATCGATCTGGCCGAGAACAAATGCGGCGTGGTCTACGAGATGGAGCTGGACGCCAGCTTTGACGTGGCCCGCATGGTACCGGTTGTGGCCGGCTTCGGCTACAACAAGGACAATGCCCCCAACGCCTGCCCGGTCGCATCGGTGTCGAACCCCGACAACCTGATCGTGCGCAAGGATGGCTCGGTCCTGATCGGTGAAGACACATCTTCACATGAAAACAACGCCCTGTGGATCTACACCAAGGGTCAGCAGTCGTAAGCTGACATCGCGGGAGGGCATTTTGTCCCTCCCGCACCTTTTCCGATAAAATCTGTCGGAAAGGGCTTTCCTGACAAAAACCATCACCTAATGTCCGCACAATGCCCGCCCCTTTCCGGCGGGCCTTGATTTAAGGAGATACCATGCCCCGTCCCACCCTGCGCCTTGCTGCATTGCTGCTGTCCGCAGCCCCGCTGGCCACCGCGGCCCATGCCGCCGATCCCGCCGCCGTTGTCGCCAATTATGCCGACATCGCCCATGCCGGATACGAGGACAGCCTGATCCGGGCGGGCGAATTGAACGCCGCCATCGATGCCCTGATCGCCGCGCCCTCCGACGCCACGCTGGACGCCGCCAGGGCCGCCTGGATCGCCGCTCGCGTACCCTATCAGCAGACCGAGGTCTTCCGGTTCGGCAACCCGGTGGTCGATGACTGGGAAGGCAAGGTGAACGCCTGGCCGCTGGATGAAGGGCTGATCGACTATATCGACCCGATGCTGGGCGCCAATGACGAGAACCCCTATTCGGTGGTCAACGTGATCGCCAACCCGACCTTCGAGATTTCCGGCACCACCGTCGACGCCACCGAGATCACCCCGGCGCTGCTGGAAAGCCTGCACGAGATCGACGGCATCGAGGCCAATGTGGCCACCGGCTATCACGCTATCGAATTCCTGCTCTGGGGGCAGGATCTGAACGGCACCGGCCCCGGCGCGGGCGCGCGTCCGGCCAGCGATTTCGATCCGGCCAGTTGTACGGGCGGAAACTGCGACCGCCGTGTTGCCTATCTGAAAGCCGCCACCGACCTGCTGATCGCGGATCTGGAAGACATCGTTGCCGCCTGGGGCGAAGGCGGTCAGGGCCGTGCCGATGTGACCGCCGATCCGCAACAGGGCATGGTCATGGCCTTCACCGGCATGGGTTCGCTGTCCTACGGCGAACTGGCGGGCGAGCGCATGAAACTGGGCGTGCTGCTGCACGACCCGGAAGAAGAGCACGACTGCTTCTCGGACAACACCCACGCCAGCCATTTCTTTGACGGTCTGGGCATCCGCAACGTCTATACCGGCAGCTATACCCGCATCGACGGCAGCATCGTCGAAGGCCCCTCGCTGCAAGACATGGTGGCCAGCGCCGATGCCGATCTGGCCGCCAACCTGCTGAGCGACCTGGATGCCAGTGTCGCGGCTCTGGGCGGGGTGGTGGCGTCGGCCGAGGCCGGCACCGCCTATGACCAGCTGCTGGGCATGGGCAACCCCGAAGGCAACGCGCTGGTTCAGACCGCCATCGACGCGCTGGTCGGCCAGACCCGCAACATCGAACGGGCGGTGGATGTGGTCGGGCTGGATGGTGTCGGCATCGAAGGCTCCGACAGCCTGGATGCGCCCAACGCCGTGTTCGAATAACCCAGACTAGACCCACTGCGACGGGCGGCGTTCCAGCCGCCCGTGCGCTTTTCCGGTCGTCCTGCCCGACCTGATAGCCCAAACCGCGACGCCCCCAATGATCCGAACCGCCCTTCTTGCTCTGGCCGTGACAGCCGCCACACCGCTGGCCGCGCAGACCCCGCCTGCCGGGCCGTGGGGAGAGCCGCATCTGCCGCCCGCACCGCGCAGCCCGGTCGAGGCGGCCCGTATCGCCCGCGTCACCGCCCCCACGCAATCCTTCGACGCCGCCGAGACGTATGAGACTCATCCCGCCGGGGCCGCCACCAAATTCGCCGCGCCCTCACGCAATGCGTTTTCCTTTCCCTCGGCCAACATGGGTTTCGCCCGCGAGATGGATTTCAGGCTGGGCAACGGGCTGTTCAAGAAGCTTTGGGTCACGGCACCGGCGTCGACCAGATCCTCCGACGGGCTGGGGCCGCTGTACAATGCGCGGGCCTGCCAGCGTTGCCATATCAAGGACGGGCGCGGCCATCCGCCGTCCGGGTCCGAGGACAGCGGTGTCTCGATGCTGCTGCGCCTGTCGATCCCTGATACGGCCTCGGACCTGCCGGCCGAGACGCTGGCCTATCTGTCGAACGCGCCCGAACCCACCTATGGGCTGCAACTTCAGGACAAGTCCATTGCCGGGCTGGCCGCCGAAGGCCGTATCGCGATCAGCCACACACCGGTGCCCGTGACGCTGGGCGATGGCACAACCGTCACCCTGCGCCAGCCGCAGTACACGGTCGTTGACCCGGCCCACGGCCCGCTGCATCCCGACACCCAGATCAGCCCGCGCATCGCGCCGCAAATGATCGGGCTGGGGCTGATCGAGGCGATCCCCGAGGCCGACATTCTGGCCCATGCCGACCCGCAGGACCGCGACGGCGACGGCATCTCGGGCCGCCCCAACGTGGTCTGGTCGACGGCGCACGGGCAATGGATGCTGGGCCGATTCGGGCTCAAGGCAGGCTCCCCCAGCCTGCGCGAGCAATCGGCGGATGCGTTTTCCGGCGATATCGGGCTGTCTACCGCGCTGCACCCGGCGGCCTGGGGCGATTGCACCGAGGCCCAGCCGCTGTGCCGCACCGCCCCCGATGGCGCCCTGGGCGCGCCTGACGGTCTGGAAGTGTCCGATCAGGTTTTGGACCTTGTCATCTTCTACAGCCGCAACCTGGCCGTGCCCGCCCGCCGCAACCCCGAAGACCACCGGGTTCTGCGCGGCAAGGCGCTGTTCTACCAGGCCGGCTGTGCCGCCTGCCACAGACCGAAATACGTCACCCACCGCCTGCCCGATCGCCCCGAACAAAGCTTTCAACTGATCTGGCCCTATTCCGACTTCCTGCTGCATGACATGGGCGCGGGACTGGCCGACAACCGCCCCGAATGGCAGGCGACGGGCCGCGAATGGCGCACCCCGCCGCTGTGGGGGATCGGGCTGACCGCAACGGTTTCAGGCCATACCCAGTTTCTGCACGATGGCCGCGCAGGCTCGCTCCTTGAAGCGATTCTGTGGCATGGCGGAGAGGCCGAAGCCGCCCGCGAGGCCGTCCGCATGATGCCCGCCGAAGACCGCGACGCCCTGATCCTGTTCCTGGAGTCCCTGTGATGATCCGCCTGACCGCCCTGATGTTCACCGCCGCCCTGCTGGCGTCCCCGTTGGCCGCGGAAAGCGAGGTCCCGGAGACCCCGTCCGATGGCAGCTACAACACCGAGCTTGGCCTGCCCTACGGCGCGCCGGGACGGGGCGAGATCGACCACGAAGCCCTGCGCCGCCGGTCTCTGGAGGTGCTGGAACGTCAATTCGGCGCCTTCGACAGCGCCGCCGCCGGGCTGGCCGAAGTGGCCGCCGCCCATTGCACGGGCGAGGTCAGCGAGGACGCCCTGAAAGCGCAATTCGCGGCCACATGGCTGGCCTGGGCGCCGCTGGACAGCTACCAGTTTGGCCCGATCCAGAACATCGGCGCCGCGCTGACCGTGAATTTCTGGCCCGACAAGAAGAACTTCGTGGGCCGGGGCCTGCGCGCACTGCTGGAACTGCCGCCGGAGCAACAGGCCGACCCATCGGTTGTGGCTGGGGCTTCTGCCGCGGCGCAGGGCCTGCCGGCGCTGGAGACGCTGCTCTATACCGATCTGCCGCCCTGCCCGGCGGTGGTAGGCATATCGGGCTACATGGCGGGGCTATCCAACGCGCTTTACCAGCTATGGTTCGGCCCGGACGGCTGGGCCGATCTGGCACGCACGACGGGGCCGGACAACCCGGTCTACCTGTCGGCAGAGGAATTCACCAAGACGCTCTACACCGCCGTGGACTTCGGACTTGTCCGCATCGAAGAGGCGCGGCTGGGCCGCCCGTTGGGCACCTATGAGCGCAGCTTCCCCACACGGGCCGAGGCCTGGCGCTCGGGCCTGACCAACCCGATCATCCACGCCCAGTTGCGCGGGCTGGAGGATCTGATCGCGCTTGGCTTTGCCGGGGATGTCCGCGAACCCGACCGGGCGTGGATCCTTCAGGTCTTTGAACAGGCCCATGACCGGCTGGACGCCATTGGTGTGGACATCAGCACGGCAGTTGAGGACCCGGCCACGCGCTTCCGGGTGGAGTCCCTGCAGGACAAGATCGCCTATCTGCGCAGCGAGTTGGCCCAGACCATCGGCCCGGAACTGGGCGTGGACACCGGCTTTTCCGCAGCTGACGGAGACTGAGCCGATGCGCCGCCGCAGCTTTCTGGCCCTCTCCGCCGCCGCCCTTGCCGCCCCGGCGTGGAGCGCGACCGGCGCCCGCTTCGTGACGGCAGCCTCGCGCCCCGACAACTCCACATGGCTGGTCGGCCTGTCGGACAGCGCCGAAGTGCTGTTCCAAATCCCGATCCCGGCGCGGGGCCATGCCGCCGCCACCCACCCGCATCAGGCGCAAGCGGTGGCCTTCGCCCGGCGGCCCGGACGGTTCGCGGTGATTCTCGACTGCCTGACGGGCCGCGAAACCGCGCGTCTGACCGCCCCCGAGGGCCGGCATTTCTATGGCCATGGCGCGTTCACCGCAGACGGGCGCTATTTGCTGACCACCGAGAACGACTATGACGGGCCAGACGGGCGCATCGGCATTTGGGATGTGACCGCCGGGTATACGCGCATCGACGAGGTTCCCTCGGGCGGAATCGGTCCGCATGAGATCCGTCGCCTGCCCGATGGAGGGTTTGCCGTGGCCAATGGCGGCATTCAGACCCACCCGGACTACCAGCGCGCCAAGCTGAACCTGCCGACCATGCAGCCTAACCTGACCTACTTTGACCCGCAGGGGCAGATCACCGAACAGGCCGCACCACCGGCTGACCTGCACCAGAATTCCATCCGCCACATCGACGTGGATCGCGCGGGCCGCGTGGTGATGGCCCTGCAATGGCAGGGCGATCCGCGCCAGCCGGTGCCACTGGCGGCTTCGCACCGCCGGGGCGAGGAACTGCGCTTTCACCCCCATCCCGACACCGCGAAACTGCGCCAGTATGGCGGCTCGGTCGCGGTTGCGGGCGACGGGTCGGAATTTGCCGTGACCGGGCCAAAGGGCGATCACATCTTGTATTTCCGGGGCGCCGATGCGGTCCCGGCAGGCGGTGATGCCTTGCCGCAGGCCAGCGGCGTGGCGCAGATGGGCGACGGGCTGGCCATCACCCGCACCGGCGGCCTGACCCTGCGCCAGAACGGGCGGATGGTCGATCATGCGACCGGGGACAACTGGACCTGGGACAACCACCTGGTGCCGATCTGACAGATTTCGTGAACTGCCCTGCGCGTCAGTTTCGTTGCGTCTTTACCAAAAATTTGGCAGGCTTCGCGCATTAATCACCGCAGAGTGACTTCAGAGGCAGATCATGGCACCCCATCGCACCATCCCGCTCTTCGCAATTGCGACCGCGCTTACGGTTCTGACCGCCCCGCTGGCAGAAGCCGGGCGCATCGAACAGGCCTGCAAGCAATCCGACCGCGCCTCTGGCCGCGGCTCGGTCTGCACCTGTATCCAGCAGGTCGCCGACCAGATGCTCAGCCGCCGCGACCAGAAGCTGGCGGCAAGCTTTTTCCAGGACCCGCACAAGGCGCAGGAAATCCGCCAGTCGGACAACCGCCGCGACGAGAAGTTCTGGAAACGCTACAAGCAGTTCGGCTCCACCGCCGCGCGTTCCTGCAGCTAGGACAACGGCCCGCCCCTACAGGTCGTGCGTCGCGATGAAGCCCCGGCTGGCCGCTTCGATCAGGTCCAGGGCTTCGTTGAAATCGCGCGTGTAATAGGGATCGGGCACTTCCCGCACCGGCTGATCGGGCGCATAGTCCAGAAACAGGCGGACCGGCGTCGGGACGCCGGACGGGCGCTGCGCCTCCACATCCGCCAGATTGCTGCGATCCATCACCAGGATTTCGTCAAAAGCCACGAAATCGCGGTGGGAAAACTGCCGCGCCCGCAGGGCCGACAGGTCATAGCCGCGAGCCCTTGCGGCGCGGATCGCCGGGCCATAGGGCGGCTCGCCCACATGCCAATTTCCGGTTCCGGCGCTGTCGATCTCCAGATCCGGCGCCAACGCCCGCAGCACGCCTTCGGCGGAAGGCGACCGGCAGATGTTGCCAAGACAGACGAACAGGACGCGGCGCACGGGTGATCGGGTCATGGGTCTGTGCTATTACATTGGACAGTATTTTCAAAGACCTCGGAGGCGGTGATGCCCGCGATTGTTGTGTTGAGTGGTGCCGGACTGTCGGCGGAAAGCGGGCTGGGAACGTTTCGCGACACCTCGGGGCTGTGGGCCCGATACGATCTGAGGGATGTGGCCACGCCCGAAGGCTTTGCCCGCAATCCGCAACTTGTCCATGACTTCTACAACGCCCGCCGCGCCAATGCCCTGGCCTCAGAGCCCAACGCCGCGCATCGCGCCCTGGCACGTCTGGAAGCAGCCCTTGGGCTCGAGATGTACTGTGTCACCCAGAACATTGATCCGCTGCTGGAGCAGGCCGGGATGCGCCGGGTGGTGCACATGCATGGGCAGTTGATGCGCATGCAATGCGCCGGATGCGGCCACCGCTGGGATGCGCCTGCGTCCACACGGGCGGACGATCCCTGCCCGGCCTGCAACGGGCCCCACACCCGCCCCGACGTGGTCTGGTTCGGCGAGATCCCCTATTACATGGATGAAATCGCCGAGGCGTTGGAAAGCTGCGCCGTCTTCGTGTCGATCGGCACCTCAGGCAGCGTCTATCCGGCAGCAGGCTTCGTGCAGATCGCCCGCGAGGCCGGGGCGCATACGGTCGAGTTGAACCTCGAAGCTTCCGAGACCGCCTCGCAATTCGACGAGTTGCGGCAGGGTCCGGCCAGCGCGGTTGTGGCGCAATGGGTAGAAGAAATCCTCTCCGCTCACCGGGACACCAACCCGGTCTAGGCACGCGGCGATCCGCGCGGCCCCGCAAGGACACGAATCGGGCGATCCCCACCTGTGACACGCACCACTTCTGCCCCTAGACTGATCGGCACATCATCCTGCGCATTTCTGGAGGAAACATCATGCGTATCATTTCCCTTGTCGCGGGGCTGAGCCTTCTGGCCGGCCCGCTGTTCGCCTGGACGCTGGACAACGCCGCCTCGTCGATCAGCTATGTCACCACCAAAAATGGCAGCACATCCGAGGCCAACCTGCTGTCCGACCTCTCAGGCACGGTGGGCGACGACGGCACTGCAACCGTCGAGATCTCGCTGGGCTCCGTGGAAACCTTCATCGACATCCGCAACGAGCGGATGCGCGAGTTCGTCTTCAAGGTCGTGGATTTCCCGATTGCCACCGTTTCTGCGGCGCTGGACCCGGCCGCGATGGCAGGCATGGCGCCGGGCAGCACCACCGAGGCCAGTTTCGAGGTGACCGTTGCCGCCAATGGCACCGAGGCCAGCTATGAGGCGACGGCCTATGTCACGCAGGTCGGCGAGGATCGGGTGCTTGTGGCCTCAAAAGCGCCGATCATCGTGCATGCCGAAGATCTTGGCTATGACGAGGGCATTTCGAAACTGCAGGAGATCGCCGGGCTTGATTCGATCGAACCGACGGTCCCGGTGGCCTTCCACCTGGTCTTCGACCGATAGGGTCGTGGGGGGGCCGCGCGGCCCCCGCCGCAGGGATCAGTTGCCGTGGCCCTGCTTGTGCATGCCGTGGCCGCCGTCGGCCGGCTTGCGGTCCAGATCGACCACCACGTCCACGGTCATCTCGCCGGCCTTTTCGAAGGTCAGGGTCAGGGGGAAGGTTTCGCCCTGCTCCATCGGCTGGGTCAGACCCATGAACATGACGTGGTCGCCGCCACGCTTCAGCATGTGCATACCCCCGGCGGGCACCGGGAAGCCTTCTTCCACATGGAGCATCTGCATGACGCCGTTGTCGGCTTCCTTGTGGGTGTGCAACTCGACCCGCTGCGCCACCGGTGCTGAGGCGGCGACCAGGCGGTCATCCTCGGCGCCGGTGTTCTCGATCACCAGGAAGGCGGCGCCGGATTTGGCGGCCTTGCCGGCGCTGCGGGCATAGGCATCGGAGACGACGATATCTGCGGCGGCGGCAGAGGCGAAGGCCAGGCCAGCGGTCAGCGCCGCGGCCAGAAGGGAAAATCTGGAGGTCATTTCGGTATCCTCGAATCACGGAATTGGGCTTGGGGAAGGGATCAGAGGATCCGCGGCGGTCCCCGCGCCCGGTGCGCGATCAAGGGGGCCGCTTCGGCCTGTGTCTGCGCCTGCGTGAACACCAGTTTCCGGGGCTGAACCTGCCGCGCGGTCAGGTCGAGGGGCGCGGCAAGCCCGGCCATGGCCGACATCACGCAATCGGGGCAGACATGGGGGCGGCTGACCGGCTGTCCGTCGCGATCCACGGTCACCGCGACCGGGCCGGTGCCGGTGCACAGCACCACGGTTCCGGCAACCCGCGCGGTGCCGCGCGACAGGCCCAGATGCACGCTGGTGAGGGAAACCAGCACGATCAGACACAGGCCGACGAAAAGGCGGATCAGGGACAGCATTGCCGCCAGCGTTAGCCCCGCCCTCGGCCCGCGCCAAGGCATGGCGCACGGTCTGCGACAGCGTGCTGCATCAAACGCAAAAAGCCCCGCCAGAAGCGGGGCCTTGCCTCGGAACATCGGGCGATCAGGCGGTGGCCTGTGCCTTTGCGATGTCCTTCTTGATCTTCAGCGCATCCGAGGACAGCTCGGCATCCTTGGCTTTCGCAAGGTAGGCGTCCAGACCCCCGCGGTGATCCACCGAACGCAGCGCGGCGTTCGAGATCCGCAGCTTGAACGAGCGGCCAAGGGTGTCGGAAATCAGCGTCACGTCCTGCAGGTTGGGCAGGAACCGGCGCTTGGTCTTGTTGTTGGCGTGGCTGACATTGTTGCCAGACATCGGGCCTTTTCCAGTCAGTTCGCAGCGGCGCGACATGGCGGTTTCCTTTGTGTTCTCTATACGGCGGGGTTCGGGCGGTCCCGAACGCGGCAAGGGTAAAACAAAGGGGCGCCGACCAGCAGCGCCCAAATGCGTTGGGAGGCTTTAGGCCCTGCGCGCTGGGGCGTCAAGCGCTTTGTACCGATGGCGGCCGCCGCCGGGTCTCGCGCCACAGGGAATACAGGCCCGCGCCCAATATCAGCGCGCTGCCAATGTAGACCGGCAGTCCGGGCGATTCGCCGAAGACGAACATGCCCAGAAGCACCCCGAACAGCAGGCGGGTGTAGCGAAACGGTGTGACAACAGAGACTTCGCCGGTCCTCATCGCCTGTGTCAGGGCCGAATAGGCGGCCACGCCGACCACGGTGGCAATCGCAATGAACCCCAGCGCCGGGGCCATAGCCCCACTGCCCGCGCCCAGTCGCCCACCAATTCCGGTGGCCAGCAGCAGCGCCCCGGTGGGGATCAGAACCGCGAATCCGCACAGGCCTAACTGCCAGTTCGACAGGCTGCGGGGAGAGGCCCGCGTGGCCAGATCGCGGCCCGCGAATCCGGCCATGCCGAGCAGCGCGAAGATCGCCACCGGCCCCAGCCCCTCGCCGCCGGGCCGCAGAATCAGCATCACCCCGCTCAGCCCCACGGCGATGGCCAGCCAGCGCCGCCAGCCCACCTTTTCATGAAAGATCAGTGCCGCCCCCGCGACCACCACCAGCGGTGTCGCCTGCAGGATTGCCGACACGGTGGACAGCGGCATCAGCGCGATGGCCATGGTGTAGCCCAGCCGCCCCAGCATCTCGGAGGCCGCGCGCAGGATCATCGGGCGCGAAGCCATGTCGGGATGCCACAACCCCTGCCGGGCGATCTTGGCCAGCAGCGCGTAAAGCAGCGCACCGCCCGCCCCGAACAGCATCAGCACCAGACCCACCGGGAAGGTACCGGCGGCGGACTTCAGGAACACGTCCTCGATCGCGAAGCCCGCCATGGCGGCGATCATCAACCCGGCCCCTTTCAAGTTGTCCGAGACCGGATGTGGGCTCATCGCCCGAGCCAGCGCAGCATCTCTTCGGCGGCCGGACCCGGCATCTTGTCACCTGTCGCCACGGCCTTGCCTAGGTCCACCATGCGCGCGCGCGCCTCGGCCGAGCCGGTGAGTCGCGCCAGCAGCCCTTGCCGCACTTCTTCCTCGAACCAGTGGCGGGCCTGGGTGGCGCGGCGCGAGTCCCAATGGCCATTTTCGCGGCGCCATGCGGTCAGGGTTTCCATCTCGGCCCAGGCATCCGCCAGCCCGGTTTCCTCGGTGGCCGAGACCATGACCGCCTTGGGAAAGCCCTGCGGATCCTGCGGCCGCTTGCGCAGCAGCCGCAGCGCCCCCGCGTAATCGGCACAGGTGCGGGTTGCCACCGGTTTCAGGTCGCCATCGGCCTTGTTGACCACGATCAGGTCGGCGATCTCCATGATGCCGCGCTTGACGCCCTGCAATTCGTCGCCGCCCGCCGGGGCCATCAGCAGCACGAACAGGTCGGACATCTCGGCGACCATGGTTTCGGACTGGCCGACGCCCACGGTTTCGATCAGCACCACGTCGAACCCGGCTGCTTCGCACAGCGTCACCGCCTCCCGCGTGCGGCGGGCGACGCCGCCCAACTGGGTCTGGCTGGGCGAGGGGCGGATGAAGGCCAGCGGATCGCGGCTCAGCCGCTCCATCCGCGTCTTGTCGCCCAGGATCGAGCCACCCGACCGGGCCGAGGAGGGATCCACCGCCAACACCGCAACGCGCTTGCCCTGCCCCGTCAGCATCTTGCCGAAAGCCTCGATGAAGGTGGATTTGCCGACGCCCGGCGTGCCCGACAGCCCGATCCGCAAGGCCTGCCGGCCCGCCCCCCTGACCGCGTCCAGCAGCGCGTTGGCCTGCGCCCGGTGATCGTCGCGGCCGCTTTCCACCAGGGTGATGGCCCGCGCCAGCGCGCGGCGTTCCCCGCGCAGGATGGCTTGGGCAAGCGTATCTTGAGGGGCGGTCGTCATCGCCTGGGACATGGCGGCGGATCCTCCTGAACTGTCTTTGCGTTGTCTTGCCTTGGGGGCGAAGGTATGTCCAGACCAGCGGCTCTGGCGACAGGATGTGACAAATGCGCGGATTTCTTCTTGGCGGTCTGGTGCTGGCGGGGCTGGCCGGCCCGGCGCAGGCCGAAACGGCCACCTACAATGTCAGCTTCGCGGGCATCCGCGCCGGGATTCTGGCCTTCGACGGGGCCGAAAAGGGCGGGCGCTATGCGGTCAATGGCGCGGCCCGGCCCAGCGGGCTGCTGAAGGCGCTGTTCGATGCCTCGGTCGACACCCATGCCGCGGGGCGGGTGCAGGGCAACAGCTATCGCCCGGCCAACGCCCGCGAGATTACCCGCGACGACGGCGACACCGTGACCCGCACCGTCAGCTTCTCGGGCAGTGGCGTGCCCAGCTACACCCGCACCCCGCCGCGCAAGAAGCCGCCCGCACATGCTGCGCCCGCCGCGCAGCAGAAGGGCACGGTGGACACCACCACCGCCGCCTATGCCATCCTGCGCGATCGCCCCGCCCATCTGGCCTGCAAACTGGACATCGAGATCTTCGACGGCGCCAAGCGGCATCGCATCCGGCTGCAGGATCCTGCGCCAACCCGCAACGGGCTGACCTGCTCGGGCACCTACAGCCGGGTCGCCGGGTTCAGTCCCGAGGAAATGGCCGAACGCGTCAACTGGCCCCTGAGCATGGACTATGAACAGATGGCCAACGGCACGATGCGGGTGACCGGCCTGACCTTCCCCACCAGCTTCGGCAAAGCCCGCATCCGCCGCCGGTGACCCAGACCCTGCCTGCCCTGCCCATCGACCCGCTGCTGCCCGAGATCTGCGCGGTGCTGGCCGCGCAGGGCCGCGCCGTGCTGCAAGCCCCGCCGGGGGCCGGCAAGACCACGCGGGTGCCGCTGGCCCTGTTGCAGGCGGGCGTGGACGGCCGCATCCTGATGCTGGAGCCGCGCCGCATCGCCGCCCGCGCCAGCGCCGAACGCATGGCCGCGACGCTGGGCGAAAAGGTCGGCGACACCGTCGGCTACCGCATCCGGGGCGAGGCCAAGGTGTCGAAAGCCACCCGGATCGAGGTGGTGACCGAAGGCATCCTGACCCGCCGTCTGCAAAACGATCCCGAACTGTCGGGCGTCGGCGTGGTGATCTTTGACGAATTCCACGAACGCTCGCTTCAGGCCGATCTGGGGCTGGCCCTGACCTGTGAAGTGCGCGCCGCCCTGCGCGAGGATCTGCGCCTGCTGGTAATGTCGGCGACGCTGGACGCCGCGCCGGTCGCCGCCCTGCTGGACGACGCCCCGGTGCTGACCGCCGAGGGCCGTGCTTTTCCGGTGGAAACCCGCTGGCGCGACACCCCGCTGCCGCCCAAAGCTCGGCTGGAACAGGCTGTGGCCGAAACCGTGCTGGAGGCGCTGGCCGAAACCGAGGGCGGCGTGCTGGTGTTTCTGCCCGGTGAAGGCGAGATCCGGCGCACGCAAGCGGCCCTGGAGGGGCGCTTGCCGCCCGGTTGCCACCTGCGCCCGCTCTATGGCGCGCTGCCGCACAAGGATCAGCAGGCCGCCATCGCGCCCGCCACATCGGGCCGCAAGATCGTGCTGGCCACCGCCATCGCCGAAACCTCACTGACCATTCAGGATGTGCGGGTGGTGGTGGATGCGGGCCTGTCGAGGCGCGCGCGCTTCGATCCGGGCTCGGGCATGTCGCGGCTGGTGACCGAAAAGGTCACGCGCGCCGAGGCCGAACAGCGCCGGGGCCGCGCCGGTCGGGTGGCGCCGGGCGTGTGTTACCGGCTCTGGACGCGCGGCGCCGAAGGGGCGCTCGCCGCCTATCCCCCGGCAGAGATCGAGGCCGCCGACCTGACCGGGCTGGCGCTGGATCTGGCGCAATGGGGGGCGGCGCCCGGCGATCTGGCCTTCCTGACCCCGCCGCCCGAGGCCGCGCTGGCCGAGGCACAGGCGCTGCTGCGCGATCTGGGCGCGCTGGACGCACGCGGCGGGATCACTGCGCACGGGCGTATCCTTGCCGGTCTGCCCCTGCACCCCCGTCTGGGCCATATGCTGACCCTTGCCGGTCCGCAGGCCGCGCCGCTGGCCGCCCTTCTGGAAGACCGCGACCCGCTGCGCGGGGCGGGCGCAGATCTGGATCTGCGCCTGCGCGCCCTGGCTGGCGACCGGCCCGCCGTCCCCGCGCATCCGGGCGCGCTGTCGCGCCTGCGGACCGAGGCGAAACGGCTGGCCCGCCTGGCCGGACCGAAGGCCGCCCCGCTGTCGGCCGGGGAAATGGCCGCGCTGGCCTATCCCGACCGCATCGGCCTGCGCCGCCCCGGCGATGCACCGCGCTATGTGCTGTCGGGCGGCAAGGGCGCGATTCTGGCCGACAGCGATTCATTGGCCGGTCAACGCCTGATCGTGGCCACCGATCTGGACGGCAACCCGCGCGAGGCCAGGATCCGGCAGGCCGCGACCTTGTCTGAAAGCGCCCTGCGCGCGCTCTATGGCGACCGGTTCGAGACCGCCCATGTCTGCGCCTGGTCGCGCCGCGACCGCCGCGTGCTGGCCCGTGTGCAGGAACGGCTCGGCGCGCTGGTTCTTGGCGATCAGGTCTGGCGCGACGCCCCGCCCGAGGCCATCGCCGAAGCGGCGCTTGAGGGCCTGCGCGACCTTGGCCTGCGGGTGCTGAAAACGGCGCCGAAGTTCGACCTGCTGCGCGCCCGCCTTGCCATTGCCCGCAGCGCGCGTCCCGATCTGCCTGACCCTGCCGAAACGGCGCTGCTGGACACGGCCGACACCTGGCTTCTGCCCTTCCTGAACGGGCTGCGCAGCGAGGCCGACCTGAAAGGCTTCGACCCGGCCCCCGCGCTTCTGGCAGCCCTGACCCACGATCAAACGCAGGCGCTGAACCGCATCGCGCCCCCGGCCTATACCACGCCGCTGGGCCGCAAGATCGCCATCGACTATTCCGGCGAGGCCCCCGAGATCGCCCTGCGCCTGCAGGAGCTGTTCGGCGAAACCCGCCATCCACAGGTGGGCGGCCAGCCCCTGCGTGTGACCCTGCTGTCGCCCGCGGGCCGTCCGGTGCAGACGACGATGGATCTGCCGGGCTTCTGGGCCGGCTCCTATGCCGATGTGCGCAAGGACATGCGGGCACGCTATCCCCGCCATCCCTGGCCCGAGGATCCGACGCAGGCCGATCCGACCCTGCGCGCCAAGCCCCGGAAATAGCGCGCGCGTCGATTTCGGCGCGCCAAGCGCCGCTTGACCTTCGCCTTCCCGGCGCCCCCCGGCTATGGTGGCGCAAAGGAGTCCCCTCGCATGTTCCTGTCCGTCTTCGACATCTTCAAGATCGGCATCGGCCCATCCTCGTCCCACACCATGGGTCCGATGACCGCCGCGGCGCGCTTTCTGGGCGACCTGCGCGGCGGCGCCGAGAAGATCCCCGGGGCGGGGGATCTGGCCAGCCTGAAGGCCTCGCTGCACGGCTCGCTGGCCTTCACCGGCAAGGGCCATGCCACGGATCGCGCGGTGATCCTGGGCCTCTGCGGGCATCTGCCGGATACGCTGGACCCCGACCGTGCCGAGGCCGAGGAAGCCCGCGTGCGCGCCGACAAGCAAGTCACGCCACAGGGCCTGCCGCCGCTGCACTTCGATCCCGACACCGATCTGGTCTTCGACTACGGCCCGCCCCTATCGGGCCATGCCAACGGCCTGATCCTGCGCGCCTTCGACAGCGCCGGGAACCCTTATCAGACGCAGACCTATTACTCGGTCGGTGGCGGCTTCGTGGTGACCGAGCAGGAGCTGGACAATCTCAACCAGGGGCCCGCCGAGGCCTTCCATGCCGAGAAGGCCGCTCATGGCTATCCCTATCCCTTCGGCTCTGCCGCCGAGATGCTGGCGATGGGCCGCAAGGCGGGCAAGACCATCGCCCAGATGAAACGGGCCAACGAACAGGCCCATTCGCCGGGCATCGAGCTGAACGCCCGCCTCGACAGCCTGTGGGACACCATGAACAGCATCATCGACCGGGGCCTGCGGATGGAGGGCATCCTGCCCGGCGGCCTGAAGGTCAAACGCCGCGCCCGCGCCATCCACGAACAACTGTTGGCCGAGGCCGGCAAGAACCTGGCCCAGCCCCATGTGGCCAACGACTGGATGTCGGTCTACGCCATGGCGGTGAACGAGGAAAACGCCGCCGGGGGCCGGGTCGTGACCTCGCCCACCAATGGCGCGGCGGGGGTGCTGCCCGCCGTCGTCCGCTATTACCACGACCATTGCATCGGCGCCCATCAAGAGGGCATCCGGATCTTCCTGCTGACCGCCGCCGCCGTGGGCGGGCTGATCAAGCACAACGCCTCGATCTCGGGTGCCGAGGTGGGCTGTCAGGGCGAGGTCGGCTCGGCCTCGGCCATGGCGGCGGCGGGGCTGTGCGCGGCGCTGGGGGGCAGCAACGAACAGGTGGAAAACGCCGCCGAGATCGCACTGGAGCACCATCTTGGCATGACCTGCGACCCCGCCGCCGGGCTGGTGCAGGTGCCCTGTATCGAGCGTAACGGGCTGGGCGCGATCAAGGCGGTCTCGGCGGCCTCGCTGGCACTGCGCGGCGACGGCACCCATTTCATGCCGCTGGACAATTGCATCGAAACCATGCGCCAGACCGGGCTGGACATGAGCGAGAAGTACAAGGAAACCTCGCAGGGCGGGCTGGCGGTGAACCTGCCAGAATGCTGAGGGCCGCCCCGTCGATCGGGGCGGCGGAGACTCAGGCTTGCGGTTTCTTCATCCGCATCAGCACATCGGTCTTCAGCACGAACTGGTGATACAGCGCCGCAGCCACATGCAGCAGCACCAGCAGCATCAGGATGGCTTTCAGAAATTCATGGGTTTCGGCGGCGGGCTCGACCAATCCGAACCAGGCCACCGCCCCTGACACGGGCAACATCAGCATCAGCGCGTAGAAAGTCCAATGGGTGGCATGCGCTGCCAGCTTCAGCAGGGGATGCTCGTTCTCCGGCGGCGGCGGCGCGCCCCGGCGCAGGCGCAGGACCAGCCGCCAGAGCACCAGCAGCCCGATCAGGACGCCCCCCGCCACATGCTGGGCGACCAGCGGATTGAAGGCGATCTGGCGGCCTTCCATCGCCATGTCGAACGCGTCGGAGATCGACTCATGCAGCACGAACTGCAGCACGATCAGCCCGGCGACGATCCAATGCAGGCGGATCTGCGCGCGGGAATAGCCGGTGGGGGAAGCCATGGGAAATGTCCTTTCGGAAAGACGGTCAAACGGGGTCGTGTATTCTACGGGCGGGCACGAAATTTCCGGCGTCCCGAAGTCATATTCTTTTAATACTATGTATTCCGCCGCGCCACAATGCGACACGCCGGCGACAAGGTGGCTTCCCTTCCGCCACGACCGCTGCTAAGAGCCGCGCCATGGATCCGAAAGCCGCACTCCGACGCCGACGCGCGACCCTCTGACCCCGCCACTGTCGCGGGGGCTGCTGCCTTTCGTCCTATCACCAACCTGAAATCGTTGACTTGCTCCTGTGCCTGCGGCACCAACGGAGTTTCTTGCAAGGGTATCCCCTATGATCGCCTCTGTTCTTCCGACCTATAACCGTGCGCCCCTGACCTTCGTGTCGGGGCAAGGCTGCTGGTTGACCGAGGCGGACGGGCGACGCTTTCTGGATCTGGGCGCGGGCATCGCCGTGAACGCGCTTGGCCATGCGCATCCGGCGCTGGTCAAGGCGTTGAGCGATCAGGCCGCCCAGCTTTGGCATGTGTCGAACCTCTACAGGATCCCGCAGCAACAGGCGCTGGCCGATGCACTGGTCGAGGCGACCTTCGCCGACACCGTGTTCTTCACCAATTCCGGCACCGAGACCTGCGAACTGGCCGTCAAGATGGCGCGGAAATACTGGTTCGAGAAGGGCGATGCGGAGCGGATCGAGATCATCGCCTTCGACGGCTCGTTCCACGGCCGGTCATCGGCAGGCATTGCCGCGGCCGGGTCCGAGAAGATGACAAAGGGCTTCGGGCCGACCCTGCCGGGGTTCACCCATCTGCCGTTTGGCGATCACGAGGCATTGCGCGCCGCCATCAGCGACCGGACCGCCGCCGTGCTGGTGGAACCGGTGCAGGGCGAAGGCGGCATCCGCCCGCTGCCCGACGCCTGCCTGAAAGGGCTGCGCGACCTGTGCGACGAGACCGGCGCGCTGCTGATCCTGGACGAGGTGCAATGCGGCATGGGCCGGACCGGCAAGCTGTTCGCCCATGAATGGGCCGGGATCGAACCGGACATCATGATGGTGGCCAAGGGCATCGGCGGTGGCTTCCCGCTGGGCGCGCTGCTGGCGACTGAATCTGCGGCCAGCGGCATGACCGCAGGCACCCATGGCTCGACCTATGGCGGCAACCCGCTGGGCTGCGCCGTGGGGCTGGAGGTCATGCGCCATGTGGCCGATCCGGAGTTACTGGCCGAGGTGAACCGCAAGGCGGGCCTGCTGCGGCAGAAGCTGGAAGGGTTGGTCGCCGCGCATCCGGCGGTCTTTGACCATGTGCGCGGCGCGGGCCTGATGCTGGGCATCGTCTGCAAGGCGCCCAACACCGATGTGGTGCAGGCCGGGTACGACCAGCAGGTGCTGACCGTGCCCGCCGCCGACAATGTGGTGCGCCTGTTGCCGCCCCTGACCATTACCGACGATGAAATTGACGCCGCAGTGGCCCGGCTGGACACCGCCGCCGCAAGCCTGGCCTGAGCCGACGAGAGCGAGACCCATGCCCCATTTCCTGGACATTCATACCACCGACCCGGCGCAATTGCGCGGGATCCTCGATCAGGCCGCGGCGATGAAAGCCGCCCGCGCCGGTCTGCCCAAGGGCACCCGCGACCCCGAAACGCCTTTTGAAGGCCAGATGGTCGCGCTGGTGTTCGAAAAGCCCTCGACCCGCACCCGTGTCAGCTTTGACGTCGGCGTCCGGCAGCTGGGCGGCGAAACCCTGGTGCTGTCGGGCTCGGAAATGCAACTGGGCCACGGCGAGACCATTGCCGACACCGCCCGCGTGCTGTCGCGCTATGTGGATCTGATCATGCTGCGCACCTTTCAGGAATCGACGCTGCTGGAACTGGCCGAACACGCCTCGGTGCCGGTCATCAATGGGCTGACCGACCGCACCCACCCCTGCCAGATCATGGCCGACATCCTGACCTATGAGGAGCATCGCGGCCCGATCGCCGGCAAGCGTGTGGTTTGGGCCGGGGATGGCAACAACGTCTGCGCCTCGTTCCTGCACGCGGCGGGGCAGTTCGGCTTCGACATGACCTTCACCGGGCCGGAGCCGCTGGACCCCGAAGCCGAATTCGTGGCGGCGGCGCGGGCGGCCGGATCCGACATCCGCATCGAACGCGATCCGTTCAAGGCCGTGGCCGGGGCCGATCTGGTGGTCACCGACACCTGGGTGTCGATGCATGATCCCGCCTCGACCCGCGAGCGGCGTCACAACCAGTTGCGCCCCTATCAGGTCAACGACGCGCTGATGGCCGCTGCCGGGGATCAGGCCGTGTTCATGCATTGCCTGCCGGCGCACCGCGAGGAAGAGGTCACCAGCTCGGTCATGGACGGCCCGCAATCGGTGATCTTCGACGAGGCCGAGAACCGGTTACACGCCCAGAAGGCCGTCATGCGCTGGTGCCTGGGGGTGTAACTTTCTTGCCTTCGGCGAGAGTATTTGAACCAAGAAAAAGATCTGCCGCCCCGAAGCCGGAAGTGAATGGCACGCCGGGGCCGGAACGAACCCGGAGGGTCCATGACCGTGATCACCGAGATCGAGGATCTCAGGCGTCTGTACCGGCGCCGGGTTCCGAAGATGTTCTACGATTACTGCGAGACCGGAAGCTGGTCGCAGCAGACCTTTCGCGAGAACACAACGGATTTCGACCAGATCCGGTTCCGGCAGCGTGTCGCCATCGACATGACCAACCGCTCCACCGCCGTCGAGATGCTGGGTCAGGAGGTGGCGATGCCGGTGGCGCTGGCCCCGGTGGGGCTGACCGGCATGCAGCATGCGGATGGCGAGATCCTGGCGGCGCGGGCGGCGGAGAATTTCGGCGTGCCCTTCACCCTGTCCACCCTGTCGATCTGTTCGATCGAGGATGTGGCCGCGCACACCCGCAAACCGTTCTGGTTTCAGGTCTATACCCTGAAGGACGACGACTTCATGCAGCGCCTGATGGCGCGGGCGCATGACGCGGGTTGTTCGGCGATTGTCATCACGCTGGACCTGCAGGTGCATGGCCAGCGTCACAAGGATTTGAAGAACGGGCTGTCGGCGCCGCCGAAACTGACCCCGGCCGCGCTGGCCAACATGGCGACCAAGATCGGCTGGGGGCTGAAGATGCTGCGGACGCCGCGCCGCGGGTTCGGCAATGTCATCGGCCATGCCGAAGGTGTCTCGGATCCTTCGTCGCTGAGTGCCTGGACGGCGGAGGCTTTTGATGCCGCGCTGGACTGGGACCGGGTGCGGCAGCTGATCGACATGTGGGGCGGCAAGGTGATCCTGAAGGGCATCCTGGATGTGGAGGATGCGAAGAAAGCCGTGGAGGTCGGCGCCGATGCCATAGTGGTCTCGAACCACGGCGGGCGGCAGTTGGATGGTGCGCTGAGTTCGATCCGCGCCCTGCCCGCCATCGTCGACGCGGTCGGCGACCGGATCGAGGTGCATTTCGACAGCGGCATCCGGTCCGGACAGGATGTGCTGAAGGCCTGGGCGCTGGGCGCGCGCGGCTGCATGATCGGGCGGGCCTTCGTCTACGGGCTGGGCGCCATGGGCCAGGCCGGGGTGACCAGGGCGCTGGAGCTGATCCACAAGGAGCTGGACACCACCATGGCGCTGTGTGGCCGGCGCACCCTGGCCGATGTGGATCGCGATATCCTGCTGGTGCCCGAGGGGTTTGAGGGCCGCTGGGCCTGAGGCCCGATGCGCGCCTTTCCGCTGGTGCCAAAAAACGTGATTTGCCAGAAGATCAGGGAATGCGCATCTGGACAACAGTTGAAACAGCTACGGCAACTTCCATGCTTCGTCCTGCCCTGACCGGCGCCCTTCTGTGCCTTCTTGCGGCCTGCGCCACCCCGCCCCCCGAGGCGACGCGCGCCGCGATTCCGCTGCATCCGAACGAGACCCCGGAACTGCGCGCCAGCATCAATCACTGGGCCGACTACTATGACCTCCCGCGGGAGTTGGTGCATCGCCTCGCGATCCGCGAAAGCACCCATCGCCCGACCGCGCGCAACGGACCCTACTACGGGCTGCTGCAGGTGCTTCCGGCCACCGCGCGCTCGATGGGATACAGCGGGCCCAACACGGGGCTACTGGATGCGGACACCAACCTGCAATATGCCCTGAAATACCTGGACGGCGCCTATCTGGTGGCCGAGGGCGACCCCGACCGGGCCATCAGGCTGTATGCCAAGGGCTATTACCCCGAGGCCAAGGCCAAGGGGCTGCTGGATGAAACCGGCCTGAGATAGCCCTCCGGGGCCCGGTTTTCGCCCGAAACCCCGCCGGATCTGCCGGAATCGGGGTTTCCAAGACGCGGGATCTCGGCTAAGAGCGCCGCTTCACCGGGCATACACCCTTGGAGGATGCCCACCAATTTAGGAGAATTCTCATGGCTGGAAAGATCCCAGATCTTCACGCCGAGGTACGGACGGGGACGGGCAAGGGGGCCGCTCGTCAAGCACGCCGCGAAGGCAAAGTACCTGGCATTGTCTATGGCGGCGAATCCGATCCGCTGGCAATCAACATCCCCTTCAACGTGCTGCTGAAGAGCCTCAAGCAAGGCCGCTTCCTGTCGACCCTGTTCAACATGAAGGTCGACGGCCACGATGACGTGCGGGTGATCTGCCGGAACGTGCAGCGCGACGTCGTCAAGGACCTGCCGACCCATGTGGACTTCATGCGTCTGCACCGGAACTCGAAGATCAACCTGTTCATTCCGGTCGAGTTCATCAACCACGAAGAAAGCCCCGCCCTGAAGAAGGGTGGCATGCTGAACGTGGTGCGCCCGGAAGTCGAACTGATCGTGACCGCAGGCGACATCCCCGAAAAGCTGGTTGTCGACCTGGCTGGAACCGTGATCGGTGACACCATCACCATCTCGTCGATCGACGTGCCGGCCGGCGCCAAGCCGACCATCGACCGCGATTTCGTTGTGGCCAACCTTGCCGCTCCGGCCGGTCTGGGCAGCAGCGATGACGAAGACGAAGCCGGTGAAGAAGCCGCCGTCGAAGAAGTGGCCGCCGAAGAGTAATCCTCGGTCCCTTCGAAAAGGCATTGATGCGCGGTCCTTCGGGGCCGCGCTTTTTTTTTGGCACATATCAGATGAAGTTTTTGCGACAGATCAAGGACGGTTTTGGACCAGGGTGCTAGGTCGGCAGGGATTTTACATTACGGAGGTGACCATGACCGAAACCAAACCCGCGAGCCTGCAAGTTGTGGAACCGGACGCCTCTGAAACCACCGACACTGCCGCCCCGGCCCCGGTGGCCGCCCCGGCACAGGTGGAACGCAAGCCGGATTTCGACTCGTCCAGCGAATACCCCTACGACCGCAAGATGACGCGCCGCACCTATGAGCGTCAGAAGGCCAAGCTGCAGGCCGAGCTTCTGAAGGTGCAGCTGTGGGCGCAGGAGACCGGGCAGAAATTCGTTCTGCTGTTCGAAGGCCGCGATGCCGCCGGCAAGGGCGGCACCATCAAACGGTTCACCGAGCATCTCAACCCGCGCCAGGCGCGCGTGGTCGCCCTGAACAAGCCCACCGATGCCGAGCGTGGCCAGTGGTACTATCAGCGCTACGTGGAGCATCTGCCGACCTCGGGAGAAATCGTGCTCTATGACCGCTCGTGGTACAACCGCGCCGGGGTGGAACGGGTCATGGGGTTCTGCGAGCCGGGTGAATACCTGGAATTCATGCGCCAGACCCCGGAATTCGAACGGATGCTGACCCGCTCCGGCGTGCAGCTTTACAAGTTCTGGTTCTCGGTCACCCGCGCCGAACAGCGCCGCCGCTTCGAAAGCCGCGAAACCGATCCGCTGAAGCGCTGGAAGCTGAGCCCGATCGACAAGGCGAGCCTCGACAAGTGGGAGGACTACACCGAGGCGAAAGAAGCGATGTTCTTCTACACAGACACCGCCGATGCGCCCTGGACGGTTATCAAGTCCGATGACAAGAAACGCGCCCGCCTGAACTGCATGCGGCACTTCCTGTCATCGCTGGACTACCCGGACAAGGACCGCAAGATCGTGCAGGATCCCGATCCGTTGATCGTCGGCCGCGCCGGACATGAGATCCACAAGTCCGACCACATTCTGGGCGGCGGCCTGTAGGCCAGCCGACCCCGGAACAGACACGCCCCGCACCGTCACCGGCTGCGGGGCGTTTGTGTTAGGGACGCAGGTTCAGGTCAGGGCCTGCACGGTTTCGAAAATTTCCAGTTCCGGTGCGCCGTTGTACAGGTCGGCATTGCCGCCCGCATTGGCATGGGCCTTGCGGAAGGCGTCGGACCGGGTCCAGTCGCGAAAGGCCGCTTCGCTGTCCCACGCGGTGTGCGAGGCATAGAGTACATGGTCGGCTGTCTGCGGGCCTTTCAGCAGGTGGAAGGCCACGAACCCCGGCACCGCCTTCAGGTGGCTGTCACGGCTCTTCCAGACGCGTTCGAAGGCCTCTTCCTGTCCGGGCTTCACCTTGAAGCGGTTCATGGTCAGATACATCGGGGTCTCCTGTCGTGGCCATGCGCCGGATGGCTGGCCTTTGGCGCCAATTCACGGCAGAACGGGGCCATCGTCAATGCCGGACAGGACAGGAGCAGGCCGTGAAGCTTTTCGTGGGATTGGGCAATCCGGGCGGTAAATACGCTCAGAACCGGCACAACATCGGCTTCATGGCGCTGGATCGGATCGCCGGGGATCACGGGTTTGCCCCCTTCCGCGCCAAGTTCCAGGGCCAGCTGTCCGAAGGCCGTCTGGGCCGCGAGAAGGTGCTGCTGCTGAAGCCCGAGACCTTCATGAACCGCTCGGGCCAATCGGTGGGCGAAGCGATGCGGTTCTACAAGCTGGAGCCGGCGGACGTGGTGGTCTTTCATGACGAGCTGGATCTCGCGCCTGGAAAGGCACGCGTCAAGACCGGCGGCGGCCACGCGGGACACAATGGCCTGCGGTCGCTGCATGCCCACATCGGCGAGGCTTACGGCCGGGTGCGGCTGGGCATCGGCCATCCCGGCCACAAGGATCGGGTGGCGGGCTATGTGCTGTCGGATTTCGCCAAGGCCGATCAGGACTGGCTGGACGACCTGCTGCGCGGCATCTCGGACGGGGCGGTCTCGCTGGCCGAGGGCGACACCGGGCGGTTCATGAATGCGGTCGCCCTGCGGGTGGCGCCGCCGCGCTCCTCCACCACCCAGCCCAAGCCACGCGCCGTGCTGGACAAGCCCGCCACCGCCGAGGCCCCCTCGACCCCCGAAGACACCCGCAACCCGCTGCAGAAGCTGCGCGACCGGTTCCGCTAGGTCAAAAATACACACACCGAGTGCATGTTTTCAGGCTTTGCCGGTGCCCGACATTTGGCTAGGCTTTGGTCATTCTTATGACGGAGGCATTCTTGGAACGTTCCCCTTCCCGCAATGTCCTTGGGACGGCGCTTGACAGCTGCTCGGCCGCGCCGCTGACCGGGTATTTTCGCAATGGCAGTTGCGACACCTGTGACACCGACCACGGCAACCACACCGTCTGTGCGGTGATGACGGCGGAATTCCTCGCCTTTTCGAAATACGTCGGCAACGACCTGAGCACTCCGCGCCCCGAGGTCGATTTCGTCGGGCTGAAACCCGGTGACCGCTGGTGCCTGTGCGCGGGCCGCTTCCTGCAGGCCCATGACGAAGGCTGCGCCCCCAAGGTCAACCTGGCCGCCACCCACGAACGCGCACTGGATGTGGTGCCGATTGAAGTGCTGGAAGCCCACGCGCTGGCCGAACAATGAACGTCCACGATCCCGGCGGTCTGCCGGTGCCCTGCAACGCGCAGATTGACGGGCGTCATGTCAGCTGGATGGACGCCGGACCGGAAGATGCGCCGCCCGTGGTGCTGTTGCATGGCGGAGGATTGGACCGGGCGTCGCTGTCCTGGCGGCTGCTGATGCCAGAGTTGGCTCGGACCCACCGCGTGATTGCGCCGGACTGGCCGGGACATGGCGACAGCGCCGGTCTGAACCGCCCGTTCGTGATCGCCGATCTCGGGGCATGGCTTCTGGACGTGCTGGATCATCTTGCCGTGCCGAAAGCCGATTTTGTCGGCATCTCGATGGGGGCGGGAGTGGCGCTGTGGCTGGGGCTGCACCATCCCGACCGGGTGCATCGCATCGTGGCCGCCGGGGCTTATGGCCTGCATGACCGTGCGCCGGCGCATCCGTTGTCATGGCTGGCCACACGCCTTCCGCTTGCGCCGTTGGGCATGCATCTGGTCGGCGGCAACCGCTGGTTGGTACAGCAGGCCGTTTCGACGCTGTTCGCGCGCCCGGACAGGGTGAGTGACGACCTGATCGACGAAATGCTGGAAACGCTGAAAGCTCCACGCGCGGGCGATGCCTTCGCCGATTTCCAGCGCGGCGAGATCGGGCCAGGATCGCTGCACACGGTTCTGACGCCGCAATTGCCGCTGCTGGCCGCCACGGTGCTGTTCCTGCACGGGCGCGAGGACGGTCTGGTGCCGCTGTCGGCGGTCGAGACCGCCGCGCGGGCCTGTCCACAGGGCCGGTTGCAGGTGCTCGACACCGGCCACTGGCCGATGCGCGAAAGCCCCGCGGAATTCAACCGCCTGACCGCAGACTTCCTGGCGGACCCGACCCCCGCCTAGCCGCTGGCGGTGTTCATCTCGACGCCAAGCGCCTTGGCGACGGTGAAGATGTCCTTGTCGCCGCGTCCGCACATGTTCATGCAGATGATGTGATCTTCAGGCAGTTCCGGCGCGATCTTCAGCACATGGGCCAGCGCATGGCTGGGCTCCAGCGCCGGGATGATGCCCTCGGTCTGGCAGCAGACCTGGAAGGCCGCCAGCGCCTCGGTATCGGTGATCGAAACATATTGCGCGCGGCCGATCTCGTGCAGCCAGGCGTGTTCGGGACCGATGCCGGGATAGTCGAGACCCGCCGAGATCGAATGCCCCTCAAGGATCTGCCCGTCGTCGTCCTGCAACAGGTAGGTGCGGTTGCCATGCAGCACGCCGGGACGCCCACCGGTCAGCGAGGCGCAATGTTCCATCTTCAGGTTCACACCCTTGCCGCCCGCTTCGACGCCGATGACGTTGACTTCCTTGTCGTCAAGAAACGGAAAGAACAGCCCCATGGCGTTCGAACCGCCGCCGATGGCCGCGATCACCGTGTCGGGCAAACGCCCTTCGGCAGCCAGCATCTGCTCCTTGGCTTCCTTGCCGATGATCGCCTGGAAGTCGCGCACCATCGCCGGATATGGATGCGGACCGGCCACGGTGCCGATGCAATAGAAGGTGTCGTTGACGTTGGTCACCCAGTCGCGCAGCGCGTCGTTCATCGCGTCCTTCAGGGTGCCACGACCGCTGGTCACGGGAACCACATCGGCCCCAAGAAGTTTCATGCGGAAGACGTTGGGCATCTGCCGTTCGACGTCATGCGCGCCCATGTAGACCACGCATTTCAGGCCGAACTTGGCACAGACCGTGGCCGTCGCCACCCCATGCTGCCCGGCCCCGGTTTCGGCGATGATCCGGGTCTTGCCCATGCGGCGGGCCAGCAGGATCTGGCCCAGCACGTTGTTGATCTTGTGCGCGCCGGTGTGGTTCAGCTCGTCCCGCTTCAGGTAGATCTTGGCGCCGCCGCAATGCTCGGTCAGGCGCGGGGCAAAATACAGCGGGCTGGGGCGGCCGACATAGTTGGTCCACAGATCGTTCATCTCGGCCCAGAAGCTGTCGTCGGTCTTGGCGTGTTCGTACCGGGCTTCCAGTTCCAGGATCAGCGGCATCAGGGTTTCCGACACGAAGCGCCCGCCAAAATCGCCGAAACGGCCTTTCTCGTCCGGGCCGGTCATGAAGCTGTTGATCAGATCGTCGGGCATGGGGGCTCCTGCTGGTTACGCGCCGTACCGGCCGTGCATACGCGCGGCGGGCGGCAATTTCCACCGCGAAAAGTAGCGCGCACGCCCCGATCCTGCTAGGGTGCGGCCAGCAAGAACAGGAGTGCCCTGCCCGTGATCCTCTGAGCCTTCCGCCCAACCAGCCGCTGACGCGGCGGACAGAAGACAGACCGCAGGAGCTTCCCATGCACCCGATCATCTATGACGTGGCCGTTTCGGCCGACGGCTTCATCGCCGACACCCAGGGCCGTGCCCATATGTTCCCCGCAGAGGGCGCCCATGTGGCCGCCTATATGGGGCGTCTGGCCGGCTATCGCATCGCCCTGATGGGCACGCACACCTACACCTTCGGCTATCAGTTCGGACTGACGCCGGGGGCCAACCCTTATCCGCATATGACCAGCATCCTTGTCAGCCGGTCGCTGAAGCTGCCCGCCGGGGCCGAGGTCACCCGGTGGCGCGACGGGCTTGAACAGCGCACGCGTGCCTTGAAGGCCGGCGCCGAGGGGCCGATCTATCTGTGCGGCGGCGGGCATCTGGCCGGGCAGCTTCTGACGGCGGGGCTGATCGATCGGCTGATCGTGAAACGCGCGCCGGTGCTGATCGGCGCGGGCATTCCGCTGTTTGCCGGGGTCGCCGCGCCGGTGGCGCTGACCCGGACCGAGGGCACGACCTATGGCAATGGTGTCGCGCTTGAATGCTTCGACGTCGGGCCGGTCATGCCAGCGCCTTCTTGAAGCCTTCGTGGCTGGGGGTGTAGCCGAGCCTGCAATAGAAGGCATGGGCGCGCGTGCGGGCCTTGTTGGTGGTCAGCTGCATCACCCCGCAGCCCGCCGCGCGGGCCCGTGCTTCGGCATCGCGGATCAGGTCCGCGCCCAACCCTTGCCCGCGCAGGTTGGCGGCGACCCGCACCGCCTCGATCTCGGCGCGGCGGGTGCCGGCGTGCGACAGGCCCGAGATGAAGATCAGCTGATAGGTGGCCACGATCCGGCCCGAAACTTCGCCGACGATCAACTGGTTGCCGGTCTCGGCCGCCATGGCGTCGAAGGCAGCAAGATAGGGCGTCAGATCCGCCAGATGCTCGCGCCCTTCCCCCAGCAAGTCGTCGTGCAACAGGGCCACCACCGCCGCCACATCTTCGCGGCGCGCGGGACGACAGCGCAGGGTCACGACTGCGCGGCCTGCACGAAGGCGGCGATGCGGGCGGCGTCCTTCAAGCCGGGCGCGGATTCCACGCCCGAGGAGACATCGACCATCGGCGCGCCGGTCAGGCGGATCGCCTCGGCCACGTTGCCGGCCTCCAGCCCGCCCGCCAGCATCCACGGCACCGGCCAGCGCCGCCCGGTCAGCAGGCGCCAGTCGAAGGCCAGCCCGTTGCCCCCCGGAAGGGCAGCCCCTTTCGGCGGCTTGGCATCCACCAGCAGCATGTCGGCCACCCGGCCATAGGTGTCGAGCGCGGCCAGATCCGCGGCCTCGGCCACGCCTACCGCCTTCATCACCGGCAAACCGCTGCGCGACCGCACGGCGGCCATCCGTTCGGGGGATTCCGATCCGTGCAATTGCAGGATGTCGAGCGGCACCTCGCCCAGAATGGCGTCCAGCAGCGCATCCTCGGCATTCACCGTCAGCGCCACCTTGGCCACCCCCGGCGGAACCGTCAGGGCCAGCTTGCGCGCGGTGGCGATCTCGACGTGACGGGGGGATTTGGGAAAGAACACCAGCCCAACGAAAGAGGCGCCTGCCGAAACAGCCGCCTCCATATCCTGCGCACGGGTCAGCCCGCAGATCTTGACCCGAATGTCCTTCGGCATGGGATCAGGCGGCCCTGTTGTCGTCCAGCAGTGCCAGGATGTCGTCCTTGCCTTCGTTGCGGTCGGCCTTCATCTTCTCGACTTCCTTGGCGAGAACGGCCTTTTCGCGGCGCTGATGCACGGCTTCCGAACGATGCTTGGATTCGCGGATCCACTCCCAGATGAAGCCCAACAGCAGCCCGACACCGATGGAGCCGAGCACGACAACATACAGCGGCAGCGACACCGCGTAGTTGAACTTCAGGAAGGGCACCAGGTCGTCGGGCAGCAGTGTCAGGATCACCGATTGACGGTTGGCAAAGCCGATGGTGATCAGCAGCACCGCCACGATGGCCAGGAACAGATACTTGATGGTCCGCATGGGATCTCCGTTATTTCCCGTTCAGCCGGTCGCGCAGCAGTTTTCCGGTCTTGAAGAACGGCACGTGTTTTTCCTCCACCTCGACCGATTCACCGGTGCGGGGGTTGCGGCCCACTCTCGCGTCTCGCTTCTTGACGGAAAAGGCCCCAAATCCGCGCAGTTCAACACGGTCGCCGCGCGCCATCGCCTCGATGATCTCTTCGAAGATGGTATTCACGATGCGTTCGACGTCGCGCTGGTACAGATGCGGATTCTCATCCGCGAGTTTCTGAATCAGTTCCGAGCGGATCATGGTGCGTCCCCTGTTGGCTATCCCTCTTTTTTCTCAGAGGCTTGCGGGCACTCTACAAGGCCAGCCCCCGGTTTGAGAAGCGGTTTTCCCACTTTGTGGGGTGATTCTGGGCCGCCTTTCCGGACCTTGCCACGGGATTCCGGCAGATTCCCTGCCGTGGCGCACAGCCCACGCCGCCGATCCGACGGCATGCGGCGAATCGAAAAGGCGCGCCCGGTTGCCCGGACGCGCCCCAAAATCGTCAGTCCCTGATGGGATTATTCGTCGCCCTTCAGCGCCGCACCAAGGATATCGCCCAGCGATGCACCCGAGTCCGAGGAGCCATACTGCTGCACGGCCTCTTTCTCTTCGGCGATCTCGCGCGCCTTGATCGACAGACCCAGACGGCGGGTCTTGGGATCGACGTTGGTGACGCGGACGTCGACCTTGTCGCCGACCTGGAAGCGCTCGGGGCGCTGCTCGGCCCGGTCACGCGACAGATCCGAACGACGGATGAACGACTTGGTGCCTTCGTAGGACACTTCGACGCCACCATCTTCGATCGCGGTCACTTCGACGGTGATGATCGAGCCGCGCTTGACGCCGGCCACGGCCTCGGCAAACGGATCGCCGCCCAGAGCCTTGATCGAGAGCGAGATACGCTCCTTGTCGGTGTCGATCTCGGTGACAACGGCCTGCACCACATCGCCCTTGCGATAGTTGCCGATCACGTCCTCGCCACGACCTTCCCAGGTCAGATCCGAGAGGTGCACCATGCCGTCGATGTCGTCGTCGAGACCAATGAACAGACCGAATTCGGTGATGTTCTTGACTTCGCCTTCGACTTCGCTGTTGACCGGGTACTTCTCTTCGAACAGCTCCCACGGGTTGCGCATGGTCTGTTTGAGACCCAGCGAAACGCGGCGCTTGGCCGGATCGATTTCCAGAACCATGACCTCAACCTCTTGCGAGGTGGACACGATCTTGCCCGGATGGACGTTCTTCTTGGTCCAGGACATTTCGGAAACGTGCACCAGACCTTCGACGCCCGGCTCCAGCTCCACGAACGCACCGTAGTCGGTGATGTTGGTGACGCGGCCCTTGTGGACGGTTTCCAGCGGGTACTTGGCCTGAACCGATTCCCACGGATCTTCCTGCAGCTGCTTCATGCCGAGGCTGATACGGTGGGTTTCCTTGTTGATCTTGATGACCTGAACCTTGACGGTTTCGCCGATCGACAGGATCTCGGAAGGATGGTTCACACGGCGCCATGCCATGTCGGTGACGTGCAGCAGGCCGTCGACACCGCCCAGGTCCACGAAGGCCCCGTATTCGGTGATGTTCTTGACCACGCCGTCGACCGCATCGCCTTCGTTCAGCTTGCCGATGACCTCGGCGCGCTGTTCGGCACGGCTTTCTTCCAGGATGGCACGGCGCGACACAACGATGTTGCCACGGCGGCGGTCCATCTTCAGGATCTGGAACGGCTGCTTCAGACCCATCAGCGGGCCGGCGTCACGCACCGGGCGGACGTCAACCTGCGAACCGGGCAGGAAGGCCACGGCGCCGCCAAGATCGACGGTGAAGCCACCCTTGACGCGGCCGAAGATCGCGCCTTCGACGCGGTTCTCATCGGCATAGGCCTTCTCAAGACGATCCCAGGCGGCTTCACGGCGCGCCATTTCGCGCGAGAGCACGGCTTCGCCACGGGCGTTCTCGACCTGGCGCAGGTAGACTTCCACCTCGTCGCCGACTTCGATTTCCGGAGCTTCGCCAGGGTTTGCGAATTCTTTCAGCTCGACACGGCCTTCCATCTTGTAGCCGACGTCGATGATGGCCTGACCCGCTTCAATTGCGATGACACGACCTTTGACAACCGACCCTTCCTGGGGGGTGTCGATTTCGAAGCTTTCGTTCAGGAGGGCTTCGAATTCCTCCATCGATGTGTTCTGAGCCATACGGTCTCTGAGATCCTATTCTATCTTCGTTTCTGGCCGAGCGGTTGTCTCCGCCGGTCTTTGGGGTTGGTCTTCCACCGCACCGCAGTCCAGAACGAACAAGGGCCGGAGGTTTCCCCGACCCTGCTCAGATCATGGTCTGCGACTCTTGCGGCCTGCTTGACAGCGCCCATTTAGGCGTCTTGGCCAAACTATGCAAGCTTTCTGAATGTGTCGGATGCCCTCAGCCCAGCAGCGGATCCTCGAACCCGGTCTCCATGGCAACGCCGTTGGTGCCCCAGACCGCGTCGATGTCGACGGGGTCTGCTACGGGGGCCGTCCGCGCGACGCCATTGGTGCCCCAGACCGCGGTTACATCGATTTGGCTTTCCCCGGCAATATCGGGGATTTTCGCAAGGTCGTCTTCAATGGAGCCAAACGCGCGGAAAATGAATGTATCGGCCATTACGGTCCCTCTCTTCAACTGACTTGGGAATAGTTAACACCCCCTCGCTTTATGGATGAAGTCAGGCAACCCCAACCCGGGGTCAGGACATCCCGACCTCCACCGCCGCCACGGCCTGGGCCACAGCCTCGTCGATGCTCAGGTGCGAGGTGTCCAGCACCAACGCGTCACCCGCAGGTTTCAGCGGCGCCGTGGCGCGGGCGCTGTCGCGGGCATCGCGGTCGCGCAGGTCCTGCAAGACCTGCGCCAGCGTCAGATCGGGATCGGAAGGGGACAATTCGGCAAACCGGCGCTGCGCCCGCGTTTCGTCCGAGGCGGTGACATAGAGCTTCACCTCTGCCGCCGGGCAGATCACCGTGCCGATGTCGCGCCCGTCCAGAACCGCGCCGCCGGGCCGCCGGGCAAAACCCTGCTGAAAGGCCACCAGTGCCGCGCGCACCTCGGGGATCGCCGCCACCTTGCTGGCCGCCGTCCCCGCCGCGCCCGAGCGCAGATCATCCCGTTGCAAATCCTGAGGAGACAGGCTTTCTGACGCCGCCACCGGCGTCATGCCTTCGGCCACCTTCGCCCCGGTCGCCCGGTACAACAGGCCGGTGTCCAGATAGGCAAAGCCGAAATGCGCCGCCACCGCGCGCGCAATGGTGCCCTTGCCCGAGGCCGCCGGCCCGTCGATGGCCACGGTAAATGCTTTCTCCATGCGCCTCTCCCTGTGCTGCGCCTTTTCTTCCCGCGTTCCGCCGCCGGCCACAAGCCCCGCCGGTCACACCGCCACGGGCGCGATCAGGTCTTCGCCGCGCGCCCGGTTGGAATTCACCGCCGTGCCGACGCGATGGTAGGTCAGGACATCATCCGGGGCCGGGCGCATCAGGGGGGCGGCGCCGCGGCCGGCCTCGCCCAGCCACAGGCCCCAATCCTCGGGGGCCAGCACCACCGGCATCCGGTGATGAATGGCCGACAGCCGGTCATTGGCGGCACAGGTGACAATGGCGCAGGTGGCCAGGCGCGACCCGCCTTCTTTCGGCTCCCAGTCCTGCCAGACCCCGGCGAAGACCACCGGGGCGGCATCGGCGCGATGGATGTACCACGGCAGCCGCGCGCCGTCGGCATCCTTGGTCCATTCGTAGAAACCGGTGGCCGGGATCAGGCAACGGCGCTGTCGGCAGGCATCGCGGAAGGCGGGTTTCTCGGCGATGGTCTCGGCGCGGGCATTGATCAGCAGCGGCCCGTCGCCGGGGGTCTTGTACCAGCGCGGCACGAAGCCCCAGCGCAGCGCCGCCAGACGCCGCCCGCCCGTGTCGCCCCCGCCCAGAACCGCGACGACATCATTGGTCGGGCAGATGTTGTAATTCGGCCCCTGCGGTAGATCGTTGCCGGGCGCGGCTGCGAACAGCTGCGCCATGGCTTCGACCGGCAGGGTCAGGGCAAAACGTCCACACATGGGCGCAGCCTAGCCGTGCCGTGACGGGCTGACCAGTTCTTGACTTTGCCCGCCCCAGCGGGCCGTCTGGGACGAAACAGCCCCCATACGGAGACCCAGATGCGTATCCCTGCCCTTGCCGCCGTCGCCCTTGGCCTTGCGGCCTGCGCCCCGTCCGCCAACGACAACCTTGCGACCATGGTCGGTGCTGGCAATGCCGCGGCGATCGAGGCGGCCACCGCCTGCAATTTCGACACCGCGCTGGCACAAGCACAACGCGAAGCCAATTCCCCGCGCGGCGAAACGCAGCTGTTCAGCCAGTTCACCCAAGCCGCGATCTATACGGAAACCGGCCAGGGCGCGAAGGCCGCCGCGGCCGTGGAAACGGCGACCAACAGCGCCGCCATGAACCCCGATGGCGCCAGCCGCGATCAGATGCAGCAAGGCGCCAACGGTGTTCTGAACATGGTGCGGGACCGCCGGTATGAACTGACCGGCAACCCCGATTGCTGAGCCGACGCCTTACTTGGCGTAGCTGATGCGACCATCCGTGTAAGGCTGGTAGGGCGAGTTCGTGGCCAGGAATTCGGCCATGACCTCGGCCAGGTCCGGCCCGAAGTCATAGACATCGCTGGCCGATTTGAACATCGCGTAGCCGTCGCCGCCGTTGCGCACGAAGTTGTTGGACACCACGCCATAGGTCTTGCCGGGGTCCAGTGGCGTCGGGGTACCGTTCTCGATCACCATGATGTCCGAAATGCGTTCGCCGGTGGGCGCGTCCGGATTGATGACGAAGGTCATGCCCGCGACCTGCGGGAAACGGCCATCCTTTTCGGGATCGTCGAACTGCGCCATGCCGTTTTCCAGCGCGTCCTTGATGGTCGCCCCGGTGACGAAGAAGGTCGACAGCGTGTTCTGGAACGGCAGAACCGTATAGACCTCACCCATGGTGATCTCGCCCCCGTCGATCGAGGACCGCACGCCGCCGCCGTTCTGATAGGCGATCGAGATGCCCTGATCCTTGACGCGGGCCAGCATCGCATCGGCGACAAGGTTGCCCATGGCGCATTCGCCGGTCCGGCAGACCGAGCGCTCCCCGTCGATGGGTGCTGCAGCCTCGGCCACGACCTTGTTGCGGATATCGTCCAGCGGCACGGCCAGCATGGCAATCCGTTCCACGTATTCCGCGATCTCGGGCACTTCGGCATCCATGATCAGCGGCTCACCGGCGGCGGAGACCACATTGCCGGCGTCGTCGAAATTCACCTCCAGCGCGCCCAGGAACTTGCCATAGGCATAGGCCTGCACGATGGCGGTGTCGCCGACCATGGTGGGATAGGGGCCTTCGGCCCGGTCGGATGTGTTCGACAGGTAGGTGTTGGAATGACCCCCGACGATCACATCGACGCCGGTCGTCTCCTGTGCCACGCGCAAATCCACGTCATAGCCCGAATGGCTCAGCACCACGATCTTGTTGATGCCTTCCGCGGTCAGCTTGTCGACCTGCGCCTGCACCGCTTCGGACGGGTCCGAGAAGGTGATGTTGGGACCGGGCGAGGAGATCTCGGGGTTGTCCTGCGGGGTCAGGCCGATCATTCCGATCTTCTCACCGCCGATCTCCAGCACCGTCGAGGGCATGATCTTGTCGGACAGCAGCGCCTCGGCGGAATAATCGGCGTTCGACATCAGCACCGGGAAATCCACCCGTTCGACGAAAGCCGCCAGCGTCTCGGGCCCGTCGTCGAATTCGTGGTTGCCCACGGTCATCGCGTCATAGCCGAGCTTGTTCATCATCTCGGCGGCCACTTTGCCCTTGTAATAGGTATAGAACAGCGTGCCCTGGAACTGGTCGCCGCCATCCACGAGGATCGAGTTGCCCGCCGCGTCGCGCGCCTCGGCGATGGCCGAGGCCAGCCGCGCGGTGCCGCCAAAGCACTTGCCCTCGGCGTTGTCCTCTGCGCCGCAGGAGCTGTCGTACTTGCTGATCGGTTCGAACCGGGCGTGGAAATCGTTTGTGTGCAAAATGGTCAGCGCGTAGTCGGCCTGGGCCGATGCTGCCGCCAGCATGGCACCCGCCGACAGGCAAAACAGGCGTTTCATGAGAACCTCCGAGGTCTTTTCTTGTGAATCTCTGCAGGCACCTTGGCACGCTTTGCCTCAGGGGCAAAGCACCTTGCGCGGTTGACCCGGCGCCTTGTGCACGGCACATGAACCCCATGATGATCTTCAAGATATTCCGCGCCGACGAATGGGCGGTCTTGTGCGCCGACGGGCAAACTTTGGGCGCTCCGGTGGACCTTGCCGATGGTTTCATCCATTTCTCGACCGCCGCGCAGGCAGCCGAAACCGCAGCCAAACATTTCGCCGGTATCGACGGTCTGATGCTGGCCGGTGTGGACGCCGACACCCTTGGCCCGGATCTGAAATGGGAGCCGTCGCGCGGCGGCGCCTTGTTCCCGCATCTGTACCGCGCACTGGCCCGCGCCGAGGTGGTCTGGACCGCCCCGCTGCCGCTGACCGCCGATGGCCATGACTTTCCGGAGTTGCCCGCATGAGCATGCTTGAACGCCTTGGGCTGAAGGCCCTGCATCAGATGAACCCCGAAACCGCCCATGGGCTGGCCCTGTCGGCGCTGAACGCCGGGCTGGTGCCGGGCAGCGGGCCGGTGACCTCGCCCCGGCTGGCAACGTCGCTGGCGGGGCTGTCGCTGCCCAACCCTGTAGGGCTTGCCGCCGGGTTCGACAAGAATGCCACGGCACTTGACGCGCTGGCGCGCAGCGGGTTCGGCTTTCTGGAAGTTGGTGGCGCCACCCCGCGCCCGCAGCCCGGCAACCCGCGCCCGCGCCTGTTCCGACTGGCCCGCGACCGCGCCATCATCAACCGCTTCGGGTTCAACAACGACGGCGCCGCGGCCATCGCCGCACGGCTGGCCACCCGTCCCGACACATCCATCGTCGGCCTGAACCTGGGCGCCAACAAGGACAGCGAGGACCGCGCGCAGGACTATGTGACCGTGCTGGAAACCTGCGGCCCGCATGTGGATTTCGTCACCGTCAACGTGTCCTCTCCCAACACCGAGAACCTGCGCGACCTTCAGGGGCGCGCCGCCCTTTGGGCGTTGCTGACCGGGGTGATGGATGCGCGCGGCCAGATGGACCGCCCGATTCCGGTGTTCCTGAAGATCGCCCCCGACCTGACCGACGCCGAGATCGCCGACATTGCCGAGGTTGCCACCGACAGCGCCATCGACGGGATCGTCGCCACCAACACCACGCTGGCGCGGCCGTCGCTGCAAAGCCACGACCGGCTTGAGGCGGGCGGCCTGTCCGGCGCACCGCTGTTCGAGAAATCCGCCCGCGTTCTGGCCCGCCTGTCGCAACTGACCGAGGGCAAGCTGCCGCTGATCGGCGTTGGCGGCATCGGCTCGCCCGAGCAGGCCTATGAAAAGATCCGCGCCGGAGCCTCGGCGGTGCAGATCTATTCGGCGCTGGTCTACGAAGGGTTGTCGCTGGCCACCCGCGTCGCCGAAGGGCTGGACGCACTGTTGGAACGCGACGGGTTCGCCACCGTGGCCGAGGCCGTGGGCAGCGGGCGCGACGACTGGCTGTGACCGCCTAGAACGGCAGGCGCGCCAGCGGATACTCGGCCATCAGGTCATAGACCGCCCCCGAAGAGGTCAGGGTCGAGCGATAGAGGCCGAAGGCGCGCGGCGCGAAGACCGGCAGGCGCAGTTGCGCGTGGGTCTGCAAGGCGCGGCCCAGCTTGTCCAGATCCTCGGGGCGCATCTCCTTGCGGAAACGAACCAGCGTTACATGCGGGCGAAACCGCCGCCGTTCCAGCGTGATCCCCGCCCGCCGCGCCGCCCGCGCCACCTGCCCTTGCAACGCGATCAACGGATCGGTCAGCGTGACCCCGGCAAAGGCTATCGCCGGGCCGCCCTGGGTGTTCAGACCCGCGATTTCCACCGCCAGACCGTCCTGGCGGATCTGTTCCAGTTCAAGATGCAGGTCGTCCAGCACCTCGACCGGCTGGTCATCCATGAAGGCCAGCGTCACATGGAAATTCTCGGGCGGTACCTTGCGGCCCGACGGCAAGGCCTGCTGCACTTTTTCCAGGGAATCGGTCTGCAACGCCGGGACGGCGAGGGCCACGAAACAGCGCATCTCAGGCGGCCTCCGCTTCCAGCGCCGGATAGCGCAGGCCCAGCGTCAGACCGCGCACCACGAAGCTGACCAGCAGTGCCGCCCACAGCCCGTGATTGCCAAAGGCGGGCATCAGCAGAGCCAGCGCCAGGCCATAGGCCAGAACCGAGATCACCATCATGTTGCGCATGTCGCGCGACCGGGTGGCGCCCACGAAAATGCCATCCAGCATCCAGGCTGCCGCGCCGAAGACGGGCACCACCATCATCCACGGCAAAAACGCGCGCGCCTGCGCCCGGACATCCTCGGCCGTGGTCATCAGATCGACGATCGTGCCGCCTGCCACGGCAAAGCCGACGGTCAGCAGCAGCCCCGCAATGCCGCCCCAGAAACTGGTCAGCACCGCGCTGCGGCGCAGGATCTGCCGTTGCCGCGCGCCCATCGCCTGCCCCACCAGCGCCTCGGCTGAAAAGGCGAACCCGTCCAGCGCATAGGCGGTGATGTGCAGGAATTGCAGCAGCACCTGGTTGGCGGCCAGCGTGGCGTCGCCCAGATCGGCCGCGAAGAACAGGAACGACACGAAGATCGCCTCCAGCAGCAGCGACCGGATCAGGATATCGCGGTTCAGCGTCGCCATGCGCAGCATCCGCGCCCGGTCGAACACCGCCGCCCAGGCCCGCGCCGCCGGGGCCATCAGCGCGCCGCGGCAGATCCAGAGGCCCAGGGCCAGACCGCTCCATTCCGCGATGAAGGTGGCCACCGCAACGCCGTTCACGCCCCAGCCAAAGGACAGAACGAACAGCACGTCCAGCCCCATGTTCAAACCGTTCATCCACAATTGCAGCAGCAGCACCGCGCGTGTGCGTTCCTGCGCGATCAGCCAGCCGGTGATGCCATAGAGCGCAATCGCCGCCGGGGCCGACCAGACCCGGATGCCGATATAGCCGCGCGCCATGTTTTCAACCTCGGCCGAGGCCGGCGACAGGGCAAAGGCCCCCGCCATCATGGGCCATTGCAGCACGATCAGCCCGACGCCGCCGATTGCTGCCACCAGCAGGGCGCGCGACAGGATTGCCACGACCTCGTCGCGGTCGCCGGCCCCCTGCGCCTGCGCGGTCAACCCGGCGGTGCCCATGCGCAGAAAGCCGAACACCCAGTAGATCGACGTCAGGATGACCGCGCCGATGCCCACCGCGCCGATGGGGGCCGCCGCCCCCATCTGGCCGACCACACCGGTATCGACCAGCCCAAGGATCGGCACGGTCGCGTTCGACAGCACGATGGGCAGGGCGATCCGCAGCACCCGGCGGTGGGTCGGCGGGGCCATTTCGACCGGGGTTCGGGTCATCTCAGCCCTTCCGGCGCGGCGCCTGCATCACGAAATGCCCGGTCGCCTGCGCGAACAGACGGTCGCGGTTGTCCTGCCAGCCTTCCACATGGACACTGGCATAGCGCCGCCCCATCCGGTTGACCCGCGCCCGCGCATAGGAATCGCGCGGCAGGCCCGAGCGCAGATAGTCGATGGTGAAATCCACGGTCTTGGGCATCCGGATCGCCTCCGGGTCGGCCAGATCCTCGGGCGTGACCCGGCCCGCCTCGACATCATCCCAGATGATCGACCAGGTCAGTTCGATCACAGCGGCAACTTCCAGAAATCCCGCCGTGGCCCCGCCATGCAGGGCCGGCAGCATCGGGTTGCCGATCAGCTTTTCATTGAACGGCAGAATCGCTGTCAACTCGTCACCGCGACGCTCGAACACGATGCCCAGCGTGCGAATGTAGGGAACCCGCCCGACCAGCGCGTTCAACGTCGCATCGCGGCGTTGTTTGACGATCTGAACCGGTTCGGGGCGCGGGAAATCAACGGGCATCTGGGGTTCCTTGGCTCAGGACGTGAAGGCGCCAGTGGCCATGGCGATGGGATCGTCACGCTCGTCCCGCGTCGTCGCGCGCACAAAGGCGATGGAGCGGGTCACATGCACGCATTCGGCCCGCGCCCGGATGGTCTGCCCCGGCACCGCCGGACGCATGTAGTCGATGCGCAGATCCAGCGTGGCCGTGGTCGGTCCGGTCTCGGGATGGCTCATCACCGCCGCGCCGCAGGTGGTGTCCAGCAAGGCCGATACGGTGCCGCCATGCATCACCCCGGTGGCCGGATCGCCCGCCAGATCGGCGGAATAGGGCATCTCCATCTCGGCCCAGCCTTCGCCGAAATCGGTCAGCACCAGCCCCAGCGCATGGGCATAGGGCAAGGCCGCAATCAGGGCCCGCGCATTTTCAAGACTGCTGTCACTCATCGCCGTACCTGTCGCTGCGTCCCGCCAAGCTCTAGTCCCGCCCCCCGGTCGCGTCTACCCCCCCGGCGTGTGACGCAACGGGCCGGATGCGTTGACCTTCCCGGCGATATACGGTTCCCTCAAGGGCAGGAGTCAGACGGGCAGGAGGACACCATGACCGAACAGCAACGGCTGTCGTTCAAGGAAATGTGCGAGAAATTCGATGTGACGCCGCGAACGCTGCGGTACTACGAATACATCGAGCTTTTGCAGCCCGAAAAGGAAGGCCGGTCCCGGTTCTACACCCCGCGCGAAGTCGCCCGGATGGTGCTGATCAAGCGTGGCCGCCGATTTGGTTTCAGCCTTGAAGAAATCCGGCAGTGGCTGATGATCTACGAAGAAAAGGGCACCCACGCGCAAATGGAAGCCTGGGTCGACCTGGCCACACGTCAGCTTGACGTGCTGGCCGAACAGCGGCAGCAGTTGGATGCCTCGATCTCTGAACTGGAAGAATTGCGCGACAAGGTGGCCGGTAGCCTTTAGGCGTGGGCACAAACTCGGCGCCTGAAGGCAACGCACGCCTTTAACATATGCCTCAGATGCAGATTTGTGATCTCACGCGCGCGCCCTCGGGAACACGTCGCGATATCTGGATCGGGCGCCGAGCCGCCGACCCAGACTATGCCTGACAAAGGTGTATCGGCACGGGGCGACTCCCTTGCAGCGCCGAAAACGGACCCCCTGTTAACCAATTTCGCGAAATCTTGACCCTGCGGGAATGGCCCGGATTGGGCCTTCCGGTATCATTTCATCCCTGAAATCCCTGGCAAACGGCGGTTCGGACTCAATTTTCCTTCAGTTGGGCAAGAAAATGCCTTTCCGGGCCTCCACCAGGGTCAACGTCTTGTCCTTTGCAGCGCAAACATCAAATAACGTAACGCTCTCTCTTGGGATGACGCGACGTTTCGTTTACGTGCACGTCACCCTGTCTACTAGATTGGCGTCAGCGGCCTTAGGTCGGTGGTGTCACACGACCTCAACGACCTAGGACAAGTTGAACGATGAACGAAACAATGACCATTCGGGAAATGTGCGATGCTTTTGATGTCACGCCCCGTACGCTCCGCTTCTATGAATCCAAGGAGCTTCTGGCACCGATCCGTCAGGGCCAGAAGCGGCTTTTCACACGCCGTGACCGGGCGCGCCTGAAGCTGATCCTGCGCGGCAAGCGGTTCGGGTTCAGCCTGGAGGAAATCCGTCAACTGCTGGATCTGTATGACGTGGATGACACCCGCCAGACTCAACTGCGCCATGCCGTGGAGATCGGGCAGAAACATCTCGAAGAGATGCTCGCCCAGCAACGCGCGCTGGAAGATGCCATTGCAGATCTGCGCGAACAACTGGTCACCGGCCGGGCGCAGATCGCCGAATACGACGCCGCCGGAAAAGCGGCGGAATAGACAAGGGGGCCATATCCGTAGCGTCTGGCCCCACCCCAACACCCAAGGGAGAGAGCCATGCCCATCTACACCGCCCCGATCAAGGATCTGCAGTTCGTGCTGCAGGACGTGCTGAACGCCGCCGACAGCGGCATTCCCGGCTATGACGAACTGGAAGCCGACTTCACCGCGGCCGTTCTGGAAGAAGCCGGCAAGATCTCGGAACAGGTTCTGGCCCCGCTGAACCTGTCCGGGGATCGGGAAGGATGCCGGTTCGAGAACGGTGTGGTTTCGACGCCCAAGGGCTTTGACCAAGCCTTCCAGGTGATGAAAGACGGCGGCTGGACCGCGCTGGATTGCGATCCCGACTATGGCGGCCAGGGTATGCCCTATGTGCTGGCCACGGCGGTGGGCGAGATGTTCGTCTCGGCCAACATGGCCTTCAACATGTACCAGGGCCTGACCCACGGTGCCTATTCGGCGATCCACACGCATGGCACGGACGCACAGAAGGCCGCCTATCTGCCCAAGATGGTGTCCTGCGACTGGACCGGCACCATGAACCTGACCGAGCCGCATTGCGGCACCGATCTGGGCCTGATGCGCACCAGGGCCTTGCCGCAGGATGATGGCACCTACCAGATCACCGGCCAGAAGATCTTCATCTCGGCAGGCGACCATGACCTTGCCGAGAACATCATCCATTTGGTGCTGGCCAAGATCCCCGGCGGGCCAGACGGCATCAAGGGCGTGTCGCTGTTCATCGTGCCGAAGGTTCTGGTGAACGAGGACGGCTCGCTGGGCGCCCGCAACGGCGTTTCGGTCGGCAAGATCGAAGAAAAGATGGGCATCCACGGCAATGCCACCTGCGTCATGAACTATGATGCGGCCACTGGCTATTTGCTGGGAGAAGCGCACAAGGGCATGCGCGCCATGTTCACCATGATGAACGAGGCCAGGCTCGGCGTCGGCCTGCAAGGCTACGCGGTGGCCGAGGCCGCCTATCAGAACGCGGTGTTCTACGCCAAGGACCGGCTGCAAGGCCGCGCCGTGACCGGCGCGGAAAACCCCGACGGTCCCGCCGACCCGCTGATCGTGCATCCCGACATCCGCCGCAACCTGATGGACCAGAAGAGCTTTGTCGAAGGCGCCCGCGCCTTCACCCTGTGGGGGGCGCAACTGATCGACCGCTCGCACCGCGCCGGTGACGATGCGGCCGAGGACATGATCTCGCTTCTGACCCCGGTGCTGAAGGGCTTCCTGACCGACAAGGGATTCGAAATGTCTTCGGCCGCGCAGCAGGTCTATGGCGGCCACGGCTATATCGAGGAATGGGGCATGTCTCAATTCGCCCGAGATGCCCGAATCACCATGATCTACGAAGGCGCCAACGGCGTGCAGGCGCTGGATCTGGTCGGCCGCAAGCTGCCATCGAAGGGCGGCAAGCCGGTAATGGCCTTCTTCGAGATGGTCAAATCGTTCCTGAAGGACAACGAGGGCAACGAAGCCCTGAAGGCCGATTTCCTGGACCCGCTGAAAGCCGCCTCGAAGCACCTGCAGGAGGCGGGGATGTATTTCATGGCGCAGGGCATGAAGAACCCCAACAATGCGCTCGCCGGCTCGTATGACTTCATGCATCTGTTCGGGCATGTCTGCCTGGGGTTGATGTGGGCCCGCATGGCAAAGGCCGCCCAGGCACAACTGGAGACCGGAGACGGCGACAACGAATTCCTGAAGGCCAAGATCATCACAGGGCGCTACTATATGGCCCGGCAGCTTCCGATGACGGCGACCCATCTGGCCCGGATTCAGTCCGGGGCGGCGCCTGTGATGGATCTGGACGAAGCGCACTTCTAGAAGCGCGCGGAAGAGAGGGGGCGCTGCCCCCTCTGGACCAGCGGTCCATTCACCCCCGGAGTACTTGAGACAAGAAAAAGAGCTGGGTTCAAAGGCCACCCCGCAACCGTGCCAACGCAAGGCATCGGTCACCTCGCCGAAGTTGACTCGGTCGCGGGGCTTTTCCTTGTACGGTCATCGGCGCTCCCGCCTGTACCGCGCAGCCAGAATGCGCGCCTTATGGTTACCGGTCGGTGAATCGTGACTTTTTCTTGTCAAAAATACTCATGCCCGACCGGCCAGAGTCGCGACGCAGCGTTCCGGTGCACAAGTCTTGCACCAGGCATCATCCTGCGCCCAGATAGGACAAGGGAGAACTTGCATGACACTTCAATTGCATTGTTTCGGGGAGAGCGGCAACGCCTACAAGGCGGCGCTGGCCCTGCAGCTTTCTGGGCTCGAATGGGAGCCTATCTTTGTTGATTTCTTCAACGGAGCCGCGCGTTCGGCGGCGTATCGTGAAGAGATCAACCCGATGGGCGAGGCGCCGGTTCTGGTCGATGGCCCGTTCCGACTGTCGCAATCCGGGGCGATCCAGCAGTTTGTTGTCGAACGCAGCGGCGCGCTGGGCGGACGGGAGGAGGATCGTTTCGAGGTTCTGCGCTGGCAATTCTGGGACAATCACCGGATGTCGAGCCAGGCCGGCATGACCCGCTTCCTCTGCAACTACTTGTCGGAAGAAAGACGCGCGGCCATGGGCGATGTGATCGCTTTCAACCAGGCGCGCCTGTTGTCGGCCTTGCAGGTTCTCGACCACCATCTGGCCACCCGCGACTGGGTGGTGGGCGACGGGGTGACCATCGCCGATCTCAGTTGTTGCGGCTACCTGTACTACCCCGAACCTTACGGCTTCATCCGCAAGGATCACCCGCATATCGACGCCTGGCTGGACCGCATCGCCGCCCTGCCCGGCTGGAAGCACCCTTATGACCTGATGCCGCCCGCGCGGCCCGAGAACCAGAAAGGACCGGCCTGATGACCGATGCCTATATCTATGACGCTGTCCGAACCCCGCGCGGCAAGGGCCGCAAGGACGGCGCGCTGCACGAGGTGACCTCGGCGCGGCTGTCCGCGCAGATCCTGAACGCGGTGAAGGCGCGCTCGGGACTGGACACCACCGAGATCGAGGACGTGATCTGGGGCAATGTCACCCAGGTGGGCGAACAGGGCGGCTGCCTTGCGCGCACCGCCGTGCTGGCCTCGGAGTTTGCCGAGAGCGTGCCGGGCCTGTCGATCAACCGCTTCTGCGCCAGCGGCATGGAGGCCGTGAATCTGGCCGCCAACCAGGTCAGGGGCGGCGCCGGCCGCGCTTATGTGGCCGGCGGGGTCGAGATGATGGGCCGGGTTGCCATGGGCTCCGACGGGGCGGCGATTGCCGTCGATCCGTCGATCGCCATGGAGACCTATTTCGTACCGCAGGGTATCTCGGCCGATATCATCGCCACCGAATACGGGTTTTCCCGCGATGACGCCGACGCGCTGGCGGTGGAATCCCAACGCCGCGCCAAGATCGCCTGGGACGAGGGCCGCTTTGCGCGCTCGGTGGTGCCGGTGACCGACCGCAACGGGCTGACCATCCTTGACCACGACGAATACATGCGGCCCGGCACCGACATGCAGAGCCTTGGCGGACTGAAGCCCGCCTTCAAGGACATGGGTGAGGTCATGCCCGGCTTCGATCAGGTGGCGCTGATGAAATACCCGCATCTGGAGCGGATCGCGCATATCCACCACGCCGGCAACAGCTCGGGCATCGTGGATGGGGCGGCGGCGGTTTTGATCGGCAACAAGGCCTTCGGCGAGGCCCACGGCCTGACACCCCGCGCCCGCATCCGGGCCACCGCCAAGATCGGCACCGATCCCACCATCATGCTGACCGGCCCGGTGCCGGTGACCGAGAAGATCCTGCGCGAGAGCGGGTTGAGCATCGGCGACATCGACCTGTTCGAGGTCAACGAGGCCTTCGCCTCGGTGGTGCTGCGCTTCCTGCAGGCCTTCGACGCCGATCCGGCGAAGGTCAATGTCAACGGCGGCTCCATCGCCATGGGCCATCCGCTGGGCGCCACCGGGGCCATCATCATCGGCACCCTGCTGGACGAGTTGGAGCGGCAGGACAAGGAACTTGGCCTTGCCACCCTGTGCATCGCCTCGGGCATGGGTGCCGCCACCGTGATCGAACGGGTCTGAGCCATGGACGGCGCCGCTGCGACCCCCACCGAAATCGTCCAGACCTGGCTGGACCGTGTGTCCGACACCTTCTTCCGGGATGATTTCGACGGCTTCGCGGCGGCGATCGACCTGCCTTTCGTGCTGACCACGCAGGCAAGCCGCACGGTATTGACCAGCCGCGACGACTTGCGCGCCGGTTTCGACGCCTGGGTGAAGATGATCCGCGGCCACCGCGCCACGCATCTGATCCGCACGGCCCGCGAGGTGCAACAGATCACGCCCAACCTGATCACCGCCACCTATGACAGCGAAATGCTGCGCAATGGCACGCGGCTGGTGCCCGGTTTCAGCTCGTGGATGATGCTGGTCCGGCGCGACGGGGTCTGGCGATCGGACCAGCTGATCAGCGGTATCGTCAACGCCAGCTATCCGTTCAGCCTTTTGAAGGTCGACCCCACTGCCCCGGCGCCGGACCCGTGCAGCATCCCAAAGCCGCCCGCGCCCGACGCCTGATCCCCAAGGAGCCTCCCGTGCCAAAGATCGATCCCGCCACCGTCCCACTGAAGACCGGCTCCATCTATCCCGCGCCTTACGATGCGCAGATGGCGGGACGCAGTTCGCTGCGGCTGGGCCAGGCCGGGGGGCTGACGCAGTTCGGCGTCAACCTGGTGATCCTGCAACCCGGCGCGCGATCCTCGTTGCGCCACTGGCACCTGAACGAGGATGAGTTCGTGATGGTGCTGGAAGGGGATCTGACCCTGGTCGACGATGACGGCGAAACCGCCATGGGGCCGGGCGACTGCGCGGCATTTCCGGCGGGCGATGCCAATGGCCATTGTTTCGTCAACCGGTCCGAGGCTGAGGGCCGGTTCCTGGTGGTGGGCAGCAAGGCCCCGCACGAGGTGGCGACCTATTCCGACATCGACCTGAAGGTGACGATGGCCGAGGGCACCGCAACATTCACCCGCAAGGATGGGTCCCCCTACGCCGACAAAGGGAACGGATGATGCCGAAACTTGATCTGAATGCCCTGCCCCGCGAGCAGGCCCCGCCGCACTGGAACCCGATGAGCTGGATGACCCTGGGGGATCCGGGCGGGCTGTCGCAGTTCGGCGTGGCGCTGGAAACGCTCGAACCGGGCAGCCGCAGCAGCGATCCGCACTGGCACGAGAGTGAAGACGAATTCCTGTTCGTTCTGTCCGGTGAGGTGACGCTGTGCGAAGACACCGGCGACACCCTGTTGCATCCCGGCGATGCGGCGGCCTTTCCGGCAGGCACCCCGCTGGGGCACTGTCTGGTGAACCGTTCGGGCGCTCCGGCGACCTATCTGATCGTCGGCACGCGCGCCGCCCATGACCGGGTGCATTACACCACGCTCGACAAGATCCGCACGCGGGCAAACGGGATCGAGACCCTGACCCGCCGTGACGGCACCGTTCTGGAACCGGAGCTGTGACGCCGCGCATCCCTGCCCTGTCCACGGAAACTCAACACGGCAACGACTTGTTGCAGATACAGAAGACTGCTCCCGGAGGAGACCTCAGATGACCGATTTCACCTATGACGTGGACGCCGAAGGCGTCGCCACCATCACCTGGGACGTGCCCGGAAAATCCATGAACGTCATGAGCCTTGACGGACTGGCCGAACTGGAGGGGTTCATCGACCAGGCGCTGGCCGACGACGCGGTCAAGGGCGTGATCCTGACCTCGGGCAAGGACAGTTTCGCCGCCGGGATGGATCTGAACATCATTGCGCAGATGAAAGCCTCGGCCGGGGACAATCCGGCGCAGGGGCTGATGGACGGGCTGACCCGCATCCACGCCATGCTGCGCAAGATCGAACGCGCGGGCATGGACCCCAAGACCCTGAAGGGCGGCAAGCCCATCGTCGCGGCGCTGCCCGGCACCGGGCTGGGGCTGGGCTATGAGATCCCGCTGGCCTGCCACCGGATCATCGTGGCCGACAATCCCAAGGCCAAGATCGGCCTGCCCGAGATCATGGTCGGCATCTTCCCCGGTGCGGGCGGCACCACCCGGCTGTCGCGCAAGCTGGGCGCGATGGCGGCGGCGCCCTTCCTGCTGGAGGGCAAGCTGTCGGATCCCAAGCGCGCCAAATCGGCCGGCCTGATCGACGACGTGGTCCCGATGGCCGACCTGTTGGACGAAGCCCGCAACTGGGTGCTGTCGGCCAGCGACAAGGACATCGTGAAACCCTGGGACCAGAAGGGCTGGAAGATGCCCGGCGGCGCGCCCTATCACCCGGCGGGTTTCATGACCTTCGTCGGCGCCTCGGCGATGGTCAACGGCAAGACCAAGGGCGTCTACCCGGCGGCCAAGGCGCTGCTGTCGGCGGTCTATGAAGGCGCACTGGTGCCATTTGACACCGCCATCAGGATCGAATCCCGCTGGTTCACCAGCGTCCTGTTGAACCCGTCTTCCACCGCGATGATCCGCTCGCTCTTCATCAACAAGGAGGCGCTGGAGAAAGGTGCCAACCGGCCCGATGCGCCGGACCAGAAGGTGAAGAAGCTGGGCGTCATCGGCGCGGGCATGATGGGCGCGGGCATTGCCTATGTCTCGGCGCAGGCCGGGATCGAGGTGGTGCTGATCGACCAGACACAGGAGTCCGCGGATCGCGGCAAGGCCTATTCCGAGGGGCTGCTGGACAAGGGCATCAAGCGCCGCAAGGTGACGGAACAGAAGAAGGCGCAGGTGCTGGGCCGGATCACCGCCACCCCCGATTTCGCCGCGCTGGCGGGCTGTGATCTGGTGGTCGAGGCGGTGTTCGAAGACCCCAAGGTCAAGGCCGAAACCACCGCGCGGGCCGAGGCGCATCTGCCCGCCGACGCGATCTTCGCCACCAACACCTCGACCCTGCCGATCACCGAACTGGCCAAGGCCAGCCGGTCGCCAGAGCAGTTCATCGGCATCCATTTCTTCTCGCCGGTGGACAAGATGCTGCTGGTCGAGATCATCAAGGGGGCGCAGACCGGCGACCGGGCCGTCGCCAAGGCGCTGGATTTCGTGCGCCAGATCCGCAAGACGCCGATCGTGGTCAACGACGCGCGCTATTTCTACGCCAACCGCTGCATCCTGCCCTACACCAACGAAGGCATCCGCATGGTCCGCGAAGGGGTCGCCCCGGCCCTGATCGAAAACGCCGCCAAGCTGGTGGGAATGCCGCTGGGCCCGCTGCAACTGACCGACGAGGTGTCCATCGACCTTGGCGCCAAGATCGCCCGCGCCACCCGCGCCGCCATGGGCGACGCCTATCCCGATGCCGATGTGGACGAGGTCGTGTTCTGGCTGGAAGACGAGGGTCGTTTGGGCCGCAAGGCCAACGCGGGCTTCTACGCCTATGACGACGCCGGCAAGCGCACCGGCCTGTGGGAGGGTCTGGCCGCGAAATACCCGCGTGCCGACGCCCAGCCCGAACTGACCGAGGTGCAGCACCGTCTGCTGATGATGCAGGCGCTGGAAGCGGTGCGGGCGTTCGAGGAGGGCGTGCTGATGGACATCCGCGAAGGCGATGTGGCGGGGATCCTCGGCTGGGGCTTCGCGCCGTGGTCCGGCGGCCCGATCAGCTGGCTCGACATCCTTGGCGCGGCACGGGCGGTCGAGATCTGCGATCGGCTGGAAGCGGCCCATGGCGCCCGCTTCCGTGCGCCTGCGCTGCTGCGCGATCTGGCCGACAGCGGCGAGACCTTCTATGGCCGGTATGGCGATGGAAAGGCCCTCGCCGCCGCTTGAGGAGCGCCCATGCCCGCCACGCCCCCCGCTGCACTGCCCCGCCTCGGCTGGAGCCTTGTTCTGAGGATCGCGGCGGGGCTTCTGGTGCCGATCCTGCTGACCTTGACCTTTACCCCCGAGGCCTCGCTGGCGGCGGTCGGCGGGGCGCTTCTGGGCGCGGTCGGCAGCCTTGTGGGCAGTTCGCGCCGCAGCCTTCTGGGCGCGGCGGTGCTGCTGGGGCTGTTGGGGCTGGATCACTGGCTTCCGGGCAGCTTCGGCCTGTTGCCCATCGCCCTGATCCTTGCCCTTGCCGCCGGGGTTGAGAGCGCAACCACCGGCGGGCGCAGCCTGACCATGGCCCTGTTCGGCGCCGTGATGCTGGCCGGCGCGGTCTTTCGCGACGGCGCGGCCCCGTCAACGGCCGCCATGGTCTTTGCCGCCAGCCTTGTCTACGGCGCGCTTCTGGCGGTGACGCTGAACCTGCACGGGCGCGCGGCCCTGCCCGCCAATTCCGCGCGGGGCGGGATCGAACAGGCGGTGTTTCTGTGTGCCGGGTTGCTGCTGACCCAGGCCCTCATGGCCGGGTTTGACACCACCCAAGCGCTGTGGACCGCGCAGATGTTCGTGATGCGGGCCATGGCCTCGCCGGACCTGAGCCCGCGCCGTAGCCTGCAATATGTGGCCGGGGCGGCGATCGGTGCCGGGCTGGCCGCGGCCTGGCAGGAGCTGGGCCTGACCGCCGAGATCCCTTGGCTGCGCTTGCTGCTGGCGGCGGTGTTCCTGCTGCTGGGGCTTCGCTATGCCATCGCCGCGCGGGTGTTCTCGGCGGCGGCGCTGACGCTGGCGGTGCTGCTGTCCTCGGCGGCAACACCGGGTCAGGCGCTGATCCGGTTCGAGGCCGCCGGGCTCAGCGCGCTTCTGGCCCTGTTGCTGCTTCTGGCATTGCAGGTGCTGGGGGCGTGGCTGTGGCGGCCCCGCGATCCCTGAGCACCATCACCGCGCCCGACCCCACGATCACCGCGATGCCTGTCAGCGCCCAGCCATCCACGGTCTGCCCCAGCAGCACATAGCCCCAGAACACCGCGAAGATCAGCAGCGCATATTCGAAGACCGCCACGAAGGACGCCTCGGCGCTCTGGTAGGCGCGGATGATCAGGCCCACGGCAAACATCGACCCCAGCGCCTGCGCCACGGTCCAGACCCAGGCCGCCGCCGACATCTGCCCCCACAGCCGCCAGGGAAAACCCACGGCACCCTCGGGCACCGGTTGGGGAAACAGGCTCAGCCCCGCCAGACCGACCAGCCCCCACAGGCCAAGAGCGGCGAAAAAGGCAAACAGCAGGGTCAGCGCGGTTTCCCCGGCACACCATTCGCGCGTGGCGATCTGGGCCAGCGCATAGAGTACCCCCGAGAGCAGCGGCAGCACCGTCAGCCATGTCAAACTGCCAGTGTCGGGGCGCAGCACCAGCATGACCCCGATGAACCCGGCCAGCACCGCGACGATCCGCACCCGTCCAAGGGATTTGCCGAAGAACATCGCCGACAGCAGCAGCACCCAGATCGGCGCGGTGAACAACCCGGCGATGACCTCGGAAATCGGCAGCAGTACCAGCGCCCCGAAATAGGTGACCAGTGCCACCGACATGATCGCGCTGCGCGCCACCACTGGCCGCCAGCGCCGGGGCCGCAATTGCGCGCCGGTCAGCCGGGCGTAGATCGCCAGAAGCGCTAGGCACATGGACGACCGGATCACATGGAACTGCCACAGCCCTGTGGTCTCGGCGATCACCCGTACGTAGTTGTCGATCAGCCCCATGGTCGCCATGGCGGTCAGCACCATGGCAGCGGCGGTCAGCGGATGATGGGCGGCGGCAAGGCGGGTCATACCTCCATTGGCCGTGTGTCGCGGCCAAGGTCAAGATGCTGCGATTTTGAGCGATTGTATCGCCCCGTCCCCTCCCCTAGTCTGGCGTCAGGCAGAACTCAGGCAGGCAGGCCCGTCCGAATGACGGCGTTGGACAAATTCGAGAAGCTGGAATGTCCCGGGCTTTGGCGTGAAACCCTGTCCGGGCAGCGCCGCAATGTCTTCGTGTCGCTGGGCGATGCCACCCTCATCATCAAGGATGCCACCGACACCGCGCTGGCGCATTGGTCGCTGCCAGCGGTCGAGCGCAGCAATCCCGGCAGCGAGCCTGCGCTCTACACCCCCGGCGGCGATGCCGAGGAAGAGCTTGAGATCGACGACGATACCATGATCGAGGCGATCCGCACCGTGCAGCAGGCAGTGGCGCGGACCAAGCCCCAGCGCGGGCGGTTGCGGCGTGTGATCCTTGGGCTCAGCCTGCTGGCGGTGGTCGCACTGGCGGTGTTCTGGCTGCCCGGCGCGCTGGTGCGGCACACCGCACAGGTGCTGCCCGACACGGTACGCCAGGAGATCGGCCAGCGGCTGCTGAAGGATCTGGTGCCCTTCACCGGTGCCGCCTGTACCGATGCCACCGGCACCCGCGTTCTGAACCAGTTGAAGCGGCGCACCCTTGGCCCGGACTCGTGGAACGTGGTCGTCGTGCCCAGCGGCCCGGCCCTGTCGACGCATCTGCCCGGCGCGATGATCCTGCTGCGCAAGGACGTGATCGAGGACGCGCGCACCCCGGATCTGGCCGCCGGCGCCATCGTGCTGGAGGCCGCCCGCGCCCGCCATGTCGATCCGCTTCTGGCGGTGCTGGACCAGGCCGGCCCCTTCGCCACCCTGCGCCTGCTGACACAGGGCGAGATCGGCGACGCGGTGCTTCAGGCCGCGGCCCAGACCTATCTGGTGACGCCGCCAGTGTCGGTCCCCGAGGCGCACCTAGCCGAAAGGTTCCGGGCGGCGCAGGTCGATCCTGCCGCGATTGCCGCGCGCAGCGGGCTGTCGATCCCGCCGCTGTCAACGCCCCCAGACAAGCCCCTGCTCAGCGACAGCGCGTGGCTGCGGCTGGGCGCGATCTGTTCGGGCTGAGGCGTGGCCTAGATATCAAAGCGCCCGGCCGCGACATTCTTGTCCAGATGCGCGGCGGGCAGTACCCGCCCGTTCATCACCCCGTAGATCCCGGGGGGCAGCGTTTGCGCCGCGACCACCGCACCGCCAAGGTTGAACGACCCGTCCGAGGCGCTGAGCGAATGCGGCCGCATGGCGCCGGTCAGCACCACCGTCTTGCCCTGCACCCGGTCCGCCAGCCAGCGCGCGGTCTCCCCCATGGTGCCGGTGCCATGGGTGATGACCAGCGCGGTTTCGGGGGCGGCCAGCACCGCGTCGGATATGGCGGTGCGGTCGGCATCGTCGAACTCCAGACTGTCCTTCAGCAGCACCTTCTGGATCACCGGGTGATGGCAACGCCCCATGGCAAGAATATCGGGGATCTGGGTGGCGCCGTCCCTGGCAAAGACGATGGCCTCGATCCTTGGATCATGCACCTTGTCGATCGTGCCGCCGGTCACGAGGATCCGCACATCCGGAAAGTCTGGTAGGGTCATCGGGGGTCTCCTAGCCGCGCATGAGGCTTCGGATCACACCTGCCAGAAAGAGCAGCGTCAAGAGCGGAAACACCACCAGCCGCAGGGTGTAGATCGCCACGATTTCGAGCGAGGCATCGAAAATCGCCGTGCCGCGTTCTTCGACCTGATCCATGTCCGGCAGATGCGCCGACAGGTCGGACCAGGCCCCGGTGACCGAACTCGCCATCCCGTCCAGCACACGGGTCATCAGCCCCGGCGCGGGGTCGTCGGGATCATCGGGGACGGGGGTTTCGGCCAGCGCCTCCAGCCCGCGGGTCAGGGTGGCTTCTTCCCCCTGAAGCTGGGCCACGGCGGTCTCTAGCCGATCATGGGTTGTCAGATCGCCAAGCCAGCCGCCCGCCGCATAACTGAGCGGCAACACCAGCCCGATCACAAGGCCAAAGCGGGTGACCGTTGCGAACCCCCGTTCCAGCCCGCGCAGGCGCGGCGCGCGCGCGGGGCGCGGCGCATCGCGCAGCCCCCATTGCGCCGCCAGACCGACCGTGGCCAGGGCCAGCCCGACCGTTCCCAGCGGCGCGAAGGCCACGGCCAGCAGCGCCGAAAGCCCGGCCAGCAGGAACACCGCATCCGACACCCGCGCCACGGTTTCATCCAGCGGATCGAGGATCATCGCCGGCTTGCCTTCGACGGCGCCGACGAATTCCACCCCGACCGAGGTCTGCTTGGCCGTGGACAGCACCGCGTTGATGGTGCGCAAGGCCGCATAGGTGGCCCCGGCGCTGGTCAGGACGCGGGTGTTGAACTCCTGCGCGGCGCGCAGCCCCGGCGGGCCGGTGACCACCAGCGCCAGCAACACGGCCGCCACCGCCAGCCGCCAATGGCGCAGGACGCGCGACGGGGACAAGACCGGTGCGGCGCGCATCAACGGGCTACATCACGCCCGGCACGACCTGATCCGGCGGCCGGTGGCCATCGGCGAAGGTCTTGATGTTGATGATGACCTTCTCGCCCATCTCGATGCGGCCTTCCTCGGTAGCCGAGGACATATGCGGCAGCAGCACCACGTTGGGCAGTTCGCGCAACACGTCGTTGATCTCGACCCCATGCTCATAGACATCCAGACCGGCCCCGGCCAGATTGCCCGCCCGCAACTCGCGCGCCAGCGCGTTCTCGTCCACCACATCGCCGCGCGATGTGTTCACGATCACCGCCGAGGGTTTCATCAGCTGCAAGCGGCGGGCGTTGATCAGGTGGAAAGTGTCGGGCGTCGAAGGGCAGTTGATCGACAGCACGTCGACCCGCTTGACCATCTCGTCCAGATCTTCCCAATAGGTCGCGCCCAGCTCGGTCTCGATGCTTTCGGCGACGCGGCGGCGGTTGTGATAATGCACCTGCATGCCGAAGGCCTGCGCCCGGCGCGCCAGCGCCTGCCCGATGCGGCCCATGCCCAGAATGCCCAGCCGACGCCCGCCGATGCGGCCGCCCAGCAGGGCCGTCGGCGCCCAGCCGGTCCAGCTTTTGCTTTGCACCATGGCCAGCCCTTCCGGGATGCGGCGGGTCACCGCCAGCATCAGCGCCATCGCCATGTCGGCAGTGTCTTCGGTCACGACGCCGGGGGTGTTGGACACCAGAATGGCGCGGCTGCGGGCCGAGGCCACGTCGATGTGATCCACGCCCGCGCCATACGACGCGATCAGCTTCAGATCGGGCCCGGCCTGCGCCATCATCGCGGCGTCGATGTGATCGGTGACGGTGGCCACCAGCACCTCGCAGCTTTGCATGGCTGCAATCAATTCAGCGCGGCTCATCTGGGTATCCTCGTCGCGCAAACGCACGTCGAACAGATCCTTCAGCCGGTTCTCCACCGGTTCCGGCAACCGTCGTGTCACCACAACTCTCACGCGCTTTGCGGGCATACTGGAACTCCTCGTCTTCTAATCCGTCGGTTTGGCTGGCAAGGTGACTTATAGGGAACCGACGCACAAGCGCCGGGATCGGATAGCGACAAAAACACGCCGGATAACGGGCAGGACAACATGAGCAAGCACTGGCGGCAGACCCCGTGGCGCAAGGCCATGGCGGTGATTTCGACGATGATGGTGATGGCGCTGGCCAGCGGCGCCGGGGCCGAGCGGTTGGGACCGGTCACGAACCTGCCGATTCCGCGCTTCGTCTCGATCAAGACCAACGAGGCCAACATACGCCGCGGCCCCTCGACCACCCACAGGATCGACTGGGTGTTTCGCCATCAGGGGATGCCGGTGATCGTCACCGGCGAATACGGCCACTGGCGGCGGGTGGTGGATCGCGACGGCGTCGGCGGCTGGATCCACTATGCCCTGCTGTCGGGCACCCGCACGGTGATCGTGGATGCCGACGAGGTCTTCCTGCGCAGCCAGCCGTCGCCCAACGCCAAGGTCAAGGCGCGTGCCGAGAAGGGCGTCATCGCCCGGCTCGGGGACTGCGAAAGCGACTGGTGCGAGATTCGCGCCGACGGCTATCGCGGCTGGGTTGCCGCCGACGCCCTGTGGGGGCTGGACGTCAACGACGTGCGCGGCGCCCCCGAGGATTAGGCCGCCGTCAGACCCCGGCCCTTCAACAACGCCTCGACCCCCGGCAGACGCCCCCGAAACCGGGTATAAAGCGCCTTGGCATCGACGCTGCCGCCCCGGGACAGCACGTGGTCGTGCAACGCCTGCGCGGTGGCCGGGTCGAAGGCATCGCCCGCGTCTTCGAAGGCCTCGAAAGCATCGGCATCCATGACCTCGGACCACATGTAGCTGTAATAGCCCGAGGAATAGCCGTCGCCGGAAAAGACATGGGCGAAATGCGGGCTGGCATGGCGCATGGGGATGGCGCGGGGCAGCCCGATGTCGGTCAGCACCTCGGCCTGCCGCTGCATGACATCTTCTGGCGCGCTGCCTTCGTGAAACGCCAGATCGACCAGCGCCGAGGCGACATATTCCACCGTGGCGAAGCCCTGATCGAAGTTCTTGGCCTTCAGCAGGCGGTCCAGCATGTCGGCGGGCATCGGGGCGCCGGTGTCTGCATGGGTGGCGAATTCGGCCAGAACCTCGGGCACCTCCAGCCAGTGTTCGTACAACTGGCTGGGAAGCTCGACGAAGTCGCGCGCCACCGAGGTGCCCGAGATGCTTTCATAGGTCACGTCCGACAGCATCTGGTGCAGCGCATGGCCGAATTCGTGAAACAGCGTGCGCGCGTCGTCATAGGACAGCAGCGCCGGCTGGCCGGCCTCGGGCTTGGCGAAATTGCACACGTTGATGACCACGGGGCGGATGTTCCCGGCCAGTTTCTGCTGGCTGCGCATGGCCGAGCACCAAGCGCCCGACCGTTTGGACGCCCGTGCGAAGTAATCCCCGATGAACAGCGCCAGATGTTCGCCGTCGCGGGTGATCTCCCACGCGCGGCAATCGGGATGGTAGAGCGGCACATCGACCGGCCGGGCCTCGATCCCGAACAGCCGGTGCGCACAGGAAAACGCGGCCTCGATCATCCGGTCCAACTGCAGGAAGGGCTTCACCTCGGCCTCGTCCAGATCATGCTCGGCCTTGCGGCGCTTCTCGGCATAGTACCGCCAGTCCCAGGGCTCCAGATCGCCGTTGATGCCATCGGCGCGCATCATCCCGGTCAGCACATCGGCATCGGCCTCGGCCATGGCGCGGGCAGGCTCCCAGACCGCCATCAGCAGCTCGCGCACGGCGTCCGGGGTTTCCGCCATCTCGGTTTCCAGCTTGTAGGCGGCGAAACTGTCATAGCCCAGCAGCGCCGCGCGTTCCTCGCGCAGCTTCAGGATCTCGGCGGCGACGGCGCGGTTGTCCGTCTCGCCGCCGTTAGCGCCGCGCGCCACCCAGGCGGCGAAGGCCTTCTGGCGCAGGTCGCGGCGCGGCGAGAATTGCAGGAACGGCACGATCAGCGAGCGCGACAGCGTCACCACCGGCCCGTCCTGCCCGCGCTCGGCCCCGGCGGCGCGCGCGGTGGCCTTCACGAAGTCGGGCAGGCCTTCCAGATCGGCCTCGGCCAGCGGCAGGAACCAGTCCCGTTCATCGGCCAGCAGGTTCTGGGTGAACTGCGTGCCAAGGCTGGCCAGACGCTCCTTGATCTCGCCCAGACGGCTGCGCGCGGCCCCTTCCAGCTGCGCCCCGGCGCGCACGAACCCGCGCCGGGTCAGCATCAGGACGCGGGCCTGTTCTTCGGTCAACTCCAGCGTGTCGCGCGCCTGCCACAGGGTTTCGATCCGGGCGAACAGATCGGCATTCATGGTGATCTCGCTGCCGTAGGCGGCCAACTTGGGCGAGAACACCCGCATCAGGTCTTCGCGGGCGGGCGTCGCATCGGCCCCGGCCACCGCATAGAAGGCACCCAGCACCCGGCCCAGTGTCTCATCGGCGCATTCCAGCGCCTCGATGGTGTTGGCGAAGGTCGGGGCGTCGGCCTGATCGGTGATGGCCTTGATCGCGGCGCGGCCTTCGTCCAGCGCGGTCTCGACCGCGGGGGCGAAATCCTCATCCCGGATGGTGTCATAGGGCGGCAGGTCGAAGGGCGTGTCCCAGGGGGCAAGCAGCGGGTTGGTCATGAAGACTCCGTCGAAGGGACTGCGCCGCACACCGGGCAGTCGGGGTTCCGGGTCAGGGCGATGCGGCGGGTTTCGCCCCACAGCCCGTCATAGATCAGAAGGGCGTCGTTCAGCGGCGCGCCGATTTCGCAGATGCGCTTGATCGCCTCCACCGCCATCATGGTACCGATGACGCCGGGCAAGGGGCCGATGACCCCGCCCTCGGCGCAGGAGGGCGCCAGCCCGGCGGCGGGTTCCTGCGGAAAGATACAGGCATAGCACGGCCCGCCCGTGGCCGGGTCGAACAGGGCCAACTGGCCTTCCCACTGGGTGATCGCGCCCGAGATCAGCGGTTTGCCAAGGGCGACGCAGGTGCGGTTGACCAGCGCGCGCGTGGCGAAGTCGTCGCAGCCGTCCAGCACCAGATCGTAACCGGCGATCAGGTCTTCGGCGATCTCCTCGGTCAGGCGGCGGTGATAGGGGCGGACGATCACATTCGGGTTCAGGTCGCGCAGGCGGGTCTGGGCCGAGAACACCTTGGGCATCCCCAGCGTCGCCGCCGAATGGATCACCTGACGTTGCAGGTTGGAGGCATCGACCACATCGTCGTCGATCACCCCGAGGGTGCCGACACCGGCCGCGCCAAGGTATTCCAGCACCGGCGACCCCAGACCGCCCGCACCGATCACCAGCACCTTGGCGGCTTTCAGACGACGCTGGCCCATGCCGCCCAATTCGCGCAGCACGATGTGACGGGCATAGCGGTCCAACTCGGCATCGGTCAGGGGCGCGGACTGGTCAGGTTCCTCTTGCGGGGTGTCGGCCTTGTTTTCGGGGCGCACGCGGGCGCGCAGGCGCTTCAGCATCCCCGCATAGCCATAGGCCAGCGCCCCCAGCGCCCCCAGCACCAGCCAGTTGCCCGCCGAGCCGCCCAGCGTCTGCCGCAGCGGCGCGCCTTCGGGCAGCACCAGCAGGGCCGCGATCACCGCCAGATAGAGTAACCCGATCATCAGGCCCCGCGCCTGAAGGGGCATCCTGAGCATCCAGCCCAGCCCCCAAAGCCCTGCCGCCGCCGCCAGAAACAGCGTCATCAGCCGGTTCCGGTCGAGCCGAACCCCCCGGCCCCGCGCGCGGTGTCGTCCAGCGTTTCGGCCAGAACGAAGCCCGCTTGCAGCACCGGGGCCAGGATCATCTGGGCAATGCGGTCGCCATGCGAGATCACGAAGGGCTGTTCGCCCATGTTCATCAGAATCACCCCCAGCGGTCCGCGATAGTCGGCGTCGATGGTGCCGGGCGCATTGGGCAGGGTGATCCCGTGCTTCAGCGCCAGACCGGAACGCGGGCGAATCTGCACTTCGTAGCCTTCGGGGATCGCCAGCCGCAGCCCGGTAGGCACCAGCCCACGCGCGCCGGGATAGACCGTCATGCCGCTTTCGCGCAATCCAGGGGCGAAATTGGCGCGCAGATCGGCACCGGCGGCCTGCGGGGTTTCATAAGACGGCAGCGGCAGGGTGCGGTCGGCCTCGTCGGTCCAGGCCAGGGTCACGGGAATGCGGGTCATGTCAGCGCCTCGGCCATGCGTCGGGCCAGCCGGGCCGAAACCTCGGCCTTGCCCATGCGCGGCCAGTCCTCGGCCCCGGCCTCGGTGATCAGGGTTACGGCGTTTTCGGTGCCGCCCATGATGCCAGTGCCCGGCGAGACATCGTTGGCAACGATCCAGTCGCAGCCCTTGCGGAGGCGTTTGGCCGTCGCATGGGCAATCACGTCATGGGTTTCGGCGGCAAAGCCGACCACCAGGCCGGGCCTGTCTGGCCCCTTCGAAACCCCCGCCAGAATGTCGGGATTTTCCACCAGATCCAGCGGCGGCGGCGCGCCGGTGCCGTCCTTTTTCAGCTTGCGGTCGCCGGCCCCGGCCACGCGCCAGTCGGCCACGGCGGCGGCAAAGACGGCAGCATCGGCGGGAAGGGCGGCGGTGACGGCTTCCTGCATCTGGCGGGCGGTTTCCACGGCGACGACCTGCACGCCGTCGGGCGGCGGTACGCTGGCCGGGCCGGTAACGAAGATCACTTCGGCGCCCAGATCCGCCAGCGCCGCCGCCAGGGCCGTGCCCTGCGCGCCGGACGAGCGGTTGGCGATATAGCGCACCGGATCGATGGGCTCATGCGTCGGCCCCGAGGTCACGACGATGCGCTTGCCCGACAGCGGGCCGGTGGCGAAATGGGCCCGCGTGGCGGCCAGAATTTCCGCCGGTTCGGCCATCCGGCCAAAGCCGAATTCGCCGCAGGCCATCGCGCCTTCGTTGGGGCCGACCACGCGCACGCCATCGCCCTTCAACACCGCCAGATTGCGCCGGGTGGCGGGATGATCCCACATGCGCACGTTCATTGCGGGCGCGATCAGCACCGGCGTGTCGGTGGCCAGCAGCAGCGTGGTGGCCAGATCGTTCGCCTGCCCGGTGGCCATCTTGGCCATCAGATCGGCGGTGGCCGGGGCAACGACCACCAGATCGGCGGCGCGGGACAGTTGGATATGGCCCATCTCGGCCTCATCCGTCAGGTCGAACAGATCGCGATAGACCTTCGATCCGGCCAGCGCCGAGACCGACAGCGGGGTCACGAATTCCTCGCCCGCGCGGGTCAGAACCGGCGTCACGCTGGCGCCGGCGTCCTGATAGCGGCGGATCAACTCCAGCGATTTATAGGCTGCGATGCCGCCCCCGATGATCAGAAGAATGCGCTTGCCTGCCAGCATCTGGTCCCGCTCCATGACTTGCCCGGACCCTAGGCCGGGGCCGCGGGCGGGGCAACCGGGGTTTTGGCGCCACTACCTTGCAAAGACCGCACAGGGATCGTCGCGCTCGGCCGGGGCCGACAGAATCCACAGATCATAGGGCGCGTCGTCGGGCAGCCTGCCCTGACGTTCGACCTGGCCCACCGACAGCACGGTGACCTCGGGTGCCGCGTGCGACAGGTAGACCGGGATGCCCCAGTCCTTGCGCACATGGCCGTTGCCGGCAATCACCGCCACCGGGCCGCCGGTGTCCACCAGCGCCTGCAGGATCGTCCGGGCAAAGACGGCATCACGGAACCGCTGGGCCTCGACCATCCCCGGCAGCATCTCGCGGGGGAGCGCCTCGCAATGGGCGGCGAACTGTGCCTCTTCGCGGGCCGCCTGTTCGTCGTCGGGCAAGGGCTGATCCAGCCCGAAGCGCGCGGCCTCGGGTCCGAAGGCCGCCGCTGCGCCACCGTCGAACACCGCGCCCAGATCGGCACGGGGCACGGCCATGCCGTAGACGCGCGTGGCCCGCGCGGCCTCGATCACCGGTTCATAAAGGGAAAAGTCTGGCCAGCCGGAGCCGTCCCAGTCCAGCGCCTCGGCCAGTGCCTCGCCCGAAAGCGGGCTGTCGGCAAGAACGTCGGCCTGCGCGGGCGTCAGCATCTCGAACACCACAGCGGCAGGCTCCATGCCCTTCAGGGCGGCGGCTTGCCGGTCGTGATGCGCGCCATTGTCATGCACCTCGCCCAGCAGAACAATCTGTGCGTCGGGCAGATCGATGCTGTCGACCGGCGGCGGCGTCCCTTCGAAGGCCGCCGCCGCGCCTGCCAGCACCAATAGACTAGACCAGAAAGCGATGAACCTCGCCGGATTGCGCCTCAAGGTTCTTGCGCATCTTGCCGAAAGCGGCGGCTTCCAGCTGACGGACCCGCTCTTTCGACAGGCCCAACTCGTTGCCCAGGCTTTCCAGGGTGCGGGGCGTATCGCGCAGCTTGCGCTCGCGGACGATGAACCGCTCGCGCTCGTTGAGCGCGCCCATGGCCTCCAGCAGCCATTCCCGCAGGCGGGAGGTATCGCGCGAATGCTCGACGATATGCTCGGCCTGAAGGCCATCGTCTTCCAGCGTGTCGATCCACTCACGGCCCTCATCCTCGGCGCTTTGCGTGGCGTTGAGGGAAAAATCCGACCCCGACAGGCGGCCTTCCATCATTTCCACGTCGTGCAGGGGCACCCCCACTTCCGAAGCGATCATCTGCCGCAACTGGTGCTTGTCAAGTTCCTCGCCGCGGGTCATGGCCTCGCGCTCCAGCCGCGCCTGCACCCGGCGCATGTTGAAAAACAGCGACTTCTGGCTGCTGGTCGAGCCGGTCCGCACCATCGACCAGTTGCGCATCACGTAATCCTGAATGGAGGCCTTGATCCACCACACCGCATAGGTCGAAAACCGCACGCCGCGATCCGGGTCGAACTTGTCGGCAGCCTTCATCAGCCCCAGCCCGGCCTCTTGAATCAGGTCGTTCATCGGCGCGCCGTAGCGTTTGAATTTCGCCGCCATCGAGATCGCCAGCCGCATGTAAGCGGTGATCAACCGATGCAGGGCCTCCTCGTCGCGTTGGTCGCGCCAGGCATAGGCCAGAGCCAGCTCGGTCTCGGCGTCCAGCATTTCCGCTTTCATTGCGCGGCGTGTCATGGATTGATCCGCGTATCCGTCCAGTGCCATATGATTTCCACTCCCGGTCGGTGCTGCTGTTCAGCGTTGTTGTCGGAAGGATTACGGACACCTGCGGAAACTGGATCACAACAAATGACAAAAAATGCAGTGCCCCGGCTTGCGCTTGTGACCGGCGGGGCGGCGTCAGGGAAATCCCGTTTCGCCGAGGCGCTGGTATCGGGCTTTGGCCGCCCCCGCGTCTATGTGGCCACCGCGCAGGCCTGGGATGACGAGATGCGCGCCAAGATCGCGCGGCACCGGGCGCAGCGCGGCCCCGACTGGCGGCAGGTGGATGCGCCCGACGATCTGGCCGGGGCGCTGGCGCTGGCCCAGCCCGAAGAAGTGCTTCTGGTCGATTGCCTGACCATGTGGCTGACCAACCGGATGCTGGCCGAGGCGGATCTGGCCGCCGAAAGTAGCGCGCTGGCACAGGCCCTGGCCCGGGCGCCCGGCCCGGTGGTCTGTGTCACCAACGAGGTCGGACAGGGCATCGTGCCCGAAAACGCCATGGCGCGCGCCTTCCGCGAGGTTCAGGGTCGTCTGAATCAGCAGGTGGCCGCCGAAGCCGATCTGGTGGTCGCGGTGATGTCGGGCCTGCCGCTGGTGCTGAAGGGCCGGCTTCCGCATGACTGAGCCGCTCACCATCTGGTGGGTCCGCCACGGGCCGACGCACGCCAAGACCATGATCGGCTGGACCGACCTGCCCGCCGACCTGTCGGATGCGCCGGTGCTGGCCCGCCTGCGCGCCTATCTGCCCGACGTGCCGGTGGTGTCTTCGGACCTGCTGCGCGCGCGCCAGACCGCCGAGGCCATCGCCGGGGACCGCCCTCGCCTGACCGCCCTGCCCGAGTTGCGCGAGATCCATTTCGGCGCGTGGGAGCATCGCAGCTTCGAGGAGGCCGAGGCCGAGGCCCCCGATCACGTCTTCCGGTTCTGGGACCAGCCCGGCGAGATTGCCCCGCCGGGGGGCGAAAGCTGGAACGCGCTGGCCGACCGGGTGAACCAGGGGGTGGCGCAGCTGCACGGTCTGGGGGAGGTCATCGCGGTCGCGCATTTCGGCGCCATCCTGACCCAAGTGCAGCGCGCGCAGGGTGTCAGCGCCAAGCAGGTGATGGGGCAATACATCAACAACCTGTCGGTCACCCGACTGGCCTTTGACGGGCAGCGCTGGTCGGCGCATCCGATCAATCACAGGCCGTGATGGGACGCTTCAAGAAAGATCGTTTCTCCGGATTGCCCGGCGCGTCTAGGGTGGCGCCATGACCCATATCCTCGCCCTTGCAGACCCCGCTCATTCCAGTTGGTCCATGCGGATCGGCCTGTTGGTCCAACGGTTCGGCCTGCCCGTCTCGCTGACCTTCGCCGATCTCTACACCTCTGATTTCCCGAAGATGCTGGCCGAATTCGCCCCGGCCCGCACCGTGCCCGCCCTGAAGCTGGAAGATGGCACCGTGGTTTGCGAAAGCCTCGCCATAGCCGAGGAACTGGCCAGCCGCTTTCCCGACGCCGGACTGTGGCCGCAAGACACCGCCGCCCGCGCCCACGCCCGCGGATTGACCGCCGAAATGCACGCGGGCTTCGTGGTGCTGCGCGACAAATGTCCGATGAACCTGCGCACCACTTATGCGAACACCCCCCTGCAAGCCGAGGTGCAGGCCGATCTGGATCGGCTGGAAGACATCTGGGGCCGCGCCCGCGACAGGTTCGCGGCGGACGGGCCGTGGCTTTGCGGGCCCTATTCCATTGCCGATGCCTTCTATGCCCCGGTGGCCGGGCGCATCGCCGGGTACGGGCTGAAGGTCGGCCCCGTCAGCGCGGCCTACACGGCGGCCCATCTGGCCGACCCGGCGTTTCGGGCGTGGCGCGAGATGGGGCTGGCTCAGGGGCCGCATCAGGCCACCTATGATCGCCCCTACCCGCAACGGTCCTGGCCGGAACCTGCGGACCTTAACCAATCCTAAAGGCTTCCTGCGCTCCCTTAACCATGAACACCCACAGGAGGGGATCATGGTGGCACGGGCCTTCACGGTGGCCTTCGAAGGGATCGATGCCCGGCTGGTCGAGGTGCAATGCGCCGTCGTGCCCGGCCTGCCCGCGTTCTCCATCGTCGGGTTGCCCAACAAGGCGGTGAGCGAGGCGCGCGACCGCATCCGCATGGCGCTGTCGGCCATGTCCATCGCGCTGCCCTCGAAGCGGGTGACGATCAACCTGTCACCGGCCGACCTGCCCAAGGAAGGTGCGCATTTCGACCTGCCGATTGCGCTGGCGCTGCTGGCAGCGCTGGACATCCTGCCGCCCGAAGAGGTGGCCGAGACCGTCGCCCTGGGCGAGATGTCGCTGGACGGCACCCTGCACCCGGTGATCGGCGCGCTGCCGGCGGCTTTGGCCGCGGCGGAGGGGGATCGCGCCCTGCTGTGTCCGCGCGCCTGCGGGGCCGAGGCGGCCTGGGTCGGGGACGCGCGCGTTCTCGCCGCCGGATCCCTGGGAGAGGTCGTCCGCCATTTCACCGGACAATCGCCGCTGCAGGATGCCCGTCCAGGCGAGGTGAGCGCCGTGGCCGATGTGGCCGACTTGCGCGACGTCAAGGGGCAGGAACGGGCCAAACGGGCGCTGGAGATTGCCGCTGCCGGACGTCACCACCTGCTGATGACCGGCACGCCGGGATCCGGAAAATCCATGCTGGCTGCACGGTTGCCGGGGCTGCTACCGCCCCTTTCGGCGGGCGAAGCCCTTGAAACCTCGATGATCCATTCGCTGGCGGGTCTGCTGGACGAAGGCGGCATTTCGCGGGTGCGCCCGTTCCGGCGGCCGCATCACACGGCCTCGGTCGCTTCCATCGTCGGCGGGGGCAAAGGGGCGAAACCGGGCGAGATCTCACTGGCCCACAACGGGGTGCTGTTCCTGGACGAACTGCCCGAGTTCCCGCGCGCCGTGCTGGAAACCCTGCGCCAGCCGATCGAGACCGGCGACGTGGTGGTGTCGCGCGCCAACGCCCATGTGCGCTATCCCGCCCGCTTCCTGCTGGTGGCGGCGGCCAACCCCTGCCGCTGTGGATATCTGAGCGATCCGGGCCGGGCCTGCGCACGGGCCCCGGCTTGCGGCGACGACTACTTGGGGCGTATCTCGGGTCCGCTGATGGATCGGTTCGACCTGCGCGTGGACGTGCCACCGGTCTCCTTCCAGGATCTCGACCTTCCCCGCGACGGCACGCCCAGCGCCGAAATCGCCGCCCGCGTGGCCACGGCCCGACAGGTGCAGGCCGACCGCTATGCGGGGCTGGACGCAGTGCGCGTCAACGCCGATGCAGAAGGCGAATTGCTGGAAGAGGTCGCCCGCCCCGACAAGGCCGGGCGCGAGCTGATGACCGCCGCCGCTGACCGGTTGGGCCTGACAGCACGTGGCTATCACCGGGTGTTGCGCGTAGCTCGCACCATCGCCGATCTGGCCGGGGATGCAGACGTCGGGCGCGCTCATATGGCCGAGGCGATCAGTTACAGGCTGGGCACCGAGCGGCGCTGAAGCCCCCGGCTGCGAACTGGCCCCGGGGGGACGAGGGTCAGCCCCGCCGCGCCTCGATGGCCTCCCAGATCCCTGCTGCGGCGTTGATGCCGTCGAACCGCTCCAGCTCCTGCAGGCCGGTGGGCGAGGTCAGGTTGATCTCGGTCAGCTTGTCGCCGATCACGTCGATGCCGACGAAGATCTGGCCATTGTCGCGCAGCACCGGGCCGATGGCGGCACAGATTTCGCGGTCGCGGTCGGTCAGGGTTGCAGGCTCGGCGCGTCCGCCGACATGCATGTTGGACCGGGTTTCGCCCTTCTGGGGAACGCGGTTGATGGCGCCGATCGGTTCGCCGTCCACAAGAATGACGCGCTTGTCGCCGTCTTGCACGGCGGGAAGATACTCCTGCGCGATCAGTGGCTCGTTGTTGAGGCCGGTGAAGGTTTCGTGCAGCGAGGCAAGGTTGCCATCGTCGGAACGCAGGCGGAACACCCCGGCGCCGCCGTTTCCGAACAGCGGTTTCACGATGATGTCGCCATGCTGCGCCTTGAAGGCACGCAACTCGGCCAGATCGCGCGTGATCATCGTGGCGGGGATGAGGTCGGGGAACTGCAGCACCAGCAATTTTTCAGGATAATTGCGCACCCAGAATGGGTCGTTCACCACCAGCGTTTCCGGATGCACGCGATCTAGCAGATGCGTCGTGGTGATATAGCCCATGTCGAAGGGCGGATCCTGGCGCAGCCAGACCACATCGAAATCGCTCAGCGCGCGGGTTTCTTCCGGCCCAAGCTGAGCATGATCGCCCTGCACACGTTGCACGGTGAAGGGATTGCCGCGTACCCGGATATCGCCATCGGCGTAGGTCAACGTGTCGGGCAGATAGAAGAACAGCTCATGGCCCCGCGCCTGCGCCTCTTCCGCAAGGCGGAAACTGCTGTCGGCATTGATGTCCACCGACTGGATCGGATCCATCTGGAAGGCGATTTTCATGACGGCAACCCCGTGTTGGTGCGTTTGGGGACTGCATGCCGCATCACCGGCGGGGCTGCAATGGCTGGGCCTACATTAAGGCGTTGGAAAGAATTTCGACCCGGCCCACCTCATCCACCAGTGCCACGTCGAACCGGCAATCGGTGTCCTGACCGCCCGGAAGCTGCCCAAGATACGACTGCGCAGTGCGGTTCAACCGTTGCATCTGCGCCAGACGCAGCGATTCGGCCGCACGCGCGAAACTGCGCGCCTTCTTCACCTCGATGAAGACAAGGGTCTTGCCATCGCTCATCACCAGGTCGATTTCGCCGCCCCGGCGTTTCCATCGGCGATCCCGCATCAGGTATCCGCATTCACGATAGCAATCTGCAACGCTGTCCTCGGCCGCCAGGCCGGCATGGACGGCAAGCGCCCCACTCATGCGTCCTTGTCCATGTGCAGGGCCATCTGGTAGGCGGCCTTTCGGGGAAGGCCGTATTGCGCCGCGACAAAAGCCGCGGCATCGCGCACCGACTGGGTTTTCAAGGCTTCCGCCAGCGCATCGCGCATATCATCCTCCGTCCATTCTGCGGCCCCCGGAGGGCCGACAACGACCACGCATTCGCCCTTGATGGTGCGGTCGGTCAATTCGGCGGCCAGATCGTCCAGCGGTGTGCGCACAACTTCTTCGAAGCGTTTGGTCAACTCACGGCACAGGGCGGCGGGACGGCTGCTTCCCAAGACATCGCGCAGATCATTTAACAACGCGTGAACCCGCTTGGGGGATTCGTAGATCACAAGGCTGCACGGCACCTGCGACACCTCGGCCAGCGCCTTTTTCCGGGCCGTGGCCTTGGGCGGCAGAAAGCCAAGGAACAGGAACCGATCCGTGGGCAGCCCTGACAACAGCAAGGCCGCGATGGCCGCCGACGGCCCCGGCGCGCCGGTCAAAGGCAGATCGGCGGCGATCATCTCGCGGGCCAGGTCAAAGCCGGGATCCGAGACCATGGGCGTGCCTGCCTCGGACGCATAGGCCACGCTGCGTCCCTGTTTCACCGCCTCGACCAGCTTCGCGCGCGTCCCGGCACCGCTGTGATCATGGTAGGACCAGACCGGACGGTCGCCCAGCGGCACGCCGTGAATGGCAAGCAGTTTCTTCAGGCTGCGGGTGTCCTCGGCCACCAGAATCTCTGCCGAGGCCAGGATATCCAGCGCCCGCAGGGTAATGTCGCGCGCGGTTCCGATCGGAGTCGCGACCAGATAGAGCCCCGGCTGCAACGGCGTGACGCGATAATTCAAGGTTGGCCCCGAGTTCATTGATGCGTAGGAAAGGCGTAGAGGAGCGCGGGGGCCGCTGCAAGGTCTGCCCCGGCCAGTTTGGAAGAGGGTTTCCATGACCAAGACCGGTGGCGGCATCATCCGCAAGCTTTCGAAATTCATCACCATGGGCGTCGCACTGGTGGCATTGGCCGCCTGTGATCCGGCGGCGATCACCTCGGGCGGACGCGGCGGCAAGGCGCAGGTGGCGCTTCTAGTGCCCAGCGGATCGGCCGACGGCAATGTCGCCTTTTTGGCCCAGTCGCTGGTCAATGCGGCCAAGCTGGCGGTGGCGGATCTGGAGGGCACCGACATCGACCTTCGGGTCTATGATACCGCCGGAAACGCCTCGCAGGCCGCCAACATGGCCCGCAATGCCGTCGCCGAAGGCGCCGATGTGATCGTCGGCCCGCTGTTCGCCGAAGCCGCCGCGGCGGTCGGGGTCGCGGTGGCCGGCACCAACACCGCTGTTCTGAGCTTTTCCAACAACGCCGATATTGCCGGGGGCAACGTCTTCGTGCTGGGTGCCACCTTCGACAACACCGCCCGCCGGATGATGGGCTATGCCAAGAAGCAGGGCATCGACAGCGTGATGGTGGTCAACGGCCAGACCACCGCCGAGCAGATCGGCCGCGACGCCATCGTGCGCGCCGCGCAGGATTATGGCATCCGCATTGCCGGCAGCGAGAGCTTTGCCATGTCGCAGGAAGGTGTGGTTGCCGCCGCACCGCGCATCGTCGCCCAGACCCAGGCCAGCGCCGCCGCCGCCCTGTTCCTGACTTCGAACACCGACACCGCCCTGCCGATCATCACCCAGCTTCTGCCGGAACAGGGGCTGACGCCGGAAAGCATCCAGTACATCGGCCTGACGCGCTGGGACGTGCCGGCCTCGGCGCTGGCGCTGCCAGGCGTGCAGGGCGGCTGGTTCGCGCTGCCGGACACGCAGGCCCTGAACCAGTTTTCCAGCCGCTATTCCACGGCCTTTGGCACCGCACCGCACAGCATCGCCGGTCTGGGATATGACGGCATCGCCGCCGTTGGCGCGCTGGCAGGATCGGGCAACGGGCTCAGCCCCGCCAGCTTTACACAGTCGCGCGGCTTTGCCGGGGCCAGCGGCGTGTTCCGCTTCCTGCAAAACGGCAGCAACCAGCGCGCCCTGTCCGTGGCCACCATCCAGAACAAGGCCGTGCGCATCCTTGACCCGGCACCGAAATCCTTCGGCGTCGCCGGTTTGTGAGCAGACTGACATTTGACCGACACAACACTTGACAGCGGGGCCGAAAGCTTCTGCGTTCCGGCCGCGCCCGCCACTCTGAACCTCATCGCCGCGCCCGACGACATCTTCGACCGGGAAGCGATGGCTTCGGCATTGAAACGGCTTGTCGAGGACACCGCCGACGCGAAGTCCATGCGCAACGCCACCGTCGGCCTGTTGTCGGCGCAAATGAAACATGGCCGCACCACCATCGCCGAAGCCATCGCCAAGCGCCCCCTGGACGCGGGACCGGCAGTGCGCGCCTATGCCTATCTGACCGATTGCGTGGTGCACACCACCTTTCTGCTGGCCACCAAGGTGCTGCATCCGGCCACCTCTGCCGATACCAGGGAGGGCGTCGCCCTGGTCGCGGTAGGCGGGTACGGCCGCGCCGAGATGGCGCCCTATTCCGACGTCGACCTGCTGTTCCTGACCCCATGGAAGCTGACCCCCTGGGCCGAGAGCGTCATCGAGTCGATGCTCTACATGCTGTGGGATCTGCGCCTGAAGGTCGGCCACGCCAGCCGGACCGTCAACGAATGCCTGCGTCTGGGCAAGGACGATCACACCATCCGCACAGCCCTGCTGGAAAACCGCTATCTGGCCGGGCACAAGCCCCTGGCACAGGAGTTGAGAAAGCGCCTGCGCAAGGAACTGTTCTCGAACACCGCCGGAGATTTCATCGAATCCAAGATGACCGAGCGCGAAGCCCGGCATTCGAAACAGGGCGGCAACCGCTACGTGGTGGAGCCCAACGTGAAGGAAGCCAAGGGCGGCCTGCGCGACCTTCAGGCGCTGTTCTGGATCGCAAAATACGTCCACGGCGTCGACCGTCCGGCCGAACTGGTCGAGCTTGGCCTGTTTACCCGCGAGGAATTCGGCTATTTCCAGCGCGCCGAGAACTTTCTCTGGGCGGTGCGCAACCAGCTGCACCTGATCACCGGGCGGGCCATGGATCAGCTGACCTTCGACCTGCAGGTCGAGGTTGCCGAGCGCATGGGCTACAAGGATCGCGCCGGGCGCCGCGGTGTCGAGATCTTCATGCAGGACTATTTCCGCCACGCCACCCGCGTTGGCGACCTGACCCGTGTGCTGCTGACCGCGATGGAGGCCGACCACATCCGGCGGATGCCCACCTTCGCCGGGCTGTTCCAGCGCCGCAAGCGGGTCAAGCAGGGCTACAAGATCCTGCACGGGCGGATCACCATTCAGGACGAAAAGGACTTCCTGAAGGATCCGCTGAACCTGCTTCGGCTGTTCGACGAGGCGCTGCGCACCGGCTACAAGCTTCACCCCGACGCGGTGCGCGCGGTCTCGGCCAACCTGGATCTGATCGACGACACGGTGCGCCGCGACCCGCAGGCGTCGAAGATCTTCCTGAACTGCGTGCTGAAACGCGACGATCCGGGCCGCGCCCTGCGGCGGATGAAGGAAACCGGCTTGCTGGGCGCCTTTATCCCCGAATTCCAGCCGGTTGTCGGGATGATGCAGTTCAACATGTACCACCACTACACCGTGGATGAGCACACCATCATCTGCATCGAAACCCTGTCGCAGGTGGAAAAGGGCATGTTGAAGGACGAGCTTCCGATCTCGACCCGGATCGTCGAAGACGGCATCAATCGCCGCGTGCTGTACCTTGCGCTGCTGCTGCATGACATCGGCAAGGGCCGGCCCGAGGATCATTCGCTGCTGGGCGCGCGCGTCGCACGCCGCGTGGCGCCGCGTCTGGGGTTCAAGCCCAAGGAATGCGAAACCGTGGAATGGCTGGTCCGCCATCACCTGCTGATGTCGGACATGGCGCAGAAGCGGGATCTGGCCGATCCGCGCACGGTGCGCGATTTTGCCAAGGCGGTGAAGACCCAGCAGCGGCTGGACCTGCTGTTGGTGCTGACCTCCTGCGATATTCGCGGGGTCGGTCCGGGGGTGTGGAACAACTGGAAGGCCATGCTGCTGCGCAACCTCTATCGCCAGACCACCGAGGCGCTGTCGACCGGGCTTGAGGACGTCAACCGCACGTCCCGCGAAAGCGATGCCAAGAAGGCGGTGCGCGAGGCGCTGACCGATTGGGACAAGGCCAAGTTGCGACGCGAGACCAGCCGCCACTACGGCCCCTACTGGCAGGGGTTGCAGACCGAAACCCATGTGGCCATCGCGCGGCTGCTGGACGGGTTGAGGGATGACGAGGTCCGCATCGACCTGCACGAGGACGTGGATCGCGACGCCACCCGCGTCTGCTTTGTCATGGCCGACCATCCCGGCATCTTTGCCCGGCTAGCGGGCTCTCTGGCGCTGGTCGGGGCGAATGTGGTGGACGCGCGCACCTTCACCACCAAGGACGGCTATGCCACCGCCGCCTTCTGGATCCAGGACACCGAAGGCCACCCCTATGAGGTCGACCGTCTGGGCCGGCTGAAGTCGATGATCCACAAGACCCTGGGCGGCGAGATCGTGGCCGGCGAGGCCATGGTCAAGCGCGACAAGATCAAGAAGCGGGAAAAGGCGTTCCGGCATCCGACCTCGGTGTCCTTCGACAACGAAGGCTCGGACATCTACACCATCATCGAGGTCGACACCCGCGACCGCCCCGGCCTGCTGTATGACATCGCCCGGACGCTGGCCAACAACAACATCTACCTGTCCTCGGCGCAGATCGCGACCTATGGCACGCAGGCGGTGGACAGCTTCTATGTGAAGGACATGTTCGGGCTGAAACTGATGGGCCAGACCAAGCTGGAAAACCTTGAGAAGAAGCTGCTGCACGCCATCGAACAGGGTGCCAGCAAAGCCGCCGCGCAATGAAGCCCATCCGGCTGCTGACCGGCCTGCTGACCGTGGGCGGCTGGACCATGGCCAGCCGGGTGCTGGGGTTTGTCCGCGACGCGATGATCGTGGCGCTGCTGGGCACTGGCCCGGCCTATCAGGCCTTCATCGTGGCGTTTTCTCTGCCCAACATGTTCCGCCGCTTCTTTGCCGAGGGCGCGTTCAACATGGCCTTCGTGCCGATGTTCTCGCGGCGGCTGGAAACCGGCGACCGCCCGGCCGATTTCGCGCAAGAGGCGTTCGCGGCCTTGGCCAGCGTGGTGCTGGGACTGACCCTGATCGCGCAACTGGCGATGCCGGGGCTGGTCTATGCCATGGCCTCGGGCTTTGCCGGGCAGGAGCAATTCGATCTGGCGGTCGGCTTCGGACGCATCGCCTTTCCCTATATCTTCTTCATCGCGCTGGCGGCGATGCTGTCGGGGGTGCTGAACGCCTCGGGCCGCTTCGTGGCCGCCGCTGCCGCCCCGGTGCTGCTGAACGTGATCTTCATCGCCTTCATGAGCCTTGCGGTCTGGCTGGGCGGCGACGTTGCCCGTGCGCTGATCTGGGCGGTGCCGGTCGCGGGCGTGGCGCAATTCGCGCTTGTCTGGAGCGCGGCGCGCAAGGCCGGCTTCACCCTGCGGCCCGCGCTGCCGCGCTTCACACCGGAAATCCGGCAACTGGCGATTGTCGCGGCGCCGGCGGCGCTGGCCTCGGGCGTGGTGCAGATCAACCTGCTGATCGGGCGACAGGTGGCCAGCTATTTCGACAAGGCGATGGACTGGATGTACACCGCCGACCGCCTGTACCAACTGCCTCTGGGCGTCGTGGGCATTGCCGTGGGCATCGTGCTGCTGCCCGACCTGTCCCGCCGACTGGCCGCCGATGACGCCGCCGGGGGCCGCGCCGCGCTCAGCCGCGCCGGAGAGATCTCGCTGGCCCTGACCCTGCCCGCCGCCGTCGCCCTGCTGGTGATTGCCGAGCCGATGGTCTCGGTGCTGTTCGAACGCGGCAAGTTCACCTCCGCCGACAGCCAGGGCACGGCGCTGGCGGCTGCGATCTATGGGTTGGGCCTGCCCGCCTTCGTGCTGCAGAAGGTGCTGCAACCGCTGTATTTCGCCCGCTCCGACACCCGCAGCCCGTTCCGCTTCGCGGTCTGGGCGATGCTGGTCAACGCGGGCTGCGCCGTCGGCCTGTCGCCGCTGATCGGCTGGCCCGCCGCCGCCCTTGGCACCACGCTGGCAGGCTGGGCGATGGTGGTCTTCCTGTGGCGCGGCACTGGCGCGATGGGCGCGGTTGCCCGCTTTGACGACCGCTTCCGCCGCGCCGTGCCCCGGCAATTGCTGGCCTCGGTCCTGATGGGCGCGGTGCTTTGGGCGCTGGCGCAGGGGCTGGAGGGCGCGCTGCACACCCCGGGCCTGCGCTATGGCGCGCTCGCCCTGCTGGTCGGGGCCGGGATCGTCAGCTATTTCGGCGCCGCGCACCTGCTGGGCGCGCTGACCCTGCGCGAACTGAAATCGGCCTTCCGGCGCGGTCACTGAGCCTCAGCGCCGCCGCAACGCCGCACGCAGCTTGGCCCAGCCGCCCGGCACCAGCAGAAAGGACAGGCTGAAGCCGCTGGCAAACCCCGCCACATCGGCCACCCAATCCTTCTGACCACCGAACAGCAGCCCGAACAGAAGCTGGATCGCCATCAGCAGGCCGATCAGCCGGAACGCCTGCAACTGGTTCTGGCGCAGGAACTTGGCCTGAACCCACATCAGGAAGGTGTAGCCGCCGATCAGCCCGTAGACGCCGGGATAGCCGCCCACCAGCGGGAAATCCTCGTTCAGCAGCAGACCGTAGGCCAGCGCCCCGCCGATCGACGCGCCGAAGAAGATGGCAAAGACCGCCACGTTGCCCAAGGCCTCGCCCACCATCTTGCCCATCGCCAGCAGGAAGACGCAGACGAACATTGCGTGGGTGAAGCTGAGATGCAGCAGCGGATAGGTGACGAAGCGCACCATCAGGTCGGGCGGAAACTGCAGGTTGACCACCATCCAGTCCAGCGCCTGTCCGAAGAAGGCGTAGTTCTCGACGGCGCGGGTGCGCAGACCGATGCCGCCGGGGCCGCCCAGCAGACCCCGCTCGGCCAGGGTGAACAGCACTTCGACGCCGAACACGACGGCGGCCAGCGCGATCACCGCTGCGGGCAAGGGATTGACGGGGCGGGCGGGTTCCATGGGTGTTCCTTGATTGACGGCATCCGGCCCCGCAGATAAGCGAGCCGTGCACGGAAATCCAGACGGAGAACCCCCATGACGGATGCGGTCCAAACGCAGTCCACCCCGGCCGACGCCCCGAACGCCGCCTTCACCCCGCGGGTCTTTTCGGGCATCCAGCCGACCAACCACCTGCAACTGGGCAATTACCTGGGCGCGGTAAAGCGCTTTGTCGACATGCAGGACAGCGGCATCGAGACCCTGTATTGCATCGTCGATCTGCACGCGATCACGGTCTGGCAAGACCCGGCCGATCTGACCCGCGCGACGCGGGAACTGGCCGCAGGATACCTGGCCAGCGGTCTGGACCCGAAGAAATCCATCCTGTTCAATCAGGCGCGCGTGCCCGCCCATGCCCAGATGGCCTGGCTGTTCAACTGCGTGGCGCGCATGGGCTGGCTGAACCGGATGACCCAGTTCAAGGACAAGGCCGGCAAGAACCGCGAAGCGGCCTCGACCGGGCTCTTTGCCTATCCGAACCTGATGGCCGCCGACATTCTGGTGTATCACGCCACACAGGTGCCCGTGGGCGAGGACCAGAAGCAGCACCTTGAGCTGACCCGCGACATCGCCATGAAGTTCAACAACGACTATGGCGTCGAATTCTTCCCGATCACCGAGCCTGTGATCGAAGGCGCAGCCACGCGGGTGATGAGCCTGCGCGACGGCTCCAAGAAAATGTCGAAATCCGACCCCTCGGACATGAGCCGGATCAACCTGACCGACGATGCCGACACCATCGCCAGGAAGATCCGCAAGGCCAAGACCGACCCCGAGCCCCTGCCCGAAAGCGCCGAGGGTCTGGCCGAGCGTCCCGAGGCCCGCAACCTGGTCAACATCTACGCCGGTCTGGCCGATATATCGGTCGATGCGGTGATGGCTGACCATGGCGGCAAGACGTTTTCCGAGTTCAAGCCGGCGCTGGCCGAACTGGCCGTCGCCAAGCTGTCGCCGATCACCGGGGAAATGTCCCGGCTGATGCAGGATCCCGCCGAGATCGACCGCATTCTGGCCGATGGCGCCGCCCGCGCCGACGAGATCGCCAAGCCGATCCTGAAACGCGCCTATGAGATCGTCGGCCTGCTGACCTGACCCGGCCTTGCGCGTCCCCGCACAGGGGGCGCGCGGGACCGTATGTATACATGCCCCCCGCACCCGGCCTAGGCTGTCTGCCAACCAAGGAGACCGCCATGACCTCTGCCCCACTTGCCACGCCAGGCATCGGCCACGTGCATTTGAAAGTCGCCGATCTGGATCGCGCGCTGCGCTTCTACACCGATCTTCTGGGGCTGGAGGTTCAAGCCACCGACGGGCGCGCGGTCGCGTTCCTGTCGTGGGGCGGCTATCACCACCATATTGCCCTGAACACATGGCACAGCGCCGGCGGCACGCCGGCACCTGTCCGACACACCGGCCTGTTCCACGTGGCCTTCCTGTATCCCACACGCGCCGAACTGGCCCGCGCCGTGCGGCGCATGGTCGAGGCCGGCGTGCCGCTGGACGGGGCCTCGGACCATGGTGTCAGCGAGGCGGTCTATCTCAGCGATCCTGATGGCAACGGGATCGAGCTTTACTGGGACCGTCCCCGCGCCGACTGGCCGCGCGATGCCAACGGTCAGCTTGCCATGTACACCCGGCGTCTCGATCTGGATGACCTGCTGTCGGAATAGGTCAAAAAAAGCCCACAGTCCCTTGCCTTGGCGCGTGCAAACGGCATCATGGCCGCCGGAAACAGGGGATCAGTCATGCGTACCTTTCTCGTCGTGCTCGACGACAGCCAGGAATGTCTCAACGCCATGCGCTTTGCCGCCATGCGCGCCGCCAACACCGGTGGCGGGGTCGAGATCCTGTCGGTAATCCCTCCGGACGAGTTCAACCACTGGGTCGGGGTCGGCGACATCATGCGCGAAGAGGCCCGCGAACGGATCACCGCCCATTTCGAGGTTTTCGCCAAATGGATGCGCGACAAGCAGGGCGTCGATCCGACTCTGGTGATCCGCGAAGGCGATCTGTTCAAGGAAGTCCTGGCCCAGATCCGCGACAACCCGGAAATCGGCGTGCTGGTGCTGGGCGCGGGTACCGAGAAAAGCGGCCCCGGCCCGCTGGTGTCGCAAATGACCAAATACGCCGCGCAGGTTCCGATTCCCTTCACCGTGGTGCCGGGCAACATGTCAAAAGAACAGCTGGAAAGCGTGACCTGAGCCCAGTTTGGAATCATTCCAAACATTGACTTCGCACGCGTCAAACCTCATATCAGGCGCAACGGAGGCGCTGCCATGTTCATTCAAACCGAATCCACCCCGAATCCCGCGACCCTGAAATTCCTGCCCGGCATGACGGTTCTGGAAAGCGGCACCGCCGATTTCCCCGAGGCCGACAGCGCCGCGAAATCGCCGCTGGCGCGCCGTATCTTCGCGGTCGACGGCGTCACGGCGGTGTTCCTGGGCACCGATTTCGTCACCGTCACCAAGAAGGACGGCACCGAATGGGACCACCTGAAGCCCGCTGTTCTGGGCGCGGTGATGGAGCATTTCCAATCCGGCGATGCGACGCTGGACGGGGCTGCCGAGAACGCCGGCCATGCCGCGCATGACGGGCCGGATTCGGAAATCGTCGGCCAGATCAAGGAATTGCTGGACACCCGCGTGCGGCCCGCCGTGGCGCAGGATGGCGGCGACATCACCTTCCACGGCTTCGATCGCGGCGTGGTCTACCTGCACATGCAGGGCGCTTGCGCCGGGTGCCCCTCGTCCACCCTGACGCTTAAAATGGGTATCGAGAACCTGCTGCGCCACTATATCCCCGAAGTGGTGGAAGTGCGCCCCGTCGCCGTCTGAGCCGATGCGCGACAACGGGCCGATCCTGGCCTTCGATACCTCCGGTCCCTTTTGCGCCGCCGCCCTGCTTCGGGGCGGCGAGGTGCTTTGGCAGGGCGATTGGCAGGGCGCACGCGGACAGGCCGAACAACTTTTTCCCCTGCTTGAGGACGGATTGGCCCAAACCGGGCTGACATGGGCCGACCTGACACGTCTGGGGGTCGGCGTCGGTCCCGGCAATTTCACCGGCATCCGCATCGCGGTTTCGGCCGCGCGCGGTCTGGCCCTGTCGCTGGGCATTCCGGCCATTGGCGTCAGCCGCCTGGAAGCGCAGGTGCTGGACGCCCCCCGCCCGGCGGTCTCGCTGGTCGCGGCCCCGCGCGGCAGCGCCTATGTGCAGGTGTTTTCGGCGGACAGCCCCCGCCCCCCGGCCCTGCACACCGCCGCAGACCTGCTGGCGCTGAAGCTTCCCGAAAACGCCCCGCTGCTGGGCGTCGATCCTACGGCGCAGGCCGAAAGCCTGAACAGGCCCATCATCGCCCCACGGATTCCGCTGGCGGTAGCCATCGCGCGCATCGCCGCCCAAGCACCTGCCGACAGCCCGCGCCCGGCGCCGCTGTACTTGCGCGCCGCCGATGCGGCCCCGGCCAGCGATCCGCCGCCGAAAATCCTTTCATGACGCCGTCCACGCTGGCGGCGCTGCATGCAGCCTGTTTCACCACACCCCGCCCCTGGCAGGCGACCGAGTTCGCCGATCTGCTGACTCAGCCCGTGGTGTTTCTGGAATCGCACCCGTCGGGCTTCGCCCTGGGCCGCGTGATCGCGGATGAGGCCGAGCTTCTGACCCTTGCCGTCGATCCGGCCCACCGACGGGCAGGCATCGGGCAGGCCTTGATGGCGCGCTTCCTCGATACGGCATGTCAGCGCGGCGCAGCGCAGGCCTTTCTTGAGGTCGCGGCGAACAACGCCCCGGCACTGGCCCTATATGACCGCTGCGGCTTTGCCCGCGCGGGCCTGCGCCGCCGGTACTATTCCGCCCCTGACGGTCAGAAGATCGACGGGGTAGTGATGACCCGGCCCATCGCCTAGGCAATCGTACCGCCCGCACGCCGCTGCCCTGGCGTTTCGGGCGGCAACCGCTTGGCAAACCGCAGAAACCTGTTGACCCCCTTCCCCTGCTGCGGCCTACTTCTGGCAAGACCGCGCCGCAACAAGGCGCGGCGTGCCGTTTTGCGCGGCAGAAGTCCAATAGTTGGGAGACTGCAATGACCTTCATGAAGACGCTTTTCGGAGCGGGCACCGCCCTGACCCTGAGCATGACCGCCGCACTGGCCGAGCCGGGGCTGATCATCGACCTGGGTGGCAAGTTCGACAAATCCTTCAACGAAAGCGCCTATAACGGGGCGCAGCGCTGGATCAAAGACACCAACGGGAAGTACAAGGAAACCGAACTGCAATCCGAAGCGCAGCGCGAGCAATCCATGCGCCGCATGGCCGAAAGCGGCGCCAACCCGGTGGTGGTTCTGGGCTTCGCCAATGCTTCCACCCTGGAAAAGGTCGCGCCGGATTACCCCGAAACCATGTTTACCATCGTCGATATGGTCGTCGATCAGCCGAACGTGCAGTCGGTGGTCTTCAAGGAGCATGAAGGCAGCTATCTGGTCGGCGTTCTGGCCGCGATGGCCACGGAATCTGACGTCGTCAGCTTCGTTGGCGGGATGGACGTGCCGCTGATCTCGAAATTCGCCTGCGGCTATGCCCAGGGCGTGAAAGCGGTCAAGCCCGACGCCAAGGTCATCGTCAACATGACCGGCACCACCCCCACCGCGTGGAATGACCCGGTGAAGGGCGGCGAGTTGACCCGCGCCCAGATCAGCCAGGGGTCCGATGTGGTCTATGCCGCCGCCGGCGGCACCGGCATCGGCGTTCTGCAAACCGCCGCCGACGAAGGCATCCTTGCCATCGGCGTGGACAGCAACCAGAACCACCTGCATCCGGGCAAGGTGCTGACCTCGATGGTCAAGCGCGTGGACAACGCGGTCTACGAGGCGTTTGATTCCTTCGAGAAGGGCGAATTCACCCCCGGCATCAAGGTCATGGGCCTGAACAATGGCGGCGTCGGCTGGGCGCTGGATGACAACAACGAAGACCTGATCACCGAATCGATGATGGCGACGGTCGAGGAAACCCAGGGCCGCATCATTTCGGGCGACATTGTGGTGCACGATTATACCACCGACAGCTCCTGCCCGGCCTTCTAATCGCAGATGACCGTTCAGACACAGACCGGGGGGCGGCCTGACATGGCCGCCCCTTCCGCTGCCCCGGCCATCGAGCTGCGCGGCATCTCGAAAGCCTTCGGCCCGGTACAGGCCAACAAGGACATCGCGATCCGGGTCGAACGCGGCACGATCCACGGCATTATCGGCGAAAACGGCGCCGGAAAATCGACGCTGATGTCGATCCTCTATGGCTTCTACAAGGCCGACGCTGGCGAGATCTTCATCGGCGGACAGAAAACCGAGATCCCCGACAGCCAGGCCGCCATTCGCGCCGGCATCGGGATGGTCTTCCAGCACTTCAAGCTGGTCGAAAATTTCACCGTGCTGGAAAACGTGGTGCTGGGGGCCGAAGAAGGCGCCTTCCTGCGCCCCTCGCTGGCCAAGGCCCGCACCTTGCTGACGGACCTGTCGCGCGAATACGCGCTGGACGTGGACCCCGATGCCCTGATCGAAAACCTGAGCGTCGGCCACCAGCAGCGGGTCGAGATCCTCAAGGCCCTGTACCGCAAGGCCGATATCCTGATTCTGGACGAGCCCACCGGCGTGCTGACGCCCTCCGAGGCCGACCACCTGTTCCGCATCCTTCACGGGCTGCGCGACGAGGGCAAGACCATCATCCTGATCACCCACAAGCTGCGCGAGATCATGGAGATCACCGACACCGTCAGCGTCATGCGGCGCGGCGAGATGACGGCCACGGTCAAGACCGCCGAAACCTCGCCCACCGAACTGGCCGAGCTGATGGTGGGCCGCAAGGTGCTGCTGCGCGTCGACAAGACCCCGGCCAAGCCAGGCGCCACGGTGCTGGATGTCTCTGACCTGCGGGTCACCGACGACAAGGGGGTCGAGCGTCTGAAAGGCGTGTCGCTGAACGTCCGGGCGGGGGAAATCCTTGGCATCGCCGGGGTGGCCGGCAATGGCCAGTCGGAACTGTTGCAGGTGCTGGGCGGCATCGCGGATGCCACGGGAACGATCACGCTGAACGGCAAGCCGCTGAAGCTGTCGGGCAAGGACAGCGACGGGCGCGCCCGCCGCGCTGTGGGCATCACCCATGTGCCGGAGGATCGTCACAAGCTGGGCCTGATCCTTGATTTCGCGGCGTGGGAGAACACCGGCTTCGGCTACCAGCATCGCCCCGAATACAGCCACAGCGGCATCATGGACAACGCCGCCCTGCGCGCCGACACCGATGGCAAGATGGAACGCTTCGATGTGCGCCCGCCGCACAACTGGCTGGCGGCAAAAAGCTTTTCCGGCGGCAATCAGCAGAAACTGGTGCTGGCCCGCGAGATGGAACAGAACCCGGAGCTGCTGCTGGTAGGCCAGCCGACCCGCGGCGTCGACATCGGCGCCATCGAGTTCATCCACCAGCGCCTGATCCAGTTGCGCGACGAGGGCAAGGCGATCCTGCTGGTCTCGGTCGAGCTGGAAGAGATCCTGTCCCTGTCGGACCGGATCGCGGTGATGTTCGACGGCCGCATCATGGGCGAACGCCTGCCCGGCGACACCGACGAGACCGAACTGGGCATGTTGATGGCCGGTATGGACGGAAAGGCGGGTTGAGATGAACAAGATGCCGAAATGGGCCGATGTCGCCCTGATCCCGGTCATCAACCTGATCCTTGCGCTGGCGGTCTCGGCGCTGGTGATCGCCTATATCGGCGAGAACCCGGTGCAAGCGATGAAGATCATGATCAACGGCGCCATCGGCTCGGCTTATGGCTGGGGCTATACGCTGTACTATGCGACCAACTTCATCTTCACCGGTCTGGCGGTGGCGGTGGCCTTCCATGCCCGGCTGTTCAACATCGGCGGCGAGGGGCAGGCCCTGCTGGGCGGGCTGGGCGTGGCGCTGGTCTGTCTGGCGGTGCCCTGGCCGCATTGGACGCTGGCGCTGCCGGCCTCGGTGATCGGCGGGGCGCTGTTTGGCGCCGCTTGGGCCGCGATCCCGGCCTATCTGCAGGCCAAGCGCGGCAGCCATATCGTCATCACCACGATCATGTTCAACTTCATTGCCTCGGCGCTGCTGGTCTACCTTCTGGTCAACGTGCTGAAGGTTCCCGGATCCATGGCCCCCGAAACCCCGCGCTTCCCCGAAGGCGCGCGGCTGCCCACGGCCTATGATTTCGGCGCCTGGCTGGGCTTCACCCGCTCGGCCCCGCTGAACGTGGCCTTTTTCGTCGCGCTGGCCTGCTGCGCCGGGGTCTGGTTCCTGATCTGGCGCACCCGTCTGGGATACGAGATCCGCGCCTTTGGCCAATCCGAACCCGCTGCCGTCTATGCCGGCATCCCGCCGGTGAAGATCACCGTGATCGCCATGCTGATCTCGGGCGGACTGGCCGGTCTGATGGCGGTGAACGCCGTGCAGGGCGAGGCCGAGCGACTGATCATCGACAGCGTTCAGGGCGCGGGCTTTGTCGGCATCGCCGTGGCGCTGATGGGGCGGTCGCACCCCCTGGGCGTGCTGATCGCGGCACTTCTGTTCGGCGCGCTGTATCAGGGCGGCGCCGAGCTGGAATTCGAGATCCCGGCCATCAGCCGCGAAATGATCGTGGTGATCCAGGCGCTGGTGATCCTGTTTACCGGTGCGCTTGACAACATGGTGCGGGCCCCCGTGGCACGGCTGTTCTCGGGCTTCGGAAAAGGAGCTGCATGATGGATCTGAACACGGTTCTTCAGCTTCTGGATTCCAGCCTGCGCCTGGCCACGCCGCTGCTGTTTGCCTGCCTTGCAGGGCTGTTTTCCGAACGCGCGGGCATTTTCGACATCGGTCTTGAGGGCAAGATGCTGGCCGCTGCCTTCTTCTCGGCGGCGGCGGCGGCGGTGTCGGGCTCGGCCTGGGTCGGGCTGGCGGCGGGCTGTGCCGCGTCATTGTCGCTGGCGGCCCTGCACGGGGTCGCCTCGATCACCTTCCGGGGCAACCAGTTGATCTCGGGCGTGGCAATCAACTTTCTCGCCGCCGGGCTGACGGTGCTGATCGGGCAGAACTGGTTCAAGCTGGGCGGGCGCACCCCGCCCCTGCAAGGCGACGCCCGGTTCCAGAACATCGATTTGCCGCTGGCCAGCACACTTGAATCGGTGCCGCTCCTTGGCCCGCTCTATTCCCAGGTGCTGTCGGGGCATTCGATCCTTGTTTATGTTGGGCTCCTGTCGGTGGTGGGCAGCTGGTACGTGCTGTTCCGCACCCGTTTCGGCCTGCGCCTGCGCGCGGTGGGTGAAAACCCCGGCGCTGTGGATACCGCGGGCGTCTCGGTCGTCGGGCTGCGCTATGCGGCGGTGCTGATCTGCGGGCTGCTGTGCGGGCTGGCGGGGGCCTATCTGGCCACCGGCCTGTCGGCGGGCTTCGTCAAGGACATGAGCGCGGGCCGCGGCTTTATCGCGCTGGCGGCCCTGATCTTCGCCAAGTGGCGGCCCTGGTCGGCCCTAGGCGCCTGCCTGCTGTTCGGCCTGCTGGAGGCCCTGGGCAACCGCTTCCAGACCGTGGAACTGGCCGGCGTCACTCTGCCCACGCAACTGATGCAGGCGCTGCCCTATATCCTGACGGTGGTGATTCTGGCGGGCTTTGTCGGCAAGGCCATTCCGCCCCGCGCCGGCGGCGAACCCTACGTCAAGGAACGCTGACCCCGTCGCACGGCGCACAAACTTGCGCCGTGGGGGACAGGTTTTTTCAGAAACTGCAAGAAAGCTGCACTGCAGAAAGCCTGAGGGACTGGACCCCGCCGCAAGGCTCACTATTGTCGCGCCATGCAAATCTATCTCCCCATTGCCGAAGTTTCGGTCAACGCGTTCCTGCTGCTCGGGCTGGGCGGACTGGTGGGCGTGCTGTCGGGCATGTTCGGAGTCGGCGGCGGCTTTCTGATGACGCCATTGCTGTTCTTCATCGGCATCCCCCCCGCCGTGGCCGTCGCGACCGAGGCCAACCAGATCGTCGCCTCGTCCTTCTCGGGCGTGCTGGCGCATTTCAGGCGCAAGACGGTGGATCTGAGGATGGGGGTCGTGCTGCTGACCGGCGGCCTGATCGGCGCGGCGCTGGGGGTGAAGGTCTTTGCCCTGCTCAAGGAGATGGGCCAGGTCGATCTGCTGGTGAAGCTTTGCTACGTGGTGTTCCTGGGCGTGGTCGGCGGGCTGATGTTCGTCGAAAGCCTGAATTCGATCCGCAAGGCGCGCCGCGTCGGCGCCCCGGCCCCCAGACGGCGGCGGTCGGCCTGGGTGCAAGCGCTGCCATTGAAGATCAAGTTCCGGACTTCGGGCCTGTATATTTCGGTCATCCCGCCGATTCTGGTTGGCCTGTTCGTTGGCGTGCTGTCGGCAATCATGGGGGTCGGCGGCGGCTTCATCATGGTGCCCGCGATGATCTATCTGCTGGGGATGCCCACCAAGGTGGTGGTCGGCACCTCGCTGTTCCAGATCATCTTCGTCACCGGGTTCTCGACCCTGCTGCACGCGACCACCAACTACACCGTGGATGTGGTGCTGGCCGTGCTGCTGCTGGTCGGCGGCGTCATCGGGGCGCAGATCGGCACCCGCATCGGCACCCGGCTGAAGGCCGAACAACTGCGCATCCTGCTGGCCGGCATGGTCCTGATCGTGTGCTTCAAACTGGGACTCGACCTGCTGATCCAGCCGTCTGAACTGTATTCCATCGGCACCGAGGGCGGACACTGATGCTGCGCCTGCTGATCATCGCCGCGTTGCTGTGGGCGCTGCCCGCCCGCGCGGAAGAGGTTGTCTTGGGTCTGAGCCAGGACGAGGTTGCCATCACCGCCACCTTCGACGGTTCGTCGCTGCTGATCTTCGGCGCCGTGAAGCGCGAGGAACCGCTGCCGAGGGATTCCGATCTGGATGTCATCATCACCGTCTCGGGCCCGCCCGGCCCGCTGGACGTCCGCCGCAAAGAGCGGCGCATGGGCATCTGGGTCAACACCGACTCGGTCCACCTGCTGCACGCGCCCAGCTTCTACGCGGTGGCCAGCACCCGACCGCTGGACCAGATCCTGAACCTGGACGAAGACCAGCATCACATCATCTCGGTGGACTACGTGATGACCACGGTCGGCCCGGCCCATGCCGCGCCCGACCTGGACGTGTTCACCGATGCGCTGGTGCGCATTCGCAGCGAGGCAGAATTGTACCAACAGCATGAAACCGGCGTGGCGCTGGATCAGCAGACGCTGTTCCGCACCTCGCTGGACCTGCCGGCGAACCTTGTGGAAGGCATATATTCCACGCGGATTTTCCTTGTCCGCGATGGCGCGGTGATCGACCGCTATGACACCACGATCGAGGTGCACAAGGTCGGGATCGAACGCTGGCTGTACAATCTGGCGCATGACCGGCCGCTGGCCTACGGAATCATGTCGCTGGTCATCGCCATCGCCGCGGGCTGGTTGGCCTCAGCCGCCTTCCGGATGTTCCAGCGATAGGGTCGGGTCGATCTCGCGGATCAGGTCGGGGGCGGGCGGCACCGTCAAGTCATCGGTGCCCAGCGGCACCGTGGGCTTGCCCAGCCGATATCGCATCACCCAGTGCAGCCGCGTCTCGGCGCGGGTGATCGCCACATAGGCCAACCGTTTCCACAGCGGCAATCCCGCCTCGGTCCGTCCGGCGCGGTAGGCGGCATAGATGTCGGGACCGAAGACTTGCACCTCGGGCCATTGCGAGCCCTGCGCCTTGTGGATCGTCACCGCCGCACCGTGCAGGAAGGCCGCCCCCATGCGGGCTGCGAATGGGATGAAGGGCTCTTCCTCGTCGGGATGTTCGATCTTGATGATCGAGGCCGCCGAGACCTGAGGTTCGGGCGCGCCCAGCACGTGCAGCCGGGAAAACCCCGGACGGCGGCCCTGCCCCAGATAGATCACCTGCGCGCCCTTGATCAATCCGCGCGCCTCAAGATCCAGCCGCTTCTTGCGATGTTTCAGCGGCAGTTCCAGCCCGTCACAGATCAGCGGCTCGCCGGGCAGCAGGCTGTCGTCGGGGGCGGCATGCGCCTTGCGGAAGGCCTGGATCAGCCGCACGCGGGTCGCATTGCGCCAGACCAGCACCGGAGAGCGCGCCATCAGGTCGGCCTCGACCCGGCCTGCAACCACGACACGATCATCGCTGCGGGCGGCGTCGTCGATCATCCTTTCGAACTGTTCGAAACCCACATCCGGGTCGCTCAAGGCATGGGCAAGGTCGAGAATCGGGTTGTCGCGTTCCTGACGGTGAATGCGACTCAGCACCAATTGGCGCTGTTCCGGCAGCTTGTCGAAGACCATTTCGCCCGATTGCCCCACCGGTGCCAGCTGCGCAGGGTCGCCAAACAGCACCAGAGTGGGAAAAATTTCTTTCAGGTCGTCAAATTGTCGCGCATCCAGCATCGAACTTTCATCGACGAATCCGATGTCCAGCGGCTCTTCGCGGCGTTTCCAGCCAGTGATGAAGTCCGATCCCCGCAATCCGGCCGAGGCCAGCGCCCCCGGCACCGACTTGTGCAGGTCGTAAAATGCCTTGGCGCGATCCAGCGCGGTGTCGTCCAGAACCTCGGTTTCCGGCCTTGGCCCGCGCCCGGCCAGCCATTCGGCGATCTTCTCATACTCCGGATCATAGACCGGCGTGTACAGCACCCGGTGAATCGTCGTCGCCGGAACACCCCGGTTGCGCAGGACCGAGGCCGCCTTGTTGGTGGGCGCCAGAATGGCAAGGGTGCGCCGCTCCTTGCGGCGGCGACCCTCGTAGTCGCCCGAAACGATCTCGACGCCCGCAGCCTCCATGGCGTGGTACAGCTGCGCCAGAAGGATGGTCTTGCCCGATCCCGCCTTGCCAAGAACGGCCAGGGTCTGATCGCCCTTCGATGCCGGGGGGCCAAGCCCCCCGCCCGCCAGGTCGATCCCGGCGGCGGCAAGGACTTCGGTCACCCGCGCAAAGGCGGCATCCTGATCTTCGGACAGGACAATATCGGTCACGGCATTCATGCCCGGACCCTAGCCCGGGACCGCGACGGCCACCAGCACTCAGGCGGTATGCGCCAGCTCGATCCGCGCCTGATGACGCGACAGGTGGAACCACAGGCGCGACTGTGCGCGCGGGATACCGGCCTTTTCACACAGGGTTTCCGCGCGGCTTTCGGAAAAACTCCACAAGCCCGCGCTGATCGCCTCGCGGCCTTCGCCCTGGGTGCCGACCACCAGCGGCGACCAGCCCAGGCGGCGGTAGATGCGCACCATGCGGGCATCGAAGACCCCGATCGAGAACGTCAGATCGAAGCCCAGACCAACCTCGCAGCCGCCCAGCATCAGCGCCGCCGACACCTGCGGTGCCGCGTTGCGGGCAAGGCAGAAGCGGGTGCATTCCCAGATCTGCGAATTGCGGATCCGTGCGCCGTCCAGAAGGTTGCGAAAGTGATCGTCCAGCATGTTCGGCCCCGACGTCGGCAGGAACCGCATCGAACCTCCGTGGCTGCCGTCGGGCTCTTCCCAGATCACGTAGAGCGGGTTCATCGCGTCGTATTCGTCGCGCTCTTCGCCATGGTCGTCGATGGACACATCCCAGCCCAGACGTGTGTGGAACTGATCGGCGCGATCCTGAAACATGGAGTCGCGCAGCTTCGGGTGATGGTTCAGTTCGTTCGAAAAAAGGTATCTCAGCATGTCTATCCCCAGTCCGCTGTGTTGACGGGCTCAGGGTGTTCAACCGCTGGTTAACCAGAGTTAATCGCACCGCGCGGTGCGTTAACGAAATGTTAAAATTTCGTTCAGACGACAATCAGGCCGCGGGCGATGGCACGGGCGACGGCGTGGGTCGTGTTCTGCGCCCCCAGTTTGAACCGCGCGGATTCGATATAGACCCGCAGGGTGTGTTCCGAGATGCACAGGCTTTCGGCGGCTTGCGCACGGGAGTAGCCAACCGCCAGAAGACTGAGCGTATCGATTTCGCGGGGCGACAGGCTGGCCGATTTCTGCACATCGGTGCCGTTGTCGATCTCAAGGGCTTTCTGATTGATGAAATGGGCCACGAGAATCAGATCCGATACATTGGACCGGCTGTAATTCGCCCAAGTCCGGTCACTTGCACGGCTGGAGGCCGTAAACAAGGCAAACTGGCCGTTCGGCCCGCGGATCGGAACCGAAAGTCCCTGGTTTCCAACCCCGGCGTCTGCGGCTTCGCCCATGAAATTGCGGGCCTTGGCGCCGGTCCAGTCCAGCTGTTTCCAATCCACCGGGTTGAAGCGCTGATAGCAGCCCTGCACCACTGGATCGATGCGGGCGTAATCCCGCTCGATATAGCGGTCCACCCATGAGGCGTCATAGGTGAGCGCCGCGTATTGTTCTCCAGCCCGGTTAACCGAATGGTAAACAACGTGATCCACATCATAGAGATCCCGGAGCCTGACAACGACATCCTGCAGATCTCCCCGTGTCGTTGCCTCTTCCAGGCTGCTAATGAGCGTCTCCAGTTTTTCCTTCATGACCTCGTGCCCGACATACGTCCCTGACCTTGTTACGCCGAATTTCCGTAGCGGCCACCATCATGGTATCATCAAGCTGCTCCGCCAACTCCAAAAACTGGTTGTGGCGCGCAAACTTCTTCAGGTCTGCCAGAACATCGATCATCCAATCCGCATCCATGGATCCGTCCTCAAGACTTGAAGAAATTCTTAACAACACCGTAACACGTCTTAGAATCGGGACACACTCGCCGCTTTGTGCCCCCCGAAAATAGGGAGGGCGTCGGCTGTAACCCCCTGAAATCCCTAATGCTGTCCTCACCGGAAACGCAAACCGCCCCGGAAACCGGGGCGGCGCGATTGTCTTGCAAATTTTAACGACTGGCTCAGCTCTTGCCGGCTTCCAGCGTGTCCTCGAAGGTGCGCAGCCCGGTTTTCGGGGCCTGCACCAGAACCGCCATGTTGCCCGGCTTGTGCTGGTTACGCAGCATCTTGATGTGGGCGTCGGGGATCTCTTCCCACGGGAAGACCTCGGACATGCAGGGATCGATGCGGCGCTCGATCATCAGCTTGTTGGCGGCGGCGGCCTGCTTGAGATGCGCGAAATGCGAGCCCTGAAGGCGCTTCTGGTGCATCCACATGTAGCGCACGTCAAAGGTACAGTTGAACCCCGAGGTGCCGGCGCAGATCACGACCATGCCGCCCTTCTTCACCACGAAGGTGGAGACCGGGAAGGTGGCTTCGCCGGGGTGTTCGAACACCATGTCGACGTTGTTGCCCTTGCCGGTGATGTCCCAGATCGCCTTGCCGAACTTGCGGGCTTCCTTGAACCAGGTGTTGTATTCCGGCGTGTTCACCGTGGGCAGCTGACCCCAGCAGTCGAAGTCCTTGCGGTTTAGAACGCCCTTGGCGCCCAGGCTCATGACGAACTCGCGCTTGTCCTCGTCCGAGATCACCCCGATGGCGTTGGCCCCGGCGGCATTGGCCAGCTGGATCGCGAAAGAGCCCAGACCGCCCGAGGCGCCCCAGACCAGAACGTTCTGGCCCGGCTTCAGCTCGTGCGGGTGGTGGCCGAACAGCATCCGATAGGCGGTGGCCAGCGTCAGCGTGTAGCAGGCGCTTTCTTCCCAGGTCAGGTGACGCGGGCGCGGCAGCAGTTGCTGAGCCTGCACGTTGGTGAACTGGGCGAAGGAGCCGTCCGGGGTCTCATAGCCCCAGATCCGCTGGCTGGGCGAGTACATCGGGTCGCCACCGTTGCACTCCTCGTCGTCACCGTCGTCCTGGTTGCAGTGAATCACGACCTCGTCGCCGACTTTCCAGCTTTTCACCTTGTCGCCGACAGCCCAGACGATGCCCGAGGCATCGGAGCCCGCGATGTGGTAGTCCTCGCCATGGCTGTCGAACGGGCTGATCGGAATGCCCAGACCCGCCCAGATGCCGTTGTAGTTCACGCCCGCGGCCATCACGAGCACCAGAACCTCGTGGCTGTCCAGAACCGGAACATCGACGACTTCGACCTGGAAGGACTTGTCCGGTTCGCCGTGACGCTCGCGACGGATGGCCCAAGCGTACATCTGCTTGGGCACATATCCCATCGGGGGCATCTCGCCGATTTCGTACAGGTCCTTCTGCGGGGCGTCATATTCCGCAATCGCCGAATGTGTATCGAGAGCCATCAAAGCCTCCAAGCTGGTCCACATAAATGCCGCATCGCAGAATCAATGGGCGGTGTCTGGTCGGGATACTGCCCTTTGCGCAACTTCGCAACACCGTTCGCGCGAAAAATGAAAGATTATGTCTCGCAAGCCCGGCGCCGCGATGGGTTTAAATGCATATCAGGCAGGAGATTGGCCAAAACCTAAGACCTTTTGGCAGTTGCAGCACCACTGCGGCGCCAAATCCCGTGATCCGCGGCTTTTTTCGCCGTATATGTGACGTATGCCGCCGCAACGCAGCGAATTGACAAGGTCATAAAATTCCATATATGCAGTCGCGGACGCACGTAAATTACCGGCCCCAAGACGCGAGACGAGATATGAGTGAAGTGAAAAAAGATCGCCCCTGGCTCTTCCGCACCTATGCGGGTCATTCCACGGCCAAGGCGTCGAACGCGCTTTACCGCAACAACCTTGCCAAGGGGCAGACCGGGCTGTCGGTGGCCTTCGACCTGCCGACCCAGACCGGCTATGACAGCGATCACGAACTGGCGCGCGGCGAGGTCGGCAAGGTCGGCGTGCCGGTGTCGCATCTGGGCGACATGCGCGCCCTGTTCGACAATATCCCGCTGGAACAGATGAACACCTCGATGACCATCAACGCGACGGCGCCCTGGCTGCTGGCGTTGTACATCGCGGTGGCCGAGGAACAGGGTGCCGACATCACCAAGCTGCAAGGCACGGTGCAGAACGACATCATCAAGGAATATCTCAGCCGGGGCACCTATATCTGCCCGCCCAAGCCGTCGCTGCGGCTGATCACAGATGTGGCGGCCTATTGCTATACCAATGTGCCCAAGTGGAACCCGATGAACGTGTGTTCCTACCACCTGCAAGAAGCCGGCGCGACGCCCGAGCAGGAACTGGCCTTTGCGTTGGCCACCGCCTGCGCGGTGCTGGATGACGTCAAGGACAAGGTTCCGGCCGAGGATTTCGCCCAGGTCGTGGGGCGGATTTCCTTCTTCGTGAACGCCGGCATCCGCTTCGTCACCGAGATGTGCAAGATGCGCGCTTTCGTCGATCTGTGGGACGAGCTGTGCGCCCATCGCTACCACGTCGGCGACGCCAAGTTCCGCCGCTTCCGCTATGGCGTGCAGGTGAACTCGCTGGGCCTGACCGAGCAGCAACCCGAGAACAACGTCTACCGCATCCTGATCGAAATGCTGGCCGTCACCCTGTCGAAGAAGGCCCGCGCCCGCGCCGTGCAGTTGCCCGCCTGGAACGAGGCGCTTGGCCTGCCCCGCCCCTTCGATCAGCAATGGTCCCTGCGCATGCAGCAGATCATGGCCTATGAGACCGACCTGCTGGAATACGCCGACCTGTTCGATCACAACCCGGCGGTCGAGAACAAGGTCGAGGAGTTGAAGCAGGGCGCGCGCGCCGAACTGGCCAATATCGACGCCATGGGCGGCGCGGTTTCGGCCATCGAATACATGAAGTCGCAACTGGTCACCGCCAATGCCGAACGGCTGGGCGGCATCGAGCGGGGCGACACCATCGTCGTGGGCGTCAACAAGTGGACGCAGGGCGAGCCCTCGCCGCTGATGGATGCGGACGGCGGCATCATGACTGTTGATCCGGCGGTCGAGGCCGAGCAGATCGGCCGCCTGAATGACTGGCGCGCCTCCCGCGATGCCAAGGCCGTCAAATCCGCGTTGGCCGCTCTACGGGCGGCGGCCAGGGATGGCACCAACATCATGGAGCCTTCGATCCGTGCCGCCAAGGCCGGTGTCACCACCGGCGAATGGGCCGAAACCATGCGGCAGGTCTTTGGCCAGTATCGCGGCCCCACCGGCGTGTCGCGCGCCGTGTCGAACAAGACCGAAGGATTGGACGACATCCGTGCCTCGGTGGATGCCATCTCTGACAAGCTGGGCCGCCGCCTGAAGTTCCTGATGGGCAAGCCGGGTCTGGACGGCCATTCCAACGGTGCCGAGCAGATCGCCTTCCGCGCCCGCGACTGCGGCATGGAAATCGACTATGAGGGCATCCGCCTGACCCCGGACGAATTGATCGCTGCGGCCAAGCGCGAAGATCCCCATGTGATCGGCCTGTCGATCCTGTCGGGCAGCCATATCCCGCTGGTCGAAAGCTTCATGGACAAGGTGAAGGCCGAAGGGCTGTCGCATATTCCGGTTCTGGTCGGCGGCATCATCCCCGACGAAGACGCCCGGCGCCTGCTGGCGATGGGGGTGGCCAAGGTCTACACCCCCAAGGATTTTGAATTGAACCGCATCATGGTCGATATCGTGGAACTGGCCGATCCCTCAGCGGTGGCGGCCCAATGAGCGCGCGGGCGATCCTTCTAGCCCTGTCGCTGGCGGCGACGGGCGCCGCGGCGGAGACCGAGGTTCCGGTGCCTCTTCAAAGGTTTTTATCCGATGCAATCGACGCCTGTCAGGATCTCGACAACGGCGAAATTGCGGTAGAGCCCAAGGCACTGCGCAGGGTGGATGTGTCTGGCGACGGCACCGATGACTGGGTTCTGGACGAGGCGCAGCTGGCCTGTTCCTCGGCGGCATCCCTGTTCTGCGGCACCGGCGGATGCATGGTGCATTTCCTGGTCGGAGACACTGTGACAAGCTATCTGGCCAAGGGCTGGGAAGCCGTCGACTTCGGCCCGTTCCGCCCCATTCTTTTGCAGGTGCATGGGTCCAATTGCGGTGGCTTTGGCTACAACACCTGCGTCGAGGCGGTGGTCTGGCAGGAGGACGAAAAGCGGTTCTTCTCGGTCCGGCCCGTGGCCGAATAATACTCTTCCCCACACGGTTCGGGCGACTATAGTTCGCGGAACCACGGGGAGTATGACATGACAGTCCATATCGGTGCCGAGCCCGGCGATATTGCAGAAACCGTGCTGATGCCCGGCGATCCGCTGCGCGCGAAATGGGCCGCCGAGACCTTTCTCGACGACCCGTTCTGCATCAACGAAGTGCGCGGCATGCTGGGCTTCACCGGCACATGGCGCGGCAACCGGGTGACGATCCACGGCTCGGGCATGGGGATGCCGTCGCTGTCGATCTATGCCAACGAGCTGATCTCGACCTATGGCGCCAAGACCCTGATCCGCATCGGGTCCGCCGGGGCGATGCAACCCCATGTGAACCTGCGCGACGTGGTGCTGGCGATGACCGCGACCAGCCTGTCAACGCCCTCGCGCGGGTTCTTCAAGGACATCAATTTCGCGCCTTGCGCTGACTATGGCCTGCTGAAAGCCGCCGAAGAGGCCGCCGCCGCGCGCGGGGCCGCCACCCATGTGGGCGGGATCTATTCGTCGGATGTGTTCTATGACGAGCGCCCCGATCTGAACGAGATCATGACCCGCCACGGCATCCTGGCGGTCGAGATGGAAGCGGCAGAACTGTACAACCTCGCCGCCCGCTTCGGGGTGCGGGCACTGGCCGTGGTGACGATCTCGGATCACCTGCTGCGCGATGAGGCGATGAGCGCCGCCGATCGGCAGTCAAGCTTTTCCGATATGGTCGAGATCGCGCTGGAGGCCGCCTTCGCATGAGCGGAATCGGCGGGATGCCAAAGCGGCGATTGGGCGCGGGTGGCCCGGCGGTCGCCCCCATCGGTTTCGGCGGGATGAGTTTCGCGGGCTTTTTCGGCGAAACCACCGCCGAGGAAAGCTTTGCCTGCATGGATGCGGTCGTCGCCGCCGGGATCGACTTCTGGGACACCTCGAACATCTATGGCATGGGCCGCTCGGAACGGGTGATCGGAGAGTATCTGGCTCAATCCGGCGCCAAGGTGGTGCTGGCAACCAAGGTCGGCATCGTGCCGGGCCCGCCGCGCCGCTTCGACAATTCCGCCGACCACATCCGGGCCGAGCTGGAAGCCTCCCTCACCCGGCTCAAGCAGGATCGGGTGGAGCTTTACTACATCCATCGCCGCGAACAGGAACGCCCGGTCGAGGAGGTGGTGGAAACCATGGCCCGGCTGATCGAAGAAGGGCTGATCGGCGGTTACGGCCTGTCCGAGGTCGCGCCCTACACCCTGCGCCGCGCCCATGCGGTGCATCCCTGCATGGCAGTGCAGAACGAATACTCCCTGTGGACGCGGCTGCCGGAACTGGGGCTGATCCAGACCTGTGCCGAGCTGGGGGTGGCCTTCGTGCCGTTCTCGCCGCTGGCGCGCGGCATGCTCGTGGACAGGCCGGTCGAACTGGCTGCACTGGGGCCAAAGGATTTCCGCCGCAGCAACCCGCGCTTTGTTGAACCGAACTATGTCCTCAACCGCGCGCGGATCGACGGGTTCCGCGACTTCTGCCACAGCCGGGGCTGGACCACGGCCGCCGGGGCGCTCGCCTGGATCCTCGATCAGGGCGACCAGATCATCCCGATCCCGGCGACGCGCACGGCGGCGCATTTCCGGGAATGGCTGGATGTGGCGAAGATCACGCTGACCGAGGCCGACCGGGCCGAGATCGCCCGACTTCTGCCCGTGGGCTTCGCTTATGGCGACCGCTATGCCGACGCCAATATCGTCGGGGTCGAACGCTACTGCTAGGGGGCGCCGCCCGCGCCGTGGCTGCGGTCATAGGCATTGACGACCGGTTCGCTCCAGCCGTCCAGCGCGCCTTCGGGCAGGTTAAAGACATCGACGCGCAGCGGATGGCAGGCGGCGGCATCACTGGAATGCTCGGCCCCGCAATCGCCGCCCGGACAGGCCGACAGCGCGCCCAGAAGATCGATCTCGGCGAAGAACTCCAGATGGTCACCGGGCCGCACCGGGCTGGCCTTCATGAAATACTGGCCGGTGTCGCGGGTAAACCCGGTGCACATGAAGACATTCAGCACGTCGTGCACATGCGCCTCGGCCTCGGCCAGCGGCAGACCGGTTTCCGTGGCCAGCGCGCGGGTCAGGTTGGAATGGCAGCAGTGGTGATAGTGCCCGCCCGACAGCAGGTTATGGGTATAGGGATCGCAGCGGGTACCGATCACATCGTGGACCGCGCCGCCAAAGGCGTCGATGCCGTACCAATCCAGTGTGTCACGGGTGATCGTGGCCATCGGGCGCAGCGTCGGAAAGCCGGACCAGAGCCGGTCGCCGGTGCTGACATGGCTGCCGTGCAGGGCACGGGTCTTGCCGGAATAGAACCGCTCGCGCAGGTCATGGGCGTTCCACAGGTTCAGATCGCCGACCTGCGGCCCTTCGATGCTGGTGATGCGGAAGATCTGTCCGGCTCGGACGTGGAAACAGGCAGCCTGGCGCGCGGGCACCGTCGTGCTGCTGGCCAGCTGCATCTGTGACCGCTGCGCGTCCTCGGGAAGGAAGGCGGAGCGGGGCAGGGTTTCGGTCGGATAGCAGATCACCGGGGCGACGGCGCGCCGGGCCGCGGCATCCTGTGGCGATTGGGGCATGGGCGGAACCTTTCGGGGCGACACCTGAGGGGTTTGCCCCCAGAACGCCCCGGATCGGTTCCGGCTGCAAGTGCATTCCGCCCGTAATCATGCGGCTTCGTAGTAGCCTTCGAAGGTGCGGGCGTCGCGCCGCAACACCTCTTCATCGGTCAGGACCGGGGTTGGCATGTAGTAGGCCCAGGACTCTTCCAGAATGGCCAGGGCCTTGTCAGCCGGCGTTTTCGGAAACACGGATACTTTGTTCATCGGAGACTCCAGAACAAGACATCCTCCCTGCCGCATGAGATAGGTCCGCCTGACGTGCGCGTCACCGCCCAAGTCGGCAAGGGCGCCATGCACGCAACACATGTCAGGCGGAATCAGGGGCGCGGCCTGCGCCGTGTGTTGCGCAGGCACACGGGCGGCGGCAGGTTGTTGGCGGCAAAGGTTTCCGCGCCGCAATTCATGCAGATGAAATAGCGGCCCTCGGGGGTGTCCTTGGCGTGGTTTTCACGCCAGCGGCAGTCTTTCAGGCGCTGGCGCGCCTTGAAGGTCAGGATCATCCAGACCAGCACGATCACGGCCACGACAAGGATCAGGGGCATGGCTCAGCGTCTCCGGAACAACCGTGTGATCAAGGCGATCAGCACCAGACCGGTCCCGGCCAGCATCAACAGCCAGCCACCGCCCAGCAGGTAAAACGGCTCTTGCAGGATGCCGTTCTCGTCGATCTCGCTGCCAATCAGTCCGAAGGCGACCCAGCAGGCGCCCGCAAGGATCATCAGGATCAGTCCCAGACGCAGGATCATCGGCGGCTCCCCTTGGTGCAATGCAATCGGGGGACACGGCCAAAAGCCGCGCCCCCCGAAAACCGTGTCAAACCGCTTCCTCAGACCTGGCGTTCGATCATCATCTTCTTGATCGAGGCAATGGCCTTGGCCGGGTTCAGACCCTTGGGGCAGGTCTTGGAACAGTTCATGATGGTGTGGCAGCGATACAGCTTGAAGGGATCCTCAAGCTCGTCCAGACGCTCGCCCGTGGCTTCATCGCGGCTGTCGATGATCCAGCGGTAGGCGTGCAGCAGCGCGGCCGGGCCGAGATAGCGATCACCGTTCCACCAGTAGCTCGGGCAGGAGGTCGAGCACGAGGCGCACATCACGCATTCATACAGACCGTCGAGCTTCTTGCGATCCTCGATGGACTGCTTCCACTCTTTCGCCGGGCGGTTGGTCTTGGTTTCCAGCCACGGCATGATGCTGGCATGCTGGGCATAGAAATGTGTCAGGTCGGGGATCAGATCCTTGACCACCGGCATGTGCGGCAGCGGGTAGATCTTCACGTCGCCCTTGATTTCATCCATGCCATAGATGCAAGCCAGCGTGTTGGTCCCGTCGATGTTCATCGCGCACGAGCCGCAGATGCCTTCCCGGCAGGACCGGCGGAAGGTCAGCGTCGGGTCGATCTCGTTCTTGATCTTGATCAACGCGTCCAGAACCATCGGACCGCAGGTGTCCATGTCCAGGAAATAGGTGTCCACGCGCGGGTTCTGACCGTCATCCGGGTTCCAGCGATAGATCTGGAACTTGCGCACGTTGGTCGCGCCCTCGGGCTTCGGCCAGGTCTTGCCCGTGGTGATCTTGGAGTTCTTGGGCAGGGTAAATTGTACCATCGTCGCCTCCTTAGAACGTCCGCGCCTTGGGCGCGATTTTGGCCAGGCTGATGCCGCCTTCAGCTTCGGTGGACAGCGGGTCAGTGACGACCGGGCGATAGCTCAGATCGACGGCATTGCCGTCGACGCGGGCCACGGTGTGCACCCGCCAGTTGTCGTCATCCCGTGTCGGGAAGTCCTCATGCGCGTGGGCGCCACGGCTTTCCTGACGCGCCTCGGCCCCGTTGATTGTGGCCAGCGCGTTCGGCATCAGGTTGGTCAGTTCCAGCGTTTCCATCAGATCCGAGTTCCAGACCAGCGAGGTGTCGGTGACCTTCAGGTCATCCAGCTTCGCGGCGATGGCGGTCATCTTCTCGACGCCTTCCTTCAGGGTTTCCGAGGTGCGGAACACGGCGGCGTCGGCCTGCATGGTCTTCTGCATTTCCAGGCGCAGCTCGGCGGTGCCGATCGTGCCCTGTGCATACCGCAGCCCGTCGAACCGGTCGAAACCCTTCTGGATCTTGTCCACCGGGGCGGTCGGGATCGCGGCGTCGCGGTCCACAACGTCACCGGCGCGGATCGCGGCGGCGCGCCCGAAGACCACGAGGTCGATCAGCGAGTTCGAGCCCAGACGGTTCGCCCCATGTACCGAGGCACAGCCCGCTTCACCGACAGCCATCAGGCCCGGTACCACGGCGGTGGGGTTGTCGGCGGTGGGGTTCAAAACCTCGCCCCAATAGTTCGTCGGGATACCGCCCATGTTGTAGTGCACGGTGGGCAGAACCGGGATCGGTTCCTTGTTCACATCGACACCGGCGAAGATCTTGGCGCTTTCCGAGATGCCCGGCAGGCGCTCGGCCAGGGTTTCCGGCGGCAGATGGTTCAGGTGCAGGTGAATATGGTCACCCTCGGCACCCACGCCGCGGCCTTCGCGGATCTCCATGGTCATCGACCGGGAAACATAGTCGCGCGGGGCCAGATCCTTGTAGGTCGGGGCGTAGCGTTCCATGAAACGCTCCCCTTCCGAGTTGGTCAGGTAGCCGCCTTCGCCGCGTGCCCCTTCGGTGATCAGGCAGCCCGAGCCGTAGATGCCGGTCGGGTGGAACTGCACGAACTCCATGTCCTGCAGCGGCAGGCCCGCGCGCGCCACCATGCCGCCACCGTCGCCGGTGCAGGTATGGGCCGAAGTGGCCGAGAAATAGGCGCGGCCATAGCCGCCGGTGGCCAGAACGACCATCTTGGCGTTGAACACGTGAAAGGTGCCGTCGTCCAGCTTCCAGCACAGCACGCCCTGGCAGACACCGTCATCGCTCATCAGCAGGTCGATGGCGAAATATTCGATGTAGAACTCGGCGTTGTTTTTCAGCGACTGACCATACAGCGTGTGCAGGATGGCGTGGCCGGTGCGGTCCGCCGCGGCGCAGGTGCGCTGCACGGGGGGACCTTCGCCGAATTCGGTGGTGTGACCGCCGAAGGGACGCTGGTAGATCTTGCCTTCCTCGGTCCGCGAGAAGGGCACGCCGTAGTGTTCCAATTCATAGACGGCCTTGGGCGCTTCGCGTGCCAGATATTCCATGGCGTCGGTATCGCCCAGCCAGTCCGACCCTTTGACGGTGTCGTACATGTGCCACTGCCAGTTGTCGGGGCCCATGTTGGACAGCGACGCGGCGATGCCCCCCTGTGCCGCCACGGTGTGCGACCGGGTCGGGAAGACCTTGGTCACACAGGCCGTGCGCAGCCCCTGTTCGGCCATGCCCAGCGTGGCCCGCAGGCCCGCGCCGCCGGCGCCGACGACAACCACGTCATAGTCGTGGGATTCGTATTCATAAGCAGCCATTTGGTGTCAGCTCCGTCAGCTCAGAGGGCCAGCCGCACAAGCGCGAAGACGCCCATGCCCATGGCGAAATAGGAAAGGCAGGTGACGGCGATGATCAGCCATTCCCGCGTCATGCCGTGGGAGTAGTCCTCGATCACCATCCGCATGCCGCGGATGAAGTGCAGAAAGCCCGCCACCAGCATCAGCGCGGTGATCACCGCCGGATACGGGCGGGCGAAATGGGCCAGGACCTCTTCGTAAGGTTGACCCAGTTGCGACCCGAAGGTGCACAGGAACAGCGGGGTCAGGATCAGCAGCCCATAGGAGCTGACGGTCATCCACCAGAAGTTCTGGGTGCCGGTCTTGGCCGAGCCCATGCCCACGGCGCGCTTGCGGTCGGTAAGATATGCCATTGTTCCGGTCTCCTTAGACGGCGATCGCGGTGATGAGGGTCAGCAGGACAGAGCCGCCGATAATGCCATAGGCCAGCTTGTCGGCCATCTCGACCTCAAGGCAGTAGCCCGCGTCCCAGACAAGGTGCCGGACACCGGCCAGCGCGTGGTACCACAGCGCCCAGACCGAACAGAACATGATCAGGTCGCCGATGAAGCTGGTGACGATCCCGTCGACGAAAGCGAAATACTCCGGCCCGGACGCAGCACCGACCAGCCACCACACGGACAAAAGCGCGCCCAGCAGTAGACCCACGCCGGTGATCCGGTTCAGGATCGAGGTAATGGCCGCCAGCGGCATACGGTAGATCTGCAGATGCGGCGAGAGCGGACGGGCGCCGCGGTTCACATCAGCCATAAGTCATCCTTTCACGGGATCGAAAATTCTTGCTGCATAGGTGATAGCAGCTTTTCGCAAGCTGTCAGCGCGGCAAGCCCCGCAAATGGCGCGGTGTTTTGGCGCAATTAGCGGTAACGGCAGGGAAACGTGATCACAGGAAAATATTTGTGATCACGTTCCGGGGCGCGACTCCTCAGGTGGGAATCAGCGCCCAATAGTCGAGATCGAGAAGGACCTCGGGCTTGTATTTACCATCCTCGCCCTTCAGCGCGAAGGGGTCTGCCCCGTCCTTGGTGGCCACAAGCCGCAGGCGCAGGGCACCGACGCCGGGGGCCGGGGTTTCGGCCTTGTCCAGCACTTCGGACCACGCCTTGACGGTCAGCCCCGAGAACGCCGGGTTGGCATGAGCGCCGCCGTTCAGGCCGACGATCATCTGCGCATTGGCCAGCCCGTTGAACGACAGAGCGCGCGCCAGCGAGATAATGTGCCCGCCATAGATCAGGCGCTGGCCATCGGGGCGGAAGGTGGCGTCGAAATGTACCTTGGCCGTGTTCTGCCACAAACGCGTGGCCAGCATGTGCTCGGCCTCTTCCAGCGTCACGCCGTCGACATGGTCGATCTTCTCGCCGATCTCGTAGTCGCCCCAACGGTGCGGCTCACCGGCCAGCGCGAAATTGTAGCCGGTGAAATCCAGCCCCTCGGGGATCACCAGATCGGCCGGGTCCACCACCGTGCGCAACTCGGGGATCACGGTTTCGGGGGCCTGGGCGTCCAGATCGCGTTTGCGCACCATCACCCAGCGGACATATTCCAGCACCGGCTCGCCATTCTGGTTCAACCCGGTGGTGCGCACATAGACCACGCCCGACTTGCCGTTGGAGTTCTGCTTCAGCCCGATGACCTCGGACACCGAATTGAGCGTATCGCCGGGCCAGACCGGGGCCAGCCAACGGCCCTCGGCATAGCCAAGGTTGGCCACAGCGTTCAGGGAAATGTCGGGGACGGTCTTGCCGAACACCACGTGGAAGGCCGCCAGATCATCCAGCGGCGCACTTTCCAACCCGCAGTCCTGCGCGAACATGTCGGAAGAATAGAGTGCATGCCGCGCCGGATACAGCGCGTGATACAGCGCCCGCTCGCCCTCGGCCACGGTGCGCGGCACCGCGTGGGCGATCACCTCGCCGACGCGGTAGTCTTCGAAAAACCGGCCCGGATTGGTCTTGCCCATCACTGCTCTCCCAGCTTGATGTCGGGGCTGTAGTCGCCCGGCGCATCCTTGACGACCGCCTGCCCGCAGCGCATCACGCCGCGCGCCGCGTCGAAGGCATAGGTCGGATCTCCGTGCAGCATCCACCCCTTGTTCAGCGCCGCCGTCACCTTGTGGCAGAAGGCGCTCGTGTCATCCTCGCTGAGGAACCGATAGATTTTCATGGATCACCCGAAAACAGAAAGACCAAACAGAGTGTGCACCCAGGCCAGCACCGCATAGATCACCAGCGAGATGCCGATGTTGATCACGTCGCCGCGCGGCTTGATCTCGGCGGGCGGGGTCCATTCCGGCTCGGCCTTGTTGATCAGCACCACTTCGGCCACGGCCCAGCCCAGAATCCCGCCGAACAGCAGTATCGAGGCCAGATCGCCGTTCACCAGCAGATGCGCAAACGCCCAGGTCTTGACGCCTGTCAGCATCGGATGTCGGATGATCTGCGCCAGACGGCCCTTGGCCGAGCCGACCCCGAACAGGTAGACCGAGATCAACATCAGCAGATTGTTGACATGGGTCAGGAAGGCCGGCGGCGACCAGATGGCGATGTAATCCGCGCCGCGATAGCCCAGGATCATCAGCACAAGGCCCGCGCCGATGGCCAGCGCCACCATGCCCTTGCCCTTCTCCCCCAGGCTGGCCCGATGATCGGGAGCGATCCGCTTGAACAGATGGGCGCCGATCCACAGCGCCAGACCCAGGATAAGAAGGAACATGATCAGCCCTCCAGAGCTGCAACCGCCGACGCCTTCGCCAGAACCTGGCGGGCGGTGACGATATGTAGGTTTTCAACGATCTTGCCGTCGACAACGGCCACGCCCTTGCCTTCGGCCTCGGCGGCCTCGAAGGCCTCGATCTGGCGTTTCGACAGTTCGATCTCGGCCTCGGACGGGGCGAAGGCGGCATTGGCGACCGCCACCTGCGCCGGGTGGATCAGGGTCTTGCCGTCAAAGCCCATGTCGCGACCCTGATCGCATTCGACCTGCAGCCCGGCCTCGTCCTTGAAGGCATTGTAGACCCCATCGACGATGGCGATGCCAGCGGCGCGCGCCGCCAGAAGACACAGTTGCAGCGAGGTCAGCAGCGGTTCCCGATCGGCGCGGAAGCGGGTCATCAGTTCCTTGGCCAGATCGTTGGTGCCCATGACAAAGCCGCCCATACGCGGCGCCGCAGCAATCTCGGCGGCGTTCAGGATGCCTTGCGGGGTCTCCATCATCGCCCAGATGCGGGTCTCGGCGCAGGCCGGGATGGCATCCAGCCTGGCCGCCACCGCCTCGATCTCGGCGGCCGAGCCGACCTTGGGCAGCAGCACCGCCTGCGGGCCGACGGCAGCGATCACCTCAAGATCCTTCGGACCCCAGTCGGTGTCCATGCCGTTCAGGCGAACGATCTGATAGCGCTGGCCATATCCGCCCGCACTCAGGGCCGCGGCCAGCGTGACGCGCGCACTGTCCTTGGCGTCGATGGCGACGGCGTCTTCCAGGTCGAAGATGATGGCATCCACCGGCAGGGTCTTGGCCTTCTCCAATGCCCGCTCGTTCGAGCCGGGGATGTAGAGGACGGACCGGTAGGGGCGCGCGAGATTATCCATGATTCCCTCATTCGTTTTCTGCGCCATGCCATATTTATGCCGCAGCTGCAAAGGGGGTGCGCAATAAAAATGCGCCGGAGGCTGGTTTTTCGAAGGATTTTTACCCGGCCGTCAAGCAAGTGCATCCCAAATCAGCTTTGATCCGGCAATTGTCAGCAAGACATAGGTAATGCCGAAGAACAGCCGGTCCGACAGCAGGCGGTTGGCAAAGACCCCCAGAATGGCTCCCAGAACGGCCACCGGCGCCAGCCACAGCACGATGGTCATGCCCTCCAGCGTGAACATGCCCAACCCGGTATAGACCACCGCCTTGACCGCATTGACCACCGAAAACATCGCCACCGTGGTGGCCTGGAACATCACCTTGGGCAGCCCCTGCGACAACAGATACATCAGCGTCGGTGGCCCGCCCGCATGGGCCACGAAACTGGTGAACCCGGCGCCCAGCCCGCTCAGCAGGCCGATCCTCGGCGGCAGCGGATCTGTCCGCGCCTTGACCCAGCCCTGCGCCACCGCCGCCTGAAAGCCGACGAACAGCAGCGCGATGGCACCGATCAGAAAGCGGAACACATTCGGGTCGGCAAAGCCATAGACAGCAGCGGCCAGAAAGATGCCGGGCATCGCCCCGGTACACAGGATGCGGAATTCCCGCAGGCTCCACTTGCCCCAATAGGCTTTCAGCCCGGTCACATCCATCAGCATCAGCAGCGGCAGCATCACGCTGACCGCCAGCCCCGGTTCCAGCACCAGCGCCAGGATCGGCGTGGCCGCGAACGAGGCGCCGCCGCCGAAACCGGTCTTGGACACTGCGGCAACCAATACCCCGATAGACGCCACGGAAAGAAAGAACAGGTCGAATTGCATGGGGTCACCGAACGGATGTTTGTCACCATCCTCGGATTATTTGGATTTGTTACCGGACGCGAGCGCTAACTGCTGCGGTTCGCCGCGTCTGCGATACTTGCACCAACGTCGCAATCGGACTACGCACCCCGCACAATCCATAGGATCGGAGATCAAGACTCATGGCCAGACCCAAAATCGCCCTGATCGGTGCGGGACAAATTGGCGGCACCCTTGCCCATCTCGCAGCTCTGAAAGAACTGGGCGACGTCGTTCTGTTCGACATCACGGACGGCATCCCGCAGGGCAAGGCCCTGGACATCGCAGAATCGGGTCCGTCCGAGGGCTTCGATGCCGCGATGACCGGCACCACCGACTATGCCGACATTGCCGGCGCGGACGTCTGCATCGTCACCGCCGGTGTGCCGCGCAAGCCGGGCATGAGCCGCGATGACCTGCTGGGCATCAACCTGAAGGTCATGAAATCGGTCGGCGAAGGCATCCGCGACAATGCCCCCGACGCCTTCGTGATCTGCATCACCAACCCGCTGGACGCCATGGTCTGGGCGCTGCAGCAATTCTCGGGCCTGCCCGCGAACAAGGTCTGCGGCATGGCCGGCGTTCTGGACAGCGCGCGCTTCCGCCACTTCCTGTCGGTGGAATTCGACGTGTCGATGAAAGACGTCACCGCCTTCGTTCTGGGCGGCCACGGCGACACCATGGTGCCGCTGACCCGCTATTCCACCGTCGCCGGCATCCCGCTGCCCGACCTGGTGGACATGGGCTGGACCACGCAGGAAAAGCTGGACGCCATCGTGCAGCGCACCCGGGACGGCGGCGCCGAGATCGTTGGCCTGCTGAAAACCGGCTCGGCCTTCTACGCCCCGGCCACTTCGGCCATCGAAATGGCGGAAAGCTACCTGAAGGACCAGAAGCGCGTCCTGCCCTGTGCCGCACAGTGCAACGGCGAATTCGGCCTGAAGGACATGTATGTGGGCGTGCCCACCGTGATCGGCGCCGGTGGCATCGAAAAGGTCATCGACATCAAGCTGGGCAAGGACGAACAGGTCATGTTCGACAAGTCGGTTGATGCCGTCAAAGGCCTGATGACCGCCTGCAAGGGCATCGACGATACGCTGGTCTAAGCCATGACCACCGCGACCGGCACAACCGCCACGGCCCCTTGCGGCTTCGTTTTCGGAGCCTCGGGCGATCGGTTTGCCAAGGTCGCGGATCGGGCTGCGCGCTCCTTGCGCGCAGCCTCCCCCGGCATCCCCATCGACATCTATACCGACAGTCCGGTGGACGAGAGCGCCTATGACATGGTGCACGCGCTGGACAAAAGCTGGTTCCGGCCGAAGTTCGAGGCGCTGCTGCGCTCGCGGTTCGAACGCACGGTCTATTTGGATGTGGACATCGTCGTTGTCGGCGACATCTCGGATATTTTCGAGGTGCTGGAGCGGTTCGACGTGGCCCTGGCCCATGTGCAGAACCGCAACCAGAAGTTCGCGCGCAAGACCTGGCGCAAGCCGATCCCCAATGCCTTCCCGCAGTTCAACGGCGGGCTTCTGGGCATCCGGCGCAGCCCCGAAGTCACCGAAATGCTGATGGAGTGCATTGCCGCGCTGGAAGCGGGCGAACCCAAGGACCAGCCGGTCCTGCGCGAGCTGATCTATGACAGCAGCCTGCGCGTGGCGACCCTGCCGCCGGAATACAACTCCCGCGACCGGGCGTTGTGGCAGCACGGCAGTTCCCGACTGACCGCCCCCCGCGTGCTGCACGCCAGCCGCTTCATGCGGTTCAAGAACGGCCAGCCGATCACGCCCGAGCAGCTGTACGGCCGCGCCTTCATGCGCCATGTGAAGAACCTGCTGGCCGAGGACCGGACCCTGAACCCGGATGCCACCGGCTATGTGCCGCGCCCCTATGATCTGGGCGGCAGGCTGGGCAACCTGTTCAAGATCAAGCGCGGCTGAAACCATCCATGGGGCTGTGAACGACGGCCCCGATCAGCCCGGCCCCTCTTGGGTGATTCGCATGTGAATGTGTGTTTCCGCTATCATCTCGCGCATCGGGAATTGATTTGTGATCACTAATTTTTTGCTGTGATCACAAACGCCGAAAAACCCGCTAAAACCCCGTTAGTGCGACCAAATGGTGTTTCCGACTGGGAATAACCTGTGGTTAGTCAGGCGCATCACATGAACCAAGACGGGACAGTTTCATGAACATTCATGAATACCAGGCGAAAGCCCTCCTCCGCGACTACGGCGCTCCGGTGTCCGACGGCCGCGTCGTTCTCAAGGCCGAAGATGCCAAGACTGCCGCAGGCGAGATGGACGGCCCGCTGTGGGTCGTGAAGGCTCAGATCCATGCCGGCGGACGCGGCAAGGGCTCTTTCAAGGAAGCTGACGCCGGCGAAAAAGGCGGCGTGCGCCTTGCCAAATCGGTGGAAGAAGCCGCCGAGGAAGCCAAGAAGATGCTGGGCCGCACCCTTGTGACCCATCAGACCGGCCCGGCGGGCAAGCAGGTCAACCGCATCTACATCGAAGACGGCTCGGGCATCGAGACCGAGATGTACCTGGCGCTGCTGGTCGATCGCCAGACCTCGCGCATTTCCTTCGTCTGCTCCACCGAAGGCGGCATGGACATCGAGGAAGTGGCCGCGGCCACCCCCGAGAAGATCCTGTCGTTCTCGGTTGATCCCGCCACCGGCTACCAGCCGTTCCACGGCCGCCGCATCGCCTTCTCGCTGGGTCTGAAAGGCCCGCAGGTGAAGCAATGCGTTGCGTTGATGGGCATTCTCTACAAGGCCTTCGTCGAGAAGGACATGGAGATGCTGGAAATCAACCCGCTGATCGTCACCGACGAAGGCAGCCTCAAGGTTCTGGACGCCAAGGTCGGCTTCGACGGCAACGCGGTCTACCGCCACGCCGACATCGCCGCCCTGCGCGACGAGACCGAGGAAGACCCCAAGGAACTGGCCGCCTCCAAGTTCGACCTGAACTACATCGCGCTGGACGGCGAGATCGGCTGCATGGTCAACGGCGCGGGTCTGGCGATGGCCACCATGGACATCATCAAGCTGTATGGCGCCGAGCCGGCCAACTTCCTGGATGTCGGCGGCGGCGCCACCACCGAGAAAGTGACCGAAGCCTTCAAGATCATCACCTCGGATCCGAACGTCAAAGGCATCCTGGTGAACATCTTTGGCGGCATCATGCGCTGCGACGTGATCGCGGAAGGCGTGGTCAGCGCGGTCAAGGAAGTCGGTCTTCAGGTGCCGCTGGTGGTCCGGCTGGAAGGGACCAACGTGGAAAAAGGCAAGGAGATCATCAACACCTCCGGCCTGAACGTGATCGCGGCAGACAACCTGTCCGATGGCGCCGAGAAAATCGTGAAAGCGGTGAAGGGTTAAGAAAATGGCTGTTCTTGTCGACGAAAACACCAAGGTCATCTGCCAGGGCTTCACCGGCTCGCAGGGCACCTTCCACTCCGAACAGGCCATCGCCTATGGCACCAAGATGGTCGGCGGCGTGACGCCGGGCAAAGGCGGATCGACCCACCTTGACCTGCCGGTGTTCAACTCCGTGCATGAAGCCAAGGATGTGACTGCGGCCAATGCATCGGTGATCTATGTGCCGCCGCCCTTCGCTGCGGATTCGATCCTGGAAGCCATCGACGCCGAGATGGAACTGATCATCTGCATCACCGAGGGCATCCCGGTGCTGGACATGATGAAGGTCAACAAGGCGCTGGAAACCTCCAAATCGCGCCTGATCGGCCCGAACTGCCCCGGTGTCATTACGCCCGACGCCTGCAAGATCGGCATCATGCCCGGCCATATCCACAAGCGTGGCTCGGTCGGCGTGGTCTCGCGCTCGGGCACCCTGACCTACGAGGCGGTCAAGCAGACCTCCGACGCCGGTCTGGGCCAGTCCACCGCCGTGGGCATCGGCGGTGACCCGATCAAGGGCACCGAGCATATCGACGTGCTGGAAATGTTCCTGGCCGACCCGGAAACCACCTCGATCATCATGATCGGTGAAATCGGTGGCTCGGCGGAAGAAGAAGCCGCGCAATTCCTGGCCGATGAGAAGAAGAAGGGCCGCTGGAAACCGACCGCGGGCTTCATCGCCGGCCGCACGGCGCCTCCGGGCCGCCGCATGGGCCATGCCGGGGCGATCGTTGCCGGTGGCAAAGGCGGCGCCGAGGACAAGATCGAGGCCATGCAAGCCGCTGGCATCGTCGTGGCGGACAGCCCCGCCGGTCTGGGCGAGGCCGTGCTGAAGGCCATCGAACTGGGCTGAGCCCCGGCCCGCGCCGCCAAGGCGCGCACATGATCCCCGAGGGTGCGGCCCCGCCGCGCCCTCGCCCTGCTACCGGAAATCGGGCGCACGCCCGAAAAATGAAGGCCACCATGATCGCAGTGCTTCCTTCCGTTTCACGCCACCTGCCGGGCATCCCGGCCGGATTGGCTGTTGATCGGACCGGGGCAACTGGCATGATCGGTGCTGTGCCCGTCGTGTGGTCTTCGACCGCACCCCAAAGTTTCCCCGCGCTCCCCCCGGCGCCCCTGCCCGCCCGTACAGGGCAGCCCCTAATCCGGTCCTAACCCGCAAGAGGCAACCAAATGACCGATCAATCCCCCAACGACCTCTTTCATGCGTCGTCCTTCCTGCAGGGACACAACGCCGAATATGTGGAACAGCTCTACGCCCGTTACGCGACCGATCCGGCCAGCGTCGACGCGGCCTGGGCCGAATTCTTCCGCGCGCTCGGGGATGCCGAAAACGACGTGCGGGCCGAGGCCACGGGTCCGTCCTGGGCCCGAGCCGACTGGCCGCCGGTGCCCAATGACGATCTGACCGCCGCGCTGGATGGGCAATGGTCCGACCCGGTCAAGGAACAGAAGGCTGCGGGCGACAAGATCAAGGCCAAGGCGCAGTCGCTGGGCGTCGAGGTCAGCGACGATACCATCAAGCGCGCGGTGCTGGACTCGATCCGCGCCCTGATGATCATCCGCGCCTACCGGATCCGGGGTCACCTTGTGGCCGATCTGGACCCGCTGGGGATGCACGACCAGACCCCGCACCCCGAGCTTGACCCGCGTTCCTACGGGTTCACCGAGGCCGACATGGATCGCCCGATCTTCATCGACAAGGTGCTGGGGCTGGAAATGGCCACCATGCGCCAGATCGTCGAGATCGTGAAGCGCACCTATTGCGGCACCTTCGCGCTGCAGTACATGCACATCTCGGACCCGGAGCAGGCCGGCTGGCTGAAGGAACGGATTGAAGGTTACGGCAAGGAAATCCAGTTCACCCGGGAAGGCCGCCGCGCCATCCTGAACAAGCTGGTCGAGGCCGAGGGCTTCGAGAAGTTCCTTCACGTCAAGTACATGGGCACCAAGCGGTTCGGTCTGGACGGCGGCGAAAGCCTGATCCCGGCGATGGAGCAGATCATCAAGCGCGGCGGTGCGCTTGGCCTGCAGGATGTCGTGATCGGCATGCCGCACCGTGGCCGCCTGAACATCCTGGCCAGCGTGATGAGCAAGCCCTACCGCGCCATTTTCAACGAATTCCAGGGCGGCAGCTTCAAGCCCGAGGACGTGGATGGCTCCGGCGACGTGAAATATCACCTCGGCGCCAGCTCGGACCGCGAGTTCGACGGCAACACCGTGCACCTGTCGCTGACCGCCAACCCGTCGCACCTGGAAGCCGTGAACCCGGTGGTTCTGGGCAAGGCCCGCGCCAAGCAGGACCAGCTGGGCGATGTCGAGCGGACGGCGGTTCTGCCGGTGCTGCTGCACGGCGATGCGGCCTTCGCGGGCCAGGGCGTCGTGGCCGAATGTTTCGCCCTGTCGGGCCTGCGCGGCCACAAGACCGGCGGCACCATGCACATCGTGGTCAACAACCAGATCGGCTTTACCACGGCGCCGCATTTCTCGCGCTCGTCGCCTTATCCGACCGACAACGCGCTGGTGGTCGAAGCCCCGATCTTCCACGTCAACGGCGACGACCCGGAGGCCGTGGTTCACGCCGCCAAGGTGGCCACCGAGTTCCGCCAGAAGTTCCACAAGGACGTGGTTCTGGACATCTTCTGCTATCGCCGCTTCGGGCATAACGAAGGCGACGAGCCGATGTTCACCAACCCGGCGATGTACAAGAACATCAAGAAGCACAAGACCACGCTGCAGCTGTATACCGAGCGTCTGGTCGCCGACGGGCTGATCCCCGAAGGCGAGATCGAGGACATGAAGGCCGCCTTCCAGGCCAAGATGAACGAAGAGTTCGAAGCGGGTACCGAATACAAGCCCAACAAGGCCGACTGGCTGGACGGGCGCTGGTCGCATCTGGACCCGCGTCAGGAAGAATACGACCGTGGCCAGACCTGGATCAAGGACGAGGTGTTTGACGAGGTCGGCACCGCTCTGACCCGCAAGCCCGACGACTTCAAGGTGCACAAGACCGTGGACCGGCTTCTGGACGCCAAGCGCAAGATGTTCGAAAGCGGCGAAGGTTTCGACTGGGCCACCGGCGAGGCGCTGGCTTTCGGGTCGCTGGCAACCGAGGGCTACCCGGTGCGCCTGGCCGGTCAGGACTGTACACGCGGCACCTTCTCGCAGCGTCACTCGGCCTTCATCGATCAGGAAACCGAAGAGCGCTACTATCCGCTCAACAACATCCGCGAAGGTCAGGCCCGCTATGAAGTCATCGACTCGGCGCTGTCGGAATACGCGGTGCTGGGCTTCGAATATGGCTATTCGCTGGCCGAACCCAACGCGCTGACCCTGTGGGAAGCCCAGTTCGGCGATTTCGCCAACGGCGCGCAGATCATGTTCGACCAGTTCGTCAGCTCGGGCGAGCGCAAATGGTTGCGGATGTCGGGCCTTGTGTGTCTGCTGCCGCATGGCTTCGAAGGCCAGGGACCGGAACACAGCTCCGCTCGTCTTGAGCGGTTCCTGCAGATGTCGGCGGAAGACAACTGGATCGTGGCCAATTGCACCACGCCGGCCAACTATTTCCACATCCTGCGCCGCCAGATCCACCGCAGCTTCCGCAAGCCGCTGGTGCTGATGACGCCGAAATCGCTGCTGCGCCACAAGATGGCGGTGTCGCGCCGCGAGGACTTCCTGGAAGGGTCGTCCTTCCACCGCGTGCTGTGGGACGATGCCGAACAGGGCAATTCGCCCACCAAGCTGGTGGCGGACAAGAAGATCAAGCGCGTCGTCATGTGCTCTGGCAAGGTCTACTACGACCTGCTGGAAGAGCGCGACGCGCGGGGTCTGGACGATGTCTATATCCTGCGGATCGAGCAGTTCTATCCCTTCCCGGCGCTGTCGCTGGTCAAGGAGCTGGAGCGCTTCAAGGGGGCCGAGATGGTCTGGTGCCAGGAAGAGCCCAAGAACCAGGGCGCATGGACCTTCATCGAGCCGAATATCGAATGGGTCTTGCGCCGCATCAAGGCCAAGCACTCGCGCCCGGTCTATGCCGGACGCGCCGCCTCCGCCTCCCCGGCTACGGGTCTGGCCAGCCAACACAAAGCACAGCAAGCCGCGCTCGTGAACGAAGCGCTGACGATCGAAGGGAAATAACCCATGTCCACCGAAGTCCGTGTCCCCACCCTTGGCGAAAGCGTCACCGAGGCCACCGTGGCCACCTGGTTCAAGCAGCCCGGCGATGCCGTCGCGGTTGACGAGATGCTGTGCGAACTGGAAACCGACAAGGTGACCGTCGAGGTTCCCTCGCCGGCTGCCGGCACCCTGTCCGAGATCGTCGCACCCGAAGGCACCACCGTCGGCGTCGATGCCCTGCTGGCCTCGATCGCCGGTGAAGGTGCCGCCGCCGCGCCTGCGCCGAAAGCGGCAAGCGCCCCTGCGGCGGCCCCGGCCGACAGCGGCGGCGAAAGCGTCGACGTGATGGTGCCCACGCTGGGCGAATCCGTCACCGAGGCCACCGTCTCCACCTGGTTCAAGCAGGTCGGCGACAGCGTCGCGCAGGACGAGATGCTGTGCGAGCTGGAAACCGACAAGGTCTCGGTCGAGGTTCCGTCCCCCGCCGCCGGCGTGCTGACCGAGATCCTGGCCCCCGAAGGCACCACCGTCGACGCCTCCGCCAAACTGGCGGTTCTGGGCGGCGCCGGTGCTTCTGCAGCGGCGCCCGCAGCGGCCCCGGCCGCAGCCCCTGCTGCCTCGGGCGGCAAGGACGTGGAAAATGCGCCTTCGGCCAACAAGCTGATGGCCGAAAAGGGCATCGATCCGGCCTCTGTCACCGGCTCGGGCCGCGATGGCCGTGTGATGAAGGGCGACGTGCTGGCCGCGATGACCGCCCCGGCAGCCCCTGCCGCAACCTCCGCCGCGCCGCGTGCCCCGGTTCCGGCCGATGACGCTGCCCGCGAGGAACGGGTCAAGATGACCCGCCTGCGCCAGACCATCGCCAAGCGCCTGAAGGACAGCCAGAACACCGCCGCCATGCTGACCACCTACAACGAGGTGGACATGTCCGAGTCGATGGCCCTGCGCAAGGAATACAAGGACCTGTTCGAGAAGAAACACGGCGTCCGCCTGGGCTTCATGTCCTTCTTCACCAAGGCCTGCTGCCACGCCCTGAAAGAGGTTCCCGAGGTCAACGCCGAGATTGACGGCACCGACATCGTCTACAAAAACTTCGTGCACATGGGCATCGCCGCCGGCACGCCGACCGGCCTTGTGGTTCCGGTCATCCGCGACGCCGACCAGATGTCCTTTGCCGAGATCGAGAAGGCCATCGCCGAGAAGGGCAAGCGCGCCCGTGACGGCAAGCTGTCGATGGCGGAAATGCAGGGCGGCACCTTCACCATCTCGAACGGCGGTGTCTACGGCTCGCTGATGTCCTCGCCGATCCTGAACCCGCCGCAGTCGGGCATCCTTGGCATGCACAAGATCCAGGATCGTCCGATGGTCGTGAACGGCGAGATCGTGATCCGCCCGATGATGTACCTGGCACTGTCCTACGATCACCGGATCGTCGACGGCAAGGGCGCCGTGACCTTCCTGGTGCGGGTCAAGGAGGCCCTCGAGGATCCGCGCCGCCTGCTGATGGATCTGTAAGATGGCGATCCACCTTCTCTGGCAGGCCGATGTGGCCGATTTCGATGCCTGGCACGCGGTGTTCCAGGAAGACCGGAAAGCCCAGCATGCAGCCGGGCTGACCACCCTGCACGTCTGGAAGGATCCCGAACAGCCCAACCACGCGCTGGTGCTGTTCGCGGTGTCCGACCGCGAGAAGGCCAAGGCCTTCCTGAAGTCCGACGATCTGGCCATGCACCTGGAACGCGGCGGCGTCGCGCATGTGCAGATGAAATTGCTGGAAGCCGTTTGAACGCGGCTGGCCCGCCCCTGACCGGGCGGGCCGCTTGCCACCTGACACTCACAGAACACGCGGGCGCGCGCTGCGCCCTGCCCGCAAGACCGACCTGAAGGAGTCTCCCCATGGCTGACTATGACGTCATTGTAATCGGCGCCGGCCCCGGCGGCTATGTCTGCGCCATCCGCTGCGCCCAGCTGGGCCTGAAAACCGCCGTCGTCGAAGGCCGCGAGACCCTGGGCGGCACTTGCCTGAACGTCGGCTGCATCCCCTCGAAGGCGCTGCTGCACGCCACCCATTCGCTGCACGAAGCCGAACACAATTTCGCCGACATGGGCCTGAAGGGCAAAGCCCCCTCGGTCGATTGGGAGCAGATGAAGGGCTACAAGGCCACTGTGGTCGGCCAGAACACCGGCGGCATCGAGTTCCTGTTCAAGAAGAACAAGATCGACTGGCTCAAGGGCTGGGGGTCGATCCCCGAGGCCGGCAAGGTCAAGGTCGGCGAAGAAGTGCACAACGCCAAGAACATCGTCATCGCCTCCGGCTCCGAAGCCGCCTCGATCCCCGGTGCCGAGGTGACCATCGACGAGAAGATCGTGGTGACCTCCACCGGCGCGCTCGACCTGCCGAAGATCCCCAAGAAGATGGTCGTGGTCGGCGCCGGTGTCATCGGGCTGGAAATGGGCTCGGTCTATGCCCGCCTGGGCACGGAAGTCACCGTGGTGGAATTCCTCGACCACATCACGCCGGGCATGGATGCCGACGTACAGCGCGCCTTCCAGAAGATCCTGTCCAAACAGGGGCTGAATTTCGTGCTGGGCGCGGCGGTGCAAAAGGTCGACACGCTGAAGACCAAGGCCAAGGTCACCTACAAGCTGCGCAAGGATGACAGCGAACACACCATCGACGCCGACACGGTGCTGGTCGCCACGGGCCGCAAACCCTTCACCGAAGGGCTGAGCCTCGACACGCTGGGCGTTGAACTCAGCAAGCAGGGCCAGATCGTCACCGACGCCCATTGGGCCACCAGTGTGAAGGGCATCTATGCCATCGGCGACGTCATCTCGGGCCCGATGCTGGCACATAAGGCCGAGGATGAAGGCATGGCCGTGGCCGAAGTGCTGGCGGGCAAGCATGGTCACGTCAACTACGACGTGATCCCCGGCGTGATCTACACCACCCCCGAGGTCGCCACCGTCGGCAAGACCGAGATCCAGCTCAAGGAAGAGGGCCGCGCCTACAAGGTCGGCAAGTTCTCCTTCATGGGCAACGCCCGCGCCAAGGCGGTGCACCAGGGCGACGGCTTCGTGAAGCTGCTGGCCGACAAGGACACCGACCGCATCCTTGGCGTCCACATCATCGGCCCGGGTGCCGGCGATCTGGTGCATGAGGTCTGCGTGGCCATGGAGTTTGGCGCGTCGGCGCAGGATCTGGCGCTGACCTGCCATGCCCACCCGACCTATTCGGAAGCCGTGCGCGAAGCCGCGCTGGCCTGCGGTGACGGCGCCATTCACGCCTGATCCGGCCACCCGAACCCCGAGACAAAGCAGGGCGCGGAGACCTCCGCGCCCTTTTCATGTCTGCCGTTAACATGGTGCTTTCTGCATAGCAGCATTGCATTTTTCTGCAGTTGCACAATAGCTGCCCGCGTCGTAGCTCCCGGTCATCCAAGGCCCTTTGGCCAGACCCTGATGACAGAGTGATCCGATGCATCCGAACCTGATGAATTTCGACCCCGAGACCACCAAAGCCCGCGCCGCCCGCCCGCGCCTGAACTGCTGGAACATCTTCCGCCTGTTCTCCATCGGCCGCCGCACCGCCTGAGTCCTCAGCGCGCCGCGCCGCCGCCGGGCCTGCCCGACGCCTGCCGAAATCGGTCTACGCGCTCATTCGAACAACGGCTGGGGCTCCGCCCGTTCGCGCCTCAAACGATCCCCCGGATCGTCTGGTCGACGGCGCTCACTTTTTCTTGTCGAAAATACTCCGGGGGTGAATGCGCCACAGGCGCAGAGGGGGCAGCGCCCCCGCCCCTTTCAGCTCAACAGCATCCGCAACCCTTGCGTCACATCGCTGCGCAGCGCCAGCCGTAGCCCGGGTTCGTCCCCGGCTCGCAGCGCGGCCACGATCAGCCGATGCCCGCGCGGCGGCTCGGTCCGGTTCAACCGGCCATAGAGCTTGGCCATGGTCGGCCCCAGTTGCAGCCAGACCGTTTCCAGCATCGCCAGCATCGCCGGTGCCTGCGCCCGCAGGTACAGAGTGCGGTGAAAATCCAGGTTGGTCCGGATATAGCCCTGCGCGCTGCGCTGCGCGATAGCCTGCGCCACCTGGTCGTTGATCATCTCCAGCCGGTCGATCAGCGCCGGATGCGCCCGTGGCAGGGCGCGCGAGCTCAGCTCCGGCTCCAGCAGCGCCCGGATCGAGGCCAGTTCCTCGATGCGCTCGTTGCTCAACTCGGGTGTCGAAACCCGGCCCGAGGGCGACAGGGTCAGCGCCCCTTCGGCCACCAGCCGCCGTACCGCTTCGCGCGCCGGCGTCATCGACACCCCGAACTCCGCCCCCAGCCCGCGCAGGGTCAGCGCCTCGCCGGGCACCAGCGCGCCATGCATGATGCGGGTGCGCAGGGTGCGATACAGCCGGTCGTGCAGCGCCGTGTTGCTTTCGGGCTGGGCCGCCCGCGAGGCCGCGCTGGCCGCGCGCAGCATGTCCATCTCGCGGGTCATGCCACGAACTGCACGGCGTGCAGCTCCCGCCCGGGTCCGCGCAACCAGGCGCGGTGGCGGTCATAATCCGGGCACAGCGCCCCGACCTGCCGCCAGAATGTCTTGGAATGGTTCATATGCACCAGATGCGCGACCTCATGGGCGGCAACATACTCCAGCACCTCCGGCGGCGCCATCGCCAGCCGCCAGGAAAACATCAGGTTGCCGGCACTGGTGCAGGAGCCCCAGCGGCTGCGGGTGTCGCGCAGCGTCAGCCGGGCATAGGGCCGCCCCACGGCAGCCGCATAGCGATCGCAGGCCAGGGCCAGGCGGTCCCGCGCCAGCTCCTTCAGCAGACCGGCCACCTGCGCGCCCACCGGGCGGGATCCGCGCACCTGTACCACCCCGGGATGCAGGCCGGGACGGCCGTCGACGATCCGGCGGCCAATGCCCTCGACCGGAATCACGTCGCCCATCGCCAGCCCATAGGCCACCGGCCCGCGCGCCACGTTCTGGCGCACCCAGTCGGCCTTCTGGGCAAGGAAGCGCTCGGCCGCCCCCGCCGGCACCCGCCGCGGCAGCGACAGGGTGACCCGGCCATCCAGCCGCGACACCCGAAGGGTCAGCCGCCGCGCCCGGTCCGACCGGCGCACCAGTATTTCAATCGGAGGATCCCCCTCCAGCATCACCCGTTCGCCCATGCGCCCGATACCCGCCTGTTGCCCCGGTTCCGCGCCCCGAACCGCCCCGCCGCGAAAGCCTTTGACATGACTTTGCCCCTATGGCACAGCCCACTATTGGCTTTACGCGGCGCGCGCCCTTGGCACCCGTGCCGCCATCATGACGAACAAAAGGACGCAAGACCATGCCCAAGGAAGAATGGGGAACCAAACGGCTCTGCCCGACCACCGGCAAACGATTCTATGACCTGAACCGCACCCCGCCGGTCAGCCCCTACACCGGCGACGTCGTGCAGCTCGACACCGGCAAGTCGCGTCCCCTGATCGCCGAAAAAGCCAAGCCCGAGAAAGCCGCCGAGGTCGAGGAAGTCGTGCTGGATGACGATGACGACACCGATGTCGATCTGGGCGATGATGTTCTGGAAGACGATGACGACAGCGATGATGTCTCGCTGGACGATATCGCTGACGTGGCGAAAGACGACGACGAAAGCTGAGATCGGGGTGGCTTTTTCGCTTGCAGCCCCCCGCAGGCTTTCATAAAAGACGCGCCATGGCCGGTTGGCCATAGGCTTGGGGCCTTAGCTCAGTTGGGAGAGCGCTTGCATGGCATGCAAGAGGTCAGGGGTTCGACTCCCCTAGGCTCCACCAAAATCCCTTTGCGAGAGATTTCGAAGCGACCGGCAACAGGCCGATGGTTGTCTTGTGACGGGCCGGAACAACGTCATCCCCGCCCGCCGGATCGCTTATTGCGGGAAGATTGTCGTCCAGTCCTGCCCCATGTCGATCAAGGTCCAGTTGAAGGTCCCGGCGGCATCCAAACCCTTGTCGAGCTTGCCGATATGCGAGTCGCGGTCATAGGCCCATTCCCGCTCGGCATCGGTGTGATGCACGAAGGCGCACAGGCGCGGCGCCTGTTGCAGGCAGGTATATTCCAGCATCTGAAGATCGCCGTCGGAATTGCCGAAAGCGGCGATCGCTCGGCGCCCGATGTGGGTTGAAATCGCTACCGGTTTGCCCGGCCCGTCGTCCACGAAGGCAATGCCCGGCTCCTTCAGCAGCACCGGCTGGCCGTCGATCACGTCGTATTTCAGCTTGCCGACGCTGCCGATGGTGTTCTCGGGCGGCACGCCATAGGTCGCCTCGGCAAAAACCCGCATGAATTCGACGCCGCCACCCGACACGATGTAGGTCTCGAACCCGTTCGCCCGCAGATAGTCCAGCAGTTCCAGCATCGGCTGATAGATCATCTGGGTGGGCAACCGGCCAGTGACCGGGTTCGGCGTGGTGGTGATCCAGTCGTGCACGACCTTGGCGAATTCCTCGGTGGTCAGGCCGGAATGGCTGTCGGCGATGATTTGCATCAGCGCCTTCTCGCCCCTGGCCAGCGCTGCGGCATCGTCACCCTTGAGGATCGAGGCATAAGGTTCGGTGGTGGTCCACTCCGGATGCTCCGGCGCCAGCGCGCGGATGCGGTCCAGGGCGAAGGCAAGCTGCACATAGTTTGGCTGTTCGGCCCAGAGCGTGCCGTCATTGTCGAACACGGCGATGCGGTCTTCCTGAGGCACCAGATCGGGAGACCCTTCGTCGGTCACCTGCGTGACAAAATCCACGATGGCCGCCTTCGACCTGCTTTCGGCCCAGGACGGCAACGGATCGGTCTGCGCCAGTGCCGGTGACGCAACCGCCGTGGTTGCGGCCAGACACAGCTGGGACAAGGCCTTTTTTCCGAATGTCGTCATCGCATGATTCCTTCCTGAAGCTCGCTTTCGCCCGGCTCGTTGTGGGGCGCGTTGCGGGGATCGCGCGCCGCTGACACTGCCGCGCATCTGGTCCCGATGCTTGCCCTGCCCGGGCAGGCTGTCAATGGAACAGGCGCATCGGCGGGGCTCCACCGACATACCCGGGTCAGCGTCTCCGACGTCAGACACCCGAGGTCCGCATCCCCGCGATCAAGCGATTGGGACAGCCACTGCCACTGGCACCTGCGACCGGCATCACATTAAACTTCTAGATCAATATGTTGATCTGCTTCGTGCGTAGATCTTGCGGGATGGCAACGCAACATGAGGCACCATTGCCCTGAGAGCCCCACAGCGCGGACCGACAAGATTGATGGGATAGTCATCCTCGCCGTGCGAAGCGGGGCGGTGACTTCCGATCAGAAGCTGCCGTACCGCTTAGCCGCGGTCAATGGCGATGGAAAACTGCAAAGGGTGCATCCTCTTCGGGCACGCTGAAATCGACCATGCAGTAGACCTTGGCGCCATGGACAACATGGCGCGGGATCTGGCCGCCCACTACCACTAGCGGCACGCCGAACCTGAACCCAATCCCCCTCGCTCTGGCATGGTTCAACGCCCAGGAGGCTGCGCGGCTGCTGGGCATCACCAAGTAATTCCTGAGACGAAAGGCCGATAAGCGAGAGCTCAAGGCCAGAGGCGAAGGCAAGACAAAAGAGTACCGGGTGCTGCCGCAGGAATGCTCTAACAAACGAGAGTATAGAGGTGGCTCGGTTTGTCTGAACGGTTTGGAGCCGTTTTCCAAGTGGATCTTCCGCTCAATTCTGCCGCGACCGGGACTGGCCGGGGCGGGTAGTGATATTCCTGATCGGGCGTTTGCCCGTCCAGCGATGAATGCGGTCTCCGCGTGGTATTGAAGGCCAGGTGGCGGGTGATCCCTGTACGGGCCTCCGAGACGCTGTCGTAGGCGTGCAGGTAGACCTCTTTGTATTTGATCGTTCGCCATAGCCGCTCGACAAAGACGTTGTCGCGCCAGGCCCCCTGTCCTCGAACACATCCGTCACGCCATCGAGCAACTGGTCTTTCCACTGCTTGATCTGGTTCGGGTACAGGTCGAACTGGGTGGCCAGCTCGCTCATCGTCTTGTCGCCCTTCAGCGCCGCCAATGCGACCTTTGCCTTGAGCGCAGCGCTGTGATTCCTTCTCGGACGTCTTGCCATCTCTCGCACCTTCTTCCCGGCATCGCTGCCGGATCGGAAGCGGAAAATCCACATAACTCAACCGTTCAGATTTCCCGAGCCACCCCTCATATTAGAACGCACGGCTCATAGCGGCCCACATTTGACCTTGGACCTTAGCGCAGAAGTGGTCCGAAACGAGCCCAATCGGGACTCGACGAAAGTCTGCCGTTTGCGGCTGCAGCATCTTCGTTTCGTGTGGGGCTGAGATATCCAAGCAGCAACGCAGCACAAATGGTGGACGATCGTGCAAGCCGTAGCAAACTCGATAAAGGCTATGACCGGTTTGTGGACCAAACCGACCGTCGACCCGCCTTCACAAACATCTGCAAACTGCGCATTCCAGGCATCGAGCCCGTCGCGGCATTTCGCAGACACAGCTGCCGACCGGGGTGCGAGACCGGCCCACAGCCGCCGTTCGTAGGATGCGCAGAATATTGACGTGAAGAACCCAGACTAGACGTGTGGCTTTGCACGCCTTTGACCGGGTTGCAGAGGCATGCTTCAAGCAAGACCACTCGGCCCGATAGCATTTTGCGACGTGAAGTGGTAAACACGCTAACATGTGGACCTGGGAGGCTTGCATGGACAAAGTCGAATACCCGTCCGGTCATTACCCAATTCAGAACCGTTCTGGCGAAGTTGAACGCTTGAGAATCCAGGATGCAGCGCTGTCAGGGGCAACAAACAATCTGTTTGACGCAATGGGAGTCTCATCAGGCTGGCGTTGCCTCGATCTTGGTTGCGGTCCCGGTGGAATTACCAAATATCTGCTGGATCGTGTTGGGCCTGACGGGCACGTCACTGGGCTTGATGGGGACGAAGAGTTTCTTGCGGTTGCACGCATTGATAAGGCCGCGAATTCCGAGTTCATTTTGGGCGATGCTTATGCGACAGGACTTCCAGACAATAAATTTGATCTGGTGCATGTGCGTTTCCTGGCCAGTACGGCCGGAGAGCCTGAAGGCCTCGTTTCAGAGGCAGTCAGGTTGGTGGCACCGGGAGGTGTTGTCGCCATGCAAGAAGCTGATTTTCATACACTACGTTGCTTTCCAGAACATCCAGCATGGACAGAGCTTACCAAAATCTTCATTGCGTGTTTTCCGGACGGTAGAGATGATCCAATTTCACACAGGCTCTATCGACTAATGCGGCGCGCCGGTCTCGAGGAAGTGTGCTACAACCCTGTTCTCGTTGGCACACGAGCGCAGGATGCCTGGCAGGATTACTTGCCGTCTACGATTAATTCGATGGAACAACGGATCATCGGCGACTTGGGCGTCCCAAAGAATCATCTTGAGCGACTGATTGCTGACGTCAGGGAACATCTGGCAAATCCGGATACTGTTTGGACTTCCTATACCGTGGTTCAGACATGGGGTCGGGTGCCGGGAGCTTGAGGCCAGATCAAGCGGCAGCGTTGTCCACCGAGTCAACTTTCGTGCGGCCTACCAACAAGGTTCAGCAGAGGCGGTCCCGGAAATTCGGACATTTGTCTAGGTGCTTGATCCCACTGTTTGATGGCGCGATCCTTTCTCAGGAATGGAAGGAAGCATTACGGGACAAGTTCGTCACTGGAGCGCCACGACCACGCACGCCGTCAGAGCTGCAATACAGCGATCGCAAGCTTCGCTCGCGCAGCTGAGCAAGGAGCTGGGGAGTAAGGAGGATCAGAAAACGATCCGGGGGATCGTTTTCCCGACGAACGCCCAAGACCGTCGCAAAGTGGCGCAAGCGGGCGACGGTGGAGGATTTGAAGACCGGGCCGAAGGAACCTCGTTCGACCGTTCTCACCGAAGCGGAGGAGGCTATGATTGTCGCATTCCGGCGTCATACGCTGCTGCCGCCGGATGAGTGCCTCTATGCCCTTCAGCCGTCGATTCCGCACCTGACACGCTCGGCGCCACACTGATGCCTGCAACGGAATGGCATCTCGCGCTTGCCGGATGTCGAGGGCGACAAGCCAAGGCGGCAGCGGTTCAAGCGATACCCCATCGGCTTCTTTCATATCGACATCGCCGAAGTTCAGCGTATTCCTCCGGCGAGGGCCGCCTGACGGTCTCTGACTGGTGATGATAGGTCCGACTTTATGCGCGACCTTACATTCGAACCCCAGATTGAAGTCCTTTCTGCCGCGGACGGCGTTCGCCGGCGGAATTGGAGCGATGC
>NZ_JBFBVU010000030.1:0-49749 GCF_040689105.1 Meridianimarinicoccus marinus
TTCAAGGACAATACGCGGATGTTCTACGGCGACGCCAAGAAAAGCCTCGACGACCTGCTCACCCGCATCGCCTGACAAAACACCCCAGGCCCCGGACAGAAACCCGGGGCCTGAGAGCAAAAAAAAACCACCCCTCGAAGGGGGGGGTGACGAGGCTCCAGAAACTCCCTCTTGCGGCGCAAGCCGTGCCGTGGATAGTCAGGCGCGATTGTTTCGGGAAAGGACCTCTCGTGCGCGCCCATCCATCCACGACCGACCTGCAGGCTCAGGACGCAGCCCATCACATGCATCCCTTTACCGATGAGGCCGCGCTGGCCCAAAAGGGTGCGCGGGTCATCGTCAAGGGCGAGGGCGTCTGGCTGACCGACAGCGATGGCCGTCGGATGCTGGACGGCATGTCAGGGCTTTGGTGCGTCAACATCGGCCACTGCCGCGCCGAACTGGCCGAAGTTGCTGCCGCTCAGATGCGTGACCTGGCGTTTTCCAACACTTTCTTCCAGACCTCCCATCCGCCAGCCATCGCGCTGGCCGCCAAGCTGGCGGAACTGGCCCCCGGCAATCTGAACCATGTGTTCTATTCCAGCTCCGGCTCGGAAGCCAATGACACCAATATTCGCCTGGTCCGGCACTACTGGGCGTGCCGGGGCAAGCCGCAGAAACAGGTCATTATCTCGCGCAAGAACGCCTACCACGGCTCGACCGTTGGCAGTGCCTCGCTGGGCGGTATGGCGGCGATGCATGCGCAAGGGGCGCTGCCAATTCCGGGGATTGCACGGATCGGCCAGCCGCATTGGTACCGTGAAGGCGGCAACATGACGCCCGAGGACTTCGGCAAGGCGCGGGCGCGCGAGTTGGAGGAGGCTATTCATCGCATCGGCCCCGACTCGGTCGCGGCTTTCATCGCCGAACCGGTACAGGGAGCAGGCGGGGTGATCATTCCGCCCGACAGCTACTGGCCCGAGATCACGGCGATCTGCGAAGCCCATGATTTGCTGCTGATCGTGGATGAGGTCATCACCGGCTTTGGCCGCACCGGCAACTGGTTCGGATCGCAAACCTTCGACCTGAAACCCGACATCATGACCATCGCCAAGGGGCTGAGTTCCGGCTATATGCCCATCGGCGGTTCGATGATCAGCGACGAGATTGCCGATGTGGTAGGCCAGGCGGGCGATTTCGCCCATGGTTATACTTATTCGGGGCATCCGGTGGCGGCGGCGGTGGCGCTGGCCAATCTTGAGATCCTGGAAACCGAAAACCTGATCCCGCGGGTGCGCAACCACATCGGTCCCTACCTGGGACGCACCTGGGAGGGGCTGGAAGATCATCCGCTGGTGGGCCGGGCCGAGACCTGCGGGCTGATGGCCGCCCTGGCCCTGACGCCGGACAAGGCGCGTCGGGCGGCCTTTGCTGCGGACGAGGGCGTTGTCGGCGAGATCTGTCGCGACCGGGCTTTTGCCAACGACCTGGTGATGCGCCATGTGGGCGACCGGATGATCATTGCCCCGCCCCTGACCATCACCGAAGAGGAGGTCGACGAGTTGATCCGGCGCGCATGCAAGGCGCTGGACGAAACCCACGCCATCCTTCGACAAACCGGGTTGATGGCAGCGGCCTGATGTCGATCAGGCCGGTTGTGGGACGTCTCGCGGGACGCGCCACATCAGAAGCAGCGCGGGCAGCGTCAGCAGGGCCATGACCAGGGCGACGGGCATGGGCGATGCGCTGTTGAAAGCCAGCGTGACCGGGATCGTGACCAGCGCGGCGCCCACTGTCGACAGGGCCGCGATCACCGACGAGGCGGTCCCGGCCAGATGTCCCAGCGGCTCCAGCGCCAGCGCGTTCAGGTTGCCAAGCACGAAGGACACCAGCAGGAACACCGAGGCCGCCCAAAGGTAATAGGCTGCAAACCCTGCCGTGCCGGTGCCAAGGTTGGCCAGTCCGCTGAACAGGAACAGCAGCGAGCAGGTGAACTGCACGCACAGCGCGTTGCGGATCACCTTGCGCATCCCGGCCCGCATCACCACCTTCGAGTTCACGAATCCCATGCAGGCGCCGAAACAGGCGATCAGCGCGAACCACGCCGGGAACTCGGCGCCCTTGCCGTAGATCTGGTCGAATGAAGGCTGGATCGTGGACAGGTTGCCAAAAAGCATGCCGAACACCAGAACCTGCACCAGGATCGACCGGCGTACCACGTCATGCGACAGGGTCTCGCGCGCGCCGTCCAGTGTGCGCGCGAAGTTGAGCGGGCGACGGTCCGCCGGATCCAAGGTCTCGGGCTGGCGCAGCGCGTACCAAAGGCTGACCGCAACCGCGAACACGATGAAGGCCAGGAAGATCGCGCGCCATCCGGCCACCGCAAGGATCAGCGCCCCGGCAGCCGGCGCAATCGCCGGGACCAGGGCGAAGACCATCATGATGAAGGACATCAGCCGCGCCATGTCGCGCCCGGAATGGCGATCCCGCACCACCGCCGTCACGACGATGCGCGGCCCCGCAGCACCCAGCCCCTGGATCACCCGCGCCAGCAACAGCATGTTCATCGTCTCGGCCACCACAGCCAACGCCGCGCCCGCGCAATACAATGCGACGAAGGCAAACAGAATTGGCTTGCGTCCGAAGGCATCGGCCAGCGGCCCCACGAACAGCGTGCCCAATCCCATGCCCAGGGCAAAGAAGGGCACCGTCAGGCTGGCGCGCTCCGGCCGCTCGGGCGACAAGCTGGCGCCGATCTCGGGGATGGCGGGCAGCATGGCGTCCAGCGAAAACGCCACGATGGCGACGATCATCGCCATCATGGCGACGAATTCGACGCGCGAAATGGGGCGTCGGGCGGGACGCTGGGGGTGGGTCATGGGTTGGCCTGTCTGTGCTGCGACGGGCCGAAGAGCGGCGCGCGCGATCCTGGCGGAAAACTGAACCGCTCGGTTCAGCCTTAAAGCCAATCAGTCGGGAAGCTCAAGCCCCCCGAATGCACAATGCGCGGTGCGTTGCTGCACACTGTCTCGCGGGCACCGAATTGCAGGATGCGATCCGGTGCCGGGTGAGGCGTGTCAGCTGGCGGCTGCGGTCAGCTCGGAAATCACCTTTTGCCACAGCTCGGTAGGCTGGGCGCCGGGCACCGCATGGGCGCCGCCGACAATGAAGGTGGGGGCGGCGTTGATGCCCATCTTGCGGGCCGCGTCGTCGCCTTCGCGGATGACGTTCACATCCACGTCGCTTTTCAGCAGCTTCAGGATCACTGCGGCATCCAGCCCAGCCGCATCGGCGATGTCGCCCAGAACCTCGATATCCCCGATATCGCGGCCCTGCTGGAAATAGGCGGCGAACAGCGCGTCGACCACGGCGTTCTGATGGCCTTCGATGCCCGCCCAATGGATCAGGCGGTGGGCGTTCAGGGTGTTGGGGGTGCGCTGGATGGCGGCGAAATCCACCTCGATGCCCTCGGCCTCGGCGGTTGCGGCGATCTGGCCATACACCCGCAGCGCGCCGTCGCGGCCGCCGAACTTGGATTCCAGATAGGCGCGGCGATCCATGCCCCCGGGGGGCATGTCGGGGTTCAGCTGGAACGGATACCAGGCAATCTGGAACGGGTGATCGGGCTGGGACGCCAGCGCGCGATCCAGCCGGGTCTTGCCAATCAGGCACCAGGGGCAGATCGGGTCGGAGAAGATCTCGAGTTTCGTCATTGTGGTCCTTCATAGGCGTCGCGCAGGGCGCGGCGCAGGATTTTTCCATTGGCCCCATGCGGCAGGGCGTCCAGTTTCCGGTACAGCTTCGGGCGCTTGTAACGGGCCAGACGGGTTTCCGCAAATGCGGCGAGTTCGTCCTGTGGCACCTCTGCCAGCCCGGTGTAGAAGGCGGCGATTCCGGTGACGCCGGGCTTCAGTGGCACCTCGACGGCGGCGACCTCGGTCAGGCCGGGATGGGCGCGCAGGGCGGTCTCGACCTCGATCGGCGAGACACGGTAGCCGCCCGCGTTCATCATGTCGTCGGCGCGGCCCAGATAGGTGATGGCGTGATCGGCTGCCATGGACCCCTGATCGCCGGTCAGGAACCACGCGCCGTCTGCGGTGAACCGGGCGCGGGTGTCGCCCTCGGCCCCCAGGTAACCCAGCATCAGGCCGGGGTCGCTGCGATGCACGGCGATGGTGCCGGGGGTGTCGATTGCCACCGGCACCCCTTCCGCGTCCAGAATGGCCAGCCGCCGCCCCGGTTGCGGATAGCCCAGCGTGCCATCGGGGGCAGGATGCGTGGGCGCGCCGGATATGAAGGTTGAACATTCGGACATGCCAAAGGCTTCGTGGATGGCGGTGCCGGTGGCGGCCTCCCACCGCTGGCGGATCTGCGGCGACAGTTTTTCGCCCGCCGACAGGCCGTGGCGCAAGGACGGCGTTTCCGGCAAGGGGCCAGCGGCCAGCATCTGCCGATAGACCCCCGGTGCCGCAGCAAAGATCGTGGTCCCGTGCCGGGCCAGAAGCGCGGGCAGATCGGCGCTGGCCTGTCCGGCCTCGGGGATGATGGCGGTGGCGCCCATGGCCCAGGGATCCAGCAGACCGGTGCCCAGCGTATAGGTCCAGTTGAAGGCCCCGGCGTGAAACACCCGGTCATCGGGGCGTAGGTCGTACCAGCCCTGCACCATCATCTGCCGCGCCCAGACCGCCCGATGGGCATGGACCACGGCGCGCGGCACCCCGGCGGTGCCCGAGGTATAGATGATGTAGGCGGCGCGGTTCGGATCGCCCATATCGAAGGCGGCAGGCGGATGATCGGCCAGCGCGTGGAACGCCTCTTCCGTCAGCACCGGGCAGGGCAGCGGCGCGGGTAGGGCCACGCCACTGCCCGCGATGATCAGGTCGGGGGCCAGCCCGGCGCAGATCGCAGTGATTTCGGGCGTGGTCAGCTGGGCCGAGGTCGGAACCGGCACCATCCCGGCGGCAATCGCGCCCAGATAGGCCAGCGGGAATTCCACCGTGTTGCCCAGCCGCAGCAGGATACGCGCCCCGGGCCGCAGCCCCTGTGCCTGCAAGCCCCCGGCAATGCCCAGCACGCGGGCCTGCAATTGAGCAAAAGTCCAGACCGTGTCCCGCTCCGGTCCGGCAAGGATCAGAGCCGGCGTGTCGCCACAGGCCTCGGCCCGCCGCAACACATGGGCGGCCAGGTTGAACGGGGTTGGGCAGGGCGCGAAGGGGCCCTTGTCAAACAATGCGGTCATGGGGTTGGCCTAGGATGCGGTTGCGCCCGACGCAAGACGGACGCCTGCGTGCGGATGTCACGTCTCGGGCGGCAAATACCTCTCCCACATCACGTCCAGCGCCGGATCATGGTGCAACTCGGTGGGGAACGGCTTGCGCGTGGTCTTCCAGCCGGTGGTTGTGCCCCGGCAATGCATGTGCCGGAAGTCCTTGGACACGGTGAACAGGTTTTGCAGGAGACCGCCCACCTGGTGCGGATCCCAGACCGCCAGCCGGTCGATGATCCCGCCTGGCACGATGCACCATTTGCGATTGCACTTCTTGTTCGGCTCTGTGCGATAGCGATGGTCGCGCTGCAGGGCCGGGATTTCGGCCTCCGAGGCCGGATAGCCCCAGAAGCCCAAGACCGTGGTCATGCCCAGCGGGTTGGCGCGGGTCACCTCGAAGATGGTGCGACCCTCGGGGCCGTGCACGATCTCATCGATGTCGACGCTCAGCACCGCCGCCGCGCCGGCCAGCGCATCGCTGCGGGCCAGGTTCAGCATGGTGCTTTGAAAAAAGCGCGGGTTGCGCTCGCCCTTGCGCGAGGCGGCCATGGTCGGGCCATAGGGGAAGGGGGCGGAATAGATCAGCCCCTGTTTCAGACCGGGAATGTCACGCAGCGCGTCGGCCAGATCCTCCAGCGGATAGGTGTCAGACCCGTTGTCGATCAGCACAACCCCCTCGGCCCCGTGCCGGTTGACGTTGTAGCGCACCCAGTCGCGCACCCAGGCGATGGCGTTGTTCTTGTTCAGCGCCAACAGGCAGTTCAGCCCGGTAAACCGGTCAGTCTGGGCCGGGCGCACCGGGATGTCATAGGTCCTGGTCCCCATGTTCACCGACAGCGCGCCCTCGGCGGCGGGGATGCGGATTTGATCGGTGCGTTTCCAGACATGCCGCTTGATCCTGATCACTGGCTGCCCGCCAGCCCGAAGCCCCGCCTTGAACGGCGCCCAGAGGTTCAGCATCGGTGGGGCGTTCAGGATGATCTGGCGGCCGTCCGCGCTGCGGAACGCGTCGTAGACCAGGGTCAGCCGGTCATACCGCTCAAGGTATTTCTCGGGCCGGTTGCCTTCGGGCCGGGTATAGTCGCGCACCAGCCCGGCGGCAGGGTCCAGCGCAAAGCCGGTCAGCGGAACGACAGAGACCTCGGCCATGCGCCGCTACTCCTGCCACCACCAGACGTCAGGCTGCCAGCCGATCCAGTCGCCGTAGATCGGCAATTCCTCGGGGAAACGCAACTCGGCGGCATGAGCGATGCGGGAGCGGTCGGAATACCACAGCGGGATCACGTAGCGGCCCGTGGTCAGCACCCGATCCAGCGCGCGCGTGGCGGCAATGAAATCCTCGCGGCTTGTGGCGTTGAGCATGGTCTCGATCATCGCCTCGGCGGCGGGGGAGTTCATCCCCATCCAGTTGCGCGACCCCGGCTCGGTCACGCCGCGCGATCCCCAATACAGCATCTGTTCGTTGCCGGGGCTGAGCGACAGGCCGCGCGTATAGAAAGCCATGTCGAAATCATAGGCGTTGGTGCGTTCGCGAAACTGGGCGCTGTCGATGGTAGTGACCACAGGGGTGATGCCCAGCCGTTCCAGCGCCTGCACGTAGATGTTCACGATGGCCTGAAAGTCGGCCTCGCCCTGCCGCATGACGATCTCGAAGGTGAACGGCTCGCCGTCCTTCATCAGTACACCGTCGACGGGCTCCCACCCGGCCTCTTCCAGAAGCGCGGCAGCGGCGCGGATGTTCTTGCGATTGCGCGCAGAGCCATCGCCGACGGGCAGGGCATAACCGTCCAGCGCGCCAGGCAGAAGATCGGTGGCGAAAGGCTCCAGCAATTCGCGGACACGGCCCTCGGCCGGACCGTCCTGCATCGCCAGCACCGAGTTGCCGAAATAGCTGGGAATGCGGGGATCGCGGCCGCCGGTCTGGGTCTGGGCGATGAACTCATAGTTGAAGGCGTGCAACAGCGCCTCGCGCACGCGCCAGTCGGCAAAGACCTCGGACCTTGTGTTGAACACCAGACCGCTGATGCCGGTGGGCCGCTGGTGCGGGATTTCCGATTTCACGATCGCGCCCGAGGTCACTGCCGGCCAGTCGTAGCCGTCTTCCCAGCGGGCCGCATCGCCTTCGCGGTACGAATTGATGACACCGGCCTTGAATGCTTCGAACATCACCCCGCCATCGGCGAAGAAGTCATAGCGGATCTCGTCGAGATTGTGACGCCCGGCGTTGAACGGCAGATCCTTGCCCCAGTAGTCCGGGTTGCGCTTCAGCACCAGCTTGCGCCCCGGTTCGGCCTCGGCCACGACGTAGGGCCCGGTGGCGATGGGCGCGATCATCGAGCTCTCGGCGAAATCCAGACCCTCCCATTGCGCCTTCTGGAAGATCGGGCGCAGGCCCATGATCAGGGCCAATTCGCGATCGGGCTGGTTGAAGGTGATGCGGACACTGCGCGGGCCGGTGGCCGCGATACTGTCCACCTTCTGCCACGACGAATGAAAGCGCGGGTGCCCCTGGGTGCCGAGGGTTTCGAAGGTCCAGATGACATCCTCGACCGTGACCGGGCTGCCATCGGAGAATTTCGCCTCGGGGCGTAACGAAAACTCAACCCAATCGCGATCAGGTCCGGTCTCTACTGATTCGGCCAGAAGGCCGTAAAGCGTGAACGGCTCGTCATAATTCCGGCCCATCAGGCTTTCAAACACATGCGCGCGCACGCCCCAGGGCGCCCTGCCTTTCAGAATATGCGGGTTGAGAGAATCAAACCCGCCGGTTTCGCCGAATACGATCCGCCCGCCTGTGGGCGCATCCGGGTTGGCGTAGGGGAGGGACACAAAATCCGGTGGGAGAGCCGGGTCCCCATACATAGCTATGCCATGTTGGGGTTCAGCGAAGGCGGCGCCTGCAAATGCAATCGCCATGGTTGCGCCGCGTGTTGCGCGCAGCACAAGGGAAGTAATCGGGGACATCGGTTTTACCTGCTCGTTCTAACCTGCTGCTGAAATTATCAAACTTTAACGACCAATCCAATTTTTTGGTTGGAGCCCGTTGGCGAATTGCCTATATTGGAGTCACTGCTCGATAGGTTTCTTGCCTGTATGAAACCTGCCTCAATGACTTGCGCCCGCCTTGTGCGGGCGCTTTTTTTTGCCTGCGGCATCGCTGCGCAAGTTTCGTCTGGCCTTCGCAGGTGCAGGATATAGCCTCTCGTCCATCGTGACAGTTGAAAGGACGTATCATGTCGCTGAAGGGAAAGACCGCCGTCGTGACAGGGTCGAACTCGGGCATCGGGCTGGGCATCGCCATCGAACTGGCCAAGGCCGGGGCGGATGTGGTGTTGAACTCGTTCACCGACCGGGACGAGGATCACGCGCTGGCCGAGAAGATCGGGACCGAGCACGGGGTGACGGCGCGCTACATCAAGGCCGACATGTCGGTGGGCGACGACTGCCGGGCCCTGATCGAACAGGCGGGACGCTGTGACATCCTGGTGAACAACGCGGGCATCCAGCATGTGGCGCCGATCGACCAGTTTCCGCCCGAAACCTGGGACCGGATCATCGCGATCAACATGAACTCGGCCTATCACACCACCGCCGCCGCGCTGCCGAAGATGCGCGAGGCCGGCTGGGGCCGGGTGGTCAACATCGCCTCGGCGCATGGGCTGACCGCCTCGCCCTTCAAATCCGCCTATGTGGCGGCCAAGCACGGCGTCGTGGGCATGACCAAGGTCGTCGCGCTGGAAACCGCGCAGGAGCCGATCACCGCCAATGCGGTCTGCCCCGGCTATGTGCTGACCCCGCTGGTCGAGGCCCAGATCCCCGACACCATGAAGGAATACGACATGAGCCGGGAAGAGGTCATCAAGAACGTCATGCTGGTGCGCCAGCCGTCCAAGGAATTCGCCACCGTCGAGCAGATGGGCGGCACCGTGGTGTTTCTGTGTTCCGACGCGGCGGCCCAGATCACCGGCACCACAATCAGTGTCGATGGCGGCTGGACGGCCCTGTGATGCCCTCGGATGAGATCGAAGATGACGGCGACGGCGGCGAGCGGCTGGTTCTGGACAACCGGCTGCTGCCGAACTCGCTTCTGACGCGCGTCAGCCTTGAAGGGGCGGCCCTGCGGCGCTGCAAGCTTTCGGACATGGCTTTGGACGATGTGGATCTGTCCGGCACCACGGTCCGCAATGCCAACATGTCCAAGATGTCGATCACCGAGGTCACCCTGCAAGGTGCGGTGATCGACAATGTCGACCTGCGCGACCTGCGGATCACCAACGCCAACATGATCGGGATGACCATCGACGGCGTCCGTGTCAGCGACCTTCTGGCCAAGTGGAACGAGGGCAAGAAATGAAAAAGATCAATCTGGCCTTGCAGGGCGGCGGTGCCCATGGCGCGTTCACCTGGGGGGCGCTGGACCGTCTTCTGGATGAAGAGGATATCGAGGTCGAGGCGATCTCGGCCACATCTGCCGGCGCGATGAATGCCACCGCGTTCAAGGCCGGATGGATCAGCGGCGGGCGGGCCGGGGCCAAGCAGGCGCTTGCGGATTTCTGGCTGCGGCTGGCCGGTGTCGATGGCCATGTGGCCGAGGTTCTGGGCGATTGGCTGCGGATGGTCGCGCCCTCGCCGGCGGTGCTGTCGCGGATGCTGGAGTTCAGCCCAACAGCGCTGGCCGCCGAAGGCGTCACCCGCGCGTTTTCACCCTATCAGCTGAACCCGACAGGCTATCATCCGCTGCGCTCGGTAGTGGACGAGATGATGGCGGTGGGCGATGTCTGCGTGGATACTGGCCCGAAATTGCTGATCGCGGCCACCAATGTGCGCACCGGACGGGTGCGGGTGTTCAGCGGGGACGAGGTCACGACGGACGCGGTTCTGGCCTCGGCCTGCCTGCCGACGCTGTTTCAGGCGGTCGAGATCGACGATCCCAAGACCGGCCGGCGCGAAGCCTATTGGGACGGTGGCTATATGGGCAACCCGGCGTTGTTCCCGCTGTTTTCCCGGTCGTCCTGCCGCGACATCCTGATCGTGCACATCAATCCCATCGTGCGCGAGGATCTGCCCTTCACTTCGACCGAAATCCTGAACCGGATCAACGAGATCAGCTTCAACAGTTCGCTGCTGAAAGAGTTGCGCGCCATCGATCTGGTCAACCGGCTGATCGAAGAGGGCATTCTGCCCGAAGGCCGGATGACCGAGAACCGGCTGCATTCGGTGGCGGACGACGATTTGATGACCCAGCTTGGCGTGGCGTCGAAAATGACTCCGTCCAAGGCGCTGATGGTGCAGTTGAAGGATGCCGGTCACGCCGCAATGCACCGCTTCCTGATCGCGCACAAGGGCGACATCGGCAAAAGGTCCAGCATGAACATGCGGGCGCTGTTTGACGGTCCTGACGCGCGCGACCCCCGCTAGATCCGTGCCATCTTGACGGAGCACACCGCGCGTTGCATCACGGAGCGACTGAAACTTGGAGTTTGCGCCATGCGTATCCTGGCCCTGATCGCCGCCCTTGTAACCCTGACCGCCTGCAACACCGTCGAAGGTGTGGGGAAGGACCTTCAGGCCAGCGGACAAGCGATTGAAAAGGCTGCGAAATAAGCATTCTAACATGTGCCGGGGCGTCCGGGCGGACGTCTGTTCGGTCAGGGCGCGCTCACCAACAGTCCCGCCGCCAACGCCCACATGACCAGCGCGATGCCAAGGTCCAGAATGCGCCAGGCGCGCGCGCTCTGCATGACCGGGGCCAACAGGCGGGCCCCGTAGCCCAGGCTGAAGAAGAACACGAACGAGGCCGAGACCGCGCCGATCCCGAAGGCCAGTTTCCGGCCCGTATCCGGGTATTGCGTCGACACCGCCCCGATCAGGGCCAGCGTATCCAGATAGACATGCGGGTTGAGCCATGTGAAGGCCGCGCCGGTGGCCAGAACGGCGCCCAGCGAGGCGGATTGGCCCGCAAGCGTCATTGCGTAATCGCCGCGCCACGCCGCCCACATCCGCAGCGCGCCATATACGGTCAGGAACGCAGCGCCAGCCAGCGCCATCAGGCGTGGAAAGCCGGGCAGGTGGTCCGCGATGGCGCCAAAACCCGCAACTCCCGCCGTGATCAACAAGGCATCCGACAGCGCGCAAAACAGAACCAGCGGCAACACATGCGCCCGCAACAGCCCCTGACGCAGAACGAACGCGTTCTGTGCACCGATGGCAAGGATCAGGGAAAACGCCGTGGCAAAACCAACGACGGCCGGGGCCGCGTTCATCGCCAGCTTTCGGGCTTGCCCTTGGCCGGCTTGCGCACCAGGGGCAAGCCCTCGGCATCGCCCTTGTCGGCGGGATAGACCAGACCGGCCGAGATCACCAGTTTGGCGGCATCTTCGATGCCCATGTCCAGTTCGATGATTTCCGAACGCGGGAAGAACAGCAGGAACCCGGACGTGGGGTTGGGCGTGGTGGGCACGAACACGCTGACCAGTTGTTCCGAGCCGCCGGCGATGCGGTTCACTTCGCCCTTGGCCATGGTCGAGATGAAGCCCACCGCCCAGATCCCCCGGCGCGGGTATTCGATCAGGCAGGCTTTCTCAAAGTTGCTGTCCTGTTGCGCGAAGACGGTTTCAGCGATTTGCTTGAGGCCGTTGTAGATCGACCGCACCACCGGCATCTGATCCACCAGCCCCTCGGCCCAGGCCAGCAGCGACCGGCCGATCAGCCCCTTGGCGATCCAGCCGATCATGACCGTGAAGACCAGGAAGAAGATCACGCCGACGCCGCGCAGGTTGATGCCGATGTATTGTTCGGGCCGCCAGACCGACGGCACCAGCGGCAGCACCACGCCGTCGATCCAGCCCACCACCGACCACAGGAAATAGGCGGTCAGCCCGATGGGGGCGATGACCACGATCCCGGTCAGGAAACTGGCGCGCAACCCGGCAAGCAGGCCGCGTTTGCGGCGGTCGTGGTCGTGATCGTGCGGGTCAAGCATCAGGTTTCGGGGCTTCTTTCAGGGAACGGGAGGAACATAGGGGTGGACGGCGGCCGATTCTAGGTTGCGGATGCAGGCATTTCACGGGCGATGCGGGCGGCCAGTCGGGCATTGTTCAACACCAGGGCAATGTTTGCCGTCAGCGATGCGCCATCGGTCAACTCGTAAATCCGCTGCAACAGATAGGGCGTCAGCCCCTTGGCACTGATGTTGTGGGTGCGGGCATCGGACTGGGCCTGTGCGATGACCGGGGCCAGAACCTCGGCGGCGATCTCGGCGGTTTCCGGGATCGGCTGGGTCACCAGCTGCCCGCCAGGCAGGCCAAGCGCGCCGCGCAGCACCTGGGCGCGGGCGATCTGTGCGGGATCATCCATGCGCAGCGGCGCGGGCAGGCCCGAGTTGCGCGACCAGAAAGCGGGCAGGGTGTCCTGCCCGACCGTGATCACCGGCACGCCGAGCGTTTCCAGCACCTCGAAGGTCTTGGGCAGGTCAAGGATGGCCTTGGCGCCAGCACAGACGACGGTGACCGGGGTTTGCGCCAGTTCCTGCAGATCGGCGGAGATGTCATAGTGTTCGGCCAGACCGGGATGCACGCCGCCGACACCACCGGTGGCGAACACGCCGATGCCCGCCAGCCGCGCGCAGATCATCGTGGCCGCGACCGTGGTGGCGCCGGTGCCGCCGGTGGCCAGACAGGCCGCCAGATCGGCGCGCGACAGTTTGGCGACGTTGCGGGCCTGTGCCAGTTGCTCAAGCGTGTCGTCGTTCAGGCCGATATGGATCTGGCCATCCAGCACCGCCATGGTCGCCGGAACCGCGCCGTTGTCGCGCACCGCCTGTTCCACGGCCCGGGCCGTTTCCAGGTTTTGCGGATAGGGCATGCCGTGGGTGATGATCGTGCTTTCCAGCGCCACCAATGCAGCACCCTCGGTGCGGGCCCGGGACACCTCGTCGGAAAACACAAGCGGCAGGGCGGAGAGATCTGTCATGCGATGTCCTGTCCGGAAACGAATGTGGCGGCGGCCTGCAGGGCGGCTTCCAGCGCGAAGCTGCGCTTGTGCCCGGCGGCCTCGGCGGCGATGTGGCTGGCCATGAAAGTGTCGCCCGCGCCGGTCACGCAGCGTTGCTCGACGATGGGCGGATGCGCGGTCAGCACCTGGTCGGGGCTGGCATCCGTGGCCGGGCGGGCGCCATCGGTCACCAGCACACGTGCGCAGCCATTGGCCGCCAGCGCCGCCGCGGCCTCGGCTGACGACCGGAATTCGGTGTCGTAGAGAAGCCCGGCTTCCTCGCGATTGATGTAGAGCGTCGCGTTCGGCGCGGACAGGAACGGGCGCAGCCGCTGGGCCTTGCCGGGCGAGGCCGGCACGATACGCAGGTCGGCAGCGGCGAAGATCGGATCCTCGGCGATCTCGGCCAGCAGGGTCTCGGGCAGGTTGCCGTCCAGCACCACCGCGCCGCGATAGGGCGCCTCGGCACTGGCCAGACGGCCATCGCGGAAGGGGGCCAGGATATCGCCACCGGCCTTCTCCAGCGAATGGGCATCGGCAATGGCCGCGATCAGCCCGTTGGCGCCCTCAACGGCCATGTAGCGGTCGGTGGGCAGATCGGCGCGGCGCAGCACCAGCGAGGTGTCCACGCCCTTTTCGCGGCAGGCCGCCATCAGGTCCTCGCCGTTGGGGTCGGTGCCGATGCAGGTCAGCACAGTGGGGCGCGCGCCGAAGCGGACCAGCGTTGCCGCGACGTTCATCGCCACGCCGCCGGTCTGGCGGGTGATACGGCCGGGGCGATCGTCGCCCAGTCGCATCGCATGGGGATGCCGACCGACGAAATCCCACAGCACCGAGCCGATACAGGGTATGAAAGACGTGTTCTTAGCCATGGCGCTAGTGAAGCCAATGAGGACCGGATTGCAAGCGCGGCTTGGGCAGATTGCGCGGGTTGACGCCAGAAACCCCGGTGTTGCGGAAATCCACCCCGGTCGATGGCCTTCGCGCCGCCGGGTGCTTGCAATCCCGCCAACCTTGCTTTAAGGGCACGCACACTTCGCAGGTGGGGCTGGGCCTCTTGGGGGAGAAATCCTCAAAGGTCCGCCGGTTGGGCAATTGCCCCTTGATCCCCGCCGAGGCGTAAACCGGAAAGGATATGGATATGTCGCCTGATTTTACCATGCGCCAGCTGCTTGAAGCTGGTGTGCACTTTGGTCACCAAACCCAACGCTGGAACCCGCGCATGGCGCCGTTTATCTACGGCGACCGCAACGGGATTCACATCCTCGACCTGACGCAGACCGCGCCCATGCTGGACGCCGCGCTGAACGTCATCAAGGAAACCGTCGCCAAGGGTGGCCGGGTTCTGTTCGTCGGCACCAAGCGCCAGGCGCAAAAGCCGGTGGCGGACGCCGCCGAGAAATGCGCGCAGTACTACATGAACCACCGCTGGCTGGGCGGCACGCTGACCAACTGGAAAACCGTTTCCAACTCGATCAACCGCCTGAAGGCGATCGACGAGCAGATGGAAGTCGGCGCTGCCGGCCTGACTAAAAAAGAGCGTCTGGGCATGGAGCGCGAGCAGGCCAAACTGCAGGCCTCGCTGGGCGGGATCCGCGAAATGGGCGGTGTTCCGGACCTTCTGTTCGTCATCGACGTCAAGAAAGAAGATCTGGCGATCAAGGAAGCCAAGAAGCTGGGCATCCCGGTTGTGGCCGTGGTCGACACCAACTGCTCGCCCGAAGGCGTGGATTACATCATTCCGGGCAACGATGACGCGGCGCGTGCGATCTCGCTGTACTGCGATCTGGTGGCCCGTGCCGCTCTGGACGGCATGACCGCCCAGATGGGCGCTGCCGGGATCGACCTGGGGGCCTTTGAAGAAGGTCTTGAAGAAGAAGTCGTCGCGGACGCTGGCGAAGCCGTCGAGCCCGCCGCCGAAGAGCTGCCCGCCGAGGGCTGAGCCCCGGACGTCACAGAACTGTCACTCGCTGCGGTCCAACTGCGGCGGGAAACCCTGCGAGATTTAGGAGAGCCAGACATGGCAATTACAGCAGCACTGGTCAAAGAACTGCGCGACAGCACCGGCGCCGGCATGATGGACGCCAAGAAGGCCCTGACAGAAACCAATGGCGACATGGAAGCAGCCGTCGACTGGCTGCGCACCAAGGGTCTGGCCAAGGCCGCCAAGAAATCGGGCCGCACCGCCGCCGAAGGTCTGGTCGCCCTGGCCGTCGAAGGTGGCAAGGGTGTCGCCGTCGAGGTGAACTCGGAAACCGACTTTGTGGCCAAGAACGCCGAATTCCAGCAGATGGTGAAAGCCATTGCCGGTGCCGCGCTGAACGTTGCCGATATTGATGCGCTGGCCGCGGCCGATCTGGGTGGCAAGTCCGTTGCCGATACGCTGACCGCGAAGATCGCCACCATCGGCGAGAACATGACCCTGCGCCGGATGGCCAGCGTCGAAGGCAATACCGTGGTGTCCTACGTGCACAACGCGGCTGCCGACGGCATGGGAAAAATCGGTGTTCTGGTCGCGTTGAGCGGTGACAACGAAGCCTTTGGCAAGCAGGTCGCGATGCATGTCGCCGCCGCCAACCCGGCATCGCTGTCCGAAGCGGATCTGGATCCGGCCGTGGTCGAGAAAGAGAAATCGGTGCAGATCGAGATTGCCCGTGAAAGCGGCAAGCCGGAAGCCGTGATCGAGAAGATGATCGTCGGCCGCATGAAGAAGTTCCTGTCGGAAGTGACCCTGCTGGGCCAGTCCTTCGTGGTGAACCCGGATCTGACCGTGGGAGACGCTGCCAAGGAAGCCGGCGTGGAGATCACCGGCTTCGTGCGCCTCGAAGTGGGCGAAGGCATCGAAAAGGAAGAAGAAGACTTCGCAGCCGAGGTGGCCAAGGCCGTTCAGGGCTGAGACGAAGTTCCGGAGGGCGCTGTCACGGAGTCCTCTGCTTCTGATCCATGCAGACAGTCAAGGGGCGGTTCGAAGTAATTCGAACCGCCCCTTTATCGTTTTCGGAGACTGTTGCTTGTGGGGATGAGTACAGCCCCGATCACGGTGTTGCCCGAACAGCGACGATGAAAAACCACCGTCATCCGGACGCTTCGGACGTGTCCGAAGAACCGGGGCTCCGATCGAAATTGCGAACGGAGGCCCCGGATATTCCCCGGTTGTAAAACCGCCAGCGTGGGAACCCGTAAATTTTCGCGCATTTCGCAGGATTTGGGAAGTGCGGAATTCCCCACTGTGCAACAATTTCCAAATTTCCCGTTAAAAGTGTGTGGAAATCAGGCTTTTGCGTCGATCAAAAAAATCTGGTTCTTGAGCGAGGCTTTCATGACAGCCTGTGCGGTGGTGTCGACCTCAAGCGCTTCGCGCGCGAGTCTCAGGTGTTTTTCCACAGTGGCCGGGGTGAGTCCAATGATCGTCGCGATGTCCTGCGTGGTCTTTCCGTCGCCCACCCATTCCAGCACTTCCCGCTGCCGCTTGGTCAGCGCCCGGCGCGACCCGTTGTGCGGCAGCGAAGTCAGCTTCAGGTGCGCGACATTGCACAGCGCCTCGATCTGGCGGCCATGTTCCGCCCAGACCGCATCAACCTGGTCCTGAGACAGGCCGACCCGTGCGGTCAGCGCCATGGCGCCCCGATAGCGGTACGAAATATGCGGAAAGCTGATGGTGTAACCGGCGGTGACGCCCATCGACTGGTTGAACATGACGACCTTCTGTTCCGCCGGCGTCATGCTGTGCCGATGATCGCGGATCCAGCTCCAGCTGCAGGCGCCGACGTTCTCGCTGGACCAGCGCACCATGGGAGCATGGAAATACATGGCCTCGCCGACAAACCGGTCGGTGTAGCGGGCCTCGTGGTTGGTCAGGATCAACAGATCCTGCGGATCGCCGAAACCGCTTTGCGTCTTGTAGCGGGTGAACCCATACATCAGCCGGTCGAACCCGTAACCGCCCAGACGCGTCACCAGCCGATCCCAGACCTCTTCTACCTCGGTGGCGTTGATGAAAACCTCGATATCGTCCAGAAGGGTCATGATGCCGCCTCGATATGTGCCAGAAGCGCCCGGATGGCCAGGTCATAGCCTGCCGGACCGAAGCCGCAGATCTGACCGACGGCCACCGGCGCGATCCAGGACTTGTGGCGAAAGCTTTCGCGGGCGTGAATGTTGGACAAGTGCAGCTCGACCACCGGCAGTTCGACGGACTGGATCGCATCCATCAGGGCAATCGACGTATGGGTCAGGGCACCGGCATTGAGGATGATCCCGTCACGGGTGGTGCGCGCCGCATGGATCTGATCGATCAGCGCCCCTTCGTGGTTGCTTTGAAAGCAGGTGACCTCGGCCCCGAGCGCCGCGCCGGTCTGTCGGCACAAATCTTCCACATCGGCCAGAGTCGTTGCGCCGTAGAACTCGGGCTGGCGTATGCCCAGCAGATTGAGGTTCGGCCCATTCAAGACAAGTAACTGTTTCATTCCACACCCTTTGCTGCGGATCATAAGGTTGCCCAGTGGAAACTGTCGAGAGGCCGCGTGGTCGGAACCGACAATTAACATTTCAATGGTGACTTCATGGACGGTCAACCCGCTGCACGCGCGGCGGGACGCCGGGGCGATGCGGCAAGCACAGGGAATTGAAAAATGTTTTCGTCAACTTTGAGGCTCTTGCCATCTTCCCGGGCAGAGCGGCCCTTGCAGCCCCCTAGAGCGGCGACTAAGACTCCCGGGAGACAAGCGGCGCAGCCCCGAGCAGAAGGCACTTCCCATGCAAGATCCCTATGAGACCTATATGAACACCCTCGTGCCGATGGTGGTCGAACAGACCTCGCGCGGGGAGCGTGCCTATGACATTTTCTCGCGGCTTCTGAAGGAACGGATAATTTTCCTGTCCGGCCCCGTTCATGACGGCATGTCAAGCCTGATCGTGGCCCAGCTGCTGCATCTTGAGGCGGAAAACCCGTCCAAGGAAATCTCGATGTATATCAACAGCCCCGGCGGAGTCGTGACCTCGGGCCTGTCGATCTATGACACCATGCAGTACATCAAGCCGGCGGTGTCGACACTGGTGATCGGGCAGGCGGCGTCGATGGGCTCGCTGCTGCTGACCGCCGGGCAGAAGGACATGCGGTTCTCGCTGCCCAACAGTCGCGTGATGGTGCACCAGCCCTCGGGCGGGTATCAGGGTCAGGCGACCGACATCATGATCCACGCCCGGGAAACCCAGAAATTGAAAACCCGGCTGAACGGGATCTACGTGAAACACACCGGGCAGGAGATTGCGAACGTCGAGGCCGCCCTTGAACGCGACAACTTCATGTCGCCGGAAGATGCCAAGGACTGGGGTCTGATCGACGAAATCGTGGAAAGCCGCGCGGCCCTGCCGGCGGACAAGGACTAACCCCTTCGGCCCCCGTGCGGACCGTATGGAAATTTGACATTGTGGGCGGCCTTGTGCTGACCTAACCTTAGCTGAGTGTGCGGCCCGGCCGCACGCCAGCCTGCCACGTAAAGTGGCGTCGGAGGATATGGATGGCGAACAATTCGAGCGGCGACAGCAAGAACACCCTCTATTGCAGCTTCTGCGGCAAAAGCCAGCATGAGGTTCGCAAGCTGATTGCCGGTCCGACCGTGTTCATCTGCGATGAGTGCGTCGAACTGTGCATGGACATCATTCGGGAGGAAACCAAGACCTCCGGTTTGAAGTCCTCGGAAGGTGTGCCGACGCCGAAAGAGATCTGCGATGTTCTGGACGACTATGTGATCGGGCAGTCGCATGCCAAGCGCGTGCTGTCGGTGGCGGTCCACAACCATTACAAACGTCTGAACCACGCCGGCAAATCCGAGGTGGAACTGGCCAAGTCCAACATCCTGCTGATCGGTCCCACCGGATGCGGCAAGACCCTGCTGGCCCAGACACTGGCGCGCATCCTGGATGTGCCGTTCACCATGGCGGATGCCACCACGCTGACCGAAGCCGGTTACGTGGGCGAGGATGTCGAGAACATCATCCTGAAGCTGTTGCAGGCGTCGGAATACAACGTCGAACGCGCGCAGCGCGGCATCGTCTACATCGACGAAGTCGACAAGATCACCCGTAAATCGGACAATCCCTCGATCACCCGCGACGTCTCGGGCGAGGGCGTCCAGCAGGCGCTGCTGAAGATCATGGAAGGCACCGTGGCCTCGGTTCCGCCGCAGGGCGGGCGCAAGCATCCGCAGCAGGAATTCCTGCAGGTGGACACCACCAACATCCTGTTCATCTGTGGTGGCGCCTTCGCCGGGCTCGACAAGATCATCGCGCGCCGCGGCAAGGGTTCGGCCATTGGCTTTGGCGCCGATGTTCGCGAGGAAGAAGGCCGTGGCATCGGCGAGATCTTCCAGGAACTGGAGCCGGAAGACCTGCTGAAATTCGGGCTGATCCCGGAATTCGTCGGGCGTCTGCCGGTCATCGCCACGCTGCAGGATCTGGACGAGGACGCGCTGGTCACCATTCTGACCCAGCCGAAGAACGCGCTGGTCAAACAGTATCAGCGCCTGTTTGATCTGGAAGAGACCAAACTGTCCTTCACCGACGATGCGCTGCGGGCGATCTCGCGCCGCGCGATCCAGCGCAAGACCGGCGCGCGCGGCCTGCGCTCGATCATGGAAGACATTCTTCTGGACACGATGTTCGACCTGCCGACCGCAGAAGGGGTCGAGGAAGTCGTGGTCAACGAAGAGGCGGTCAATTCCGACGCGTCCCCGCTGCTGATCTATGCCGATCGCAAGGAAGAACCTGTCTCGGCGGGGTAGGTTCCGCGTAAACCAACATGAAGAAGGCGCCGCAAGGCGTCTTTTTTGTTGGAGAATATCAGAACGGGAATTGGTGTTTCCGAAAGGAAAACGGGGCGCAGTTGCTGGAAACCGCGCCCCGCGCCGATGCATAAAATGCACCAGCTTCCCCACTGTCTGAAACTGACATGTGACCGGTGTGGCGACCACCATGCGTGCGTATAGCGCACTGCTCTTTCGAGAATGCCCCTATACTTTCGTATAGTGTTCGCGCCGGACGGCGATCCGTTCCGCAGCGGCGCCGCGTCTATATTGGCTCTGGACCTGCGCCTCTGTCTGGGCCATGAACGAGCAAAGAGCAGAGGTATCCCATGGCCATTCTTGACACTCTCCTCCGGTCCGTCACCTGGTGGAACAGCCAGACCATCGGCACCCAGTTGTTCACCCGCCGCAATGGCGTGAAAGTCGGTGAAGACGAACAGGGCAACGTCTTTTATGAAACCCGGGACAAGGCGCGTCGCTGGGTGATCTTCAATGGCGAAGCCGAAGCCAGTCGCGTGTCCGCCGACTGGCACGGGTGGCTGCATCACACCTGGGATCAGCCCCCGACCGAGTCGCCGCTGCCGCACAAGACCTGGGAAAAGCCGCATCAGGAAAACCTGACCGGCACCGCGATGGCCTATGCGCCCGTGGGATCCCTGCGTCGTCCCGATCCGGTGGCGCGGCAGGACTACGAAGCCTGGTCGCCCGAATAACGCGCGGAGCATACCCCCATGTCTGAAACCCGCGCAGAGCTTGCCGTCGGTGCCCTGGTTCTGGCCGTGGCCATCGGATTTGTGGCCTATGCCGTCACGTCCGTCGGTGCGGTGCAATCGCGTGCCGGCTATGATCTTATCGCCAGCTTCCGCTCGGCCGAGGGGATCAGCGTCGGCACCGATGTGCGCCTGGCCGGGGTCAAGATCGGATCCGTCACCGATCTGTCGCTGAACCCCCAGACTTTCCGCGCCGATGCCAACCTGTCGATCCAGGACGACGTGATCCTGCCTGACGACAGTTCGGTCATCATCGCCTCCGAAGGGCTTTTGGGCGGCAATTTTGTCGAGATCCAGCCCGGCGGATCGCCGTTCAACTATGAATCCGGCGACGAGGTGTCCAACACCCAGGGTGCCATCAGCCTGATCGAACTGCTGTCCAAGTTCGTCGGGGGCGGCGACTCGTGAAATCCCTCCTGACGGGGCTGTTTGCCCTCGCTCTTGCCGGCACGGCACTGGCCGAGCAGGTCGAGAACGGGCGCGTCGCGGAATTGCGCGCGCTGGATCGGCTGTCGGGAGAGTTGACCGAGTTCATGGTGCCCGCCGGGTCCGAAGTGGTGCTGGATCGCCTGCGGATCGGCGTCATCGAATGCCGCTACCCGGTGAACAACCCCGCCGGCGACGCCTATGCCTTCCTGCTGATCCGCAGCACGGAAAGCGGGGACACGCTGTTCGAGGGCTGGATGGTGGCCTCGTCCCCGGCGCTGAACGCCTTCGATCACATGCGCTATGACGTCTGGGTCATCCGCTGCACCAATTCCTGAGGCGTGGGCGTTTCCGGCGCGCGGAAGTCCGCAGGCCGCGCCACCGCCGATTCCAGCCGCTGGTGATAATCGGCCCGCGAGATCTCGACCGCGCCCAGCCGGGACAGATGCGGCGTGATGAACTGGGTATCGAACAGGATGAATCCGGCGCGCGTCAAACGGTCGACCAGAAAGGCCAGCGCGGTTTTGGAGGCATTGTCCCGACGCGAAAACATGCTTTCACCGAAGAACGCCCCGCCAAGGGCAACGCCATAGACGCCGCCAATCAACTGGTTGTCTTGCCGGATTTCCAGTGAATGGGCGTGGCCCTTGCGGTGCAACTGAAGATACAGATCGAAGATCGTGGCGTTGATCCAGGTTTCGGCCCGCTCGGCACAGCCTTCGACGGTGGCCGCGAAATCGCGATCGATCGCCACCTCGAAGCCGCCGCGCCGGACATGCCGCGCCAGCGATCGTGACATGTGAAACCGATCCAGCGGCAGGATCCCGCGGTGACGCGGGTCGACCCAGAAGATCTCGGGATCCTCGCGAGACTCGGCCATGGGAAACACCCCCAAGGCATAGGCCTTCAGCAGGATGTCCGGGGTGATGTCGCGGCGATCCATGGCACTGGCCATCCTTTCGCCGCCCGTCGCGCATCAGTCGCGGCGGGCGGCGAACTCGTCAGGCGTTGCCCGTCAGATTGGCGCGTTCGAGCCAGGATTCCAGCCAGTGAATGTCGTAGTCACCGGTCAGAACAGCCCGTTCGCGCAGCAAATCGCGGAACATCGGCAGGGTGGTGTCGATCCCGTCGACGATCAACTCTCCCAGGGCACGATCCAGCCGCGCGATGGCCTCGGGCCGGTCGCGGCCATGGACGATCAGCTTGCCGATCAGGCTGTCGTAATAGGGCGGGATCGAATAGCCGTTGTAGAGCGCGGAATCCATACGAACGCCCAGCCCCCCTGGCGCGTGATAGGCCGTGATGCGGCCCGGGCACGGGGTGAAATTGGGCAGCTTCTCGGCGTTGATCCGCACTTCGATCGAATGGCCGTTGATCTGCAGGTCCTCCTGCGAGAAGGACAGCGGCAGACCGGCGGCGACGCGGATCTGTTCGCGTACCAGATCGACACCGAAGATCGACTCGGTCACCGGGTGTTCCACCTGCAGGCGGGTGTTCATCTCGATGAAGAAGAACTCGCCATCCTCGAACAGGAACTCGATGGTGCCGGCGCCGGCATAATTGATGGCCGCCACGGCCTCGGCGCAGACCTTGCCGATGCGAGCGCGGGTTTCGGCGTCGATGGCCGGGCCGGGAGCTTCCTCGAACACCTTCTGGTGACGGCGCTGAAGCGAACAATCGCGCTCGCCCAGATGCACGGCGTTGCCCTTGCCGTCGCCAAAGACCTGCACTTCGATATGGCGCGGCTTGCCGAGGTACTTTTCAAGATAGACCTCGTCGTTGCCAAAGGCCGCCTTGGCCTCGGAGCGCGCGGTGCGGAAGGCGTTCTTCATTTCCTCGGCCGACCGGGCCAGCTTCATGCCGCGTCCGCCGCCACCGGCGGTGGCCTTGACCAGCACCGGATAGCCGAATTCCTCGCCGATGCGCAGGGCATCTTCAAGCGTCGGCACGCCGCCGTCGGATCCGGGCACGCAGGGCACGCCCAGTTTCTTCATGGTGTCCTTGGCGGTGATCTTGTCGCCCATCAGGCGGATATGCTCGGGATCGGGGCCGATGAAGGTCAGCCCGTGATCCTGCACCGCCTGCACGAATTTCTCGTTCTCGGACAGGAAGCCATAGCCGGGATGGATCGCCTCGGCGCCGGTGATCTCGCAGGCCGAGATGATGGCGGGCACCAGCAGATAGCTCTGGTTGGCCGGGGGCGGGCCGATGCAGACGGCTTCGTCCGCCATGCGCACATGCATGGCGTCGGAGTCGGCGGTGGAGTGCACGGCCACGCTGGCGATGCCCATCTCACGGCAGGCCCGGATGACACGCAGGGCGATTTCGCCGCGATTCGCGATAAGGATCTTCTTGAACATGGGGCCTCTCACTCGAGAATGACGAGCGGAGCGCCGAATTCCACCGGTGAGCCATCTTCGACCAGAATGCGCGAGATGGTCCCGGACCGCGGGGCGGGGATCTGGTTCATGGTCTTCATGGCTTCGACGATCAGCAGTGTCTGGCCTTCCGACACGGTCTGGCCGACGCTGATGAACGAGTCCGCGCCCGGTTCGGGCTGCAGATAGACGGTGCCCACCATGGGCGAGGTCACGGCGCCGGGATGGCTGGCCGGATCGGCGGAAGCGCCGGCATCCGGGCCTGCGCTCGCAGCGGCGGGGGCAGAGGCGGCAACGGCGGGGGCGGCCGCGACGGGCTGTGCAAAGCTCTGGACCGGGGCCGCTTGCAGCACGCGGGAGACGCGGACATTCAAGGCGCTGTCTTCGCCGTATTCGCGTTTGACCTGAAGCTCGGTCAGGTCGTTTTCCCGCAAGAGCTCCGCAAGTGCGCGAATGAATTCAACATCATCGCCGTGGGAATTGCCTGTCATCTTACCCTCGCTTGTGGTCGGTCTGGTTCGCCGGATCTTTGCCGTGCCAATGCCGCGTCTTACACCTTAACGCATTCGGTGAAAAGCGATGCGCTGCAATAATCTCCGGCGGTCCGGTCGACCTTTCCGCCACAGAAGCCTTGATTTTTCGATCTTTGCTGGCAACGCTGCAGGCTTACCCGGTGTGTCAGGCAGGACCGCGACCGCCGGGATGCAGCCAAGCGGGATCAAAACCCGTCGCAACACAAGGATTCGGGGAGTTTTCGATGTCCAATTCCGAGACCACGCCAGGAGTGGTGCCCGGTCGTCTGGCCGACGCCGCCTACAAGTCGAACTTCGATGATCTCTATGGCCCGCTGGATGCGCATGAGGCGGTGGTAGCGGCGGATCGCTGCTATTTCTGCCATGATGCGCCCTGCGTGACGGCCTGCCCGACATCGATCGACATTCCGCTGTTCATTCGACAGATCCAGACGGGGATGCCGAAGGCTGCCGGGCGCACGATCTTTGACCAGAACATTCTGGGCGGCATGTGCGCGCGGGTCTGTCCCACGGACATCCTGTGCGAGGGCGCCTGCGTGCGCGAGGCGGCCGAGGGCAAGCCGGTGCTGATCGGCCGGTTGCAGCGGTTTGCCACCGATGCCGTCATGGACAGCGGCGCCCATCCCTACAGCCGCGCGCCCGCGACCGGGTTCCGGGTGGCCGTAGTCGGGGCTGGCCCGGCCGGTCTGGCCTGTGCGCACCGGCTGGCCATGAAGGGCCATGACGTCGATCTGATGGACGCACGGCCCAAGCCCGGCGGGCTGAACGAATATGGCATCGCCGCCTACAAGGCCCCCGACGGGTTCGCGCAGGCCGAGGTGGATTGGCTATTGCAGATCGGCGGCATCACCGTGCGCACCAACGTGCGGTTGGGCCGTGAACTGGCCCTTTCCGAGCTTCAGGAAGATCACGACGCGGTGTTTCTTGCGGTCGGTCTGGCCGGGGTCAATGCGCTGCGGGCCGAGGGCGAAGAGCATGACAACGTCCACGACGCGGTGGATTTCATCGCCGCCCTGCGCCAGGCCCCGGACAAGAGCAAGATCCCCGTAGGCCGCGATGTGGTGGTGATCGGCGGTGGCATGACCGCCGTGGATGCCGCCGTGCAATCCAAGCTGCTGGGCGCGGAAACCGTGTCGCTGGTTTATCGCCGCGAGCAGCCGCAGATGGGCGCGTCAGAGCATGAGCAGTTGCACGCGGCCTCGAAGGGCGTGCGCATCATCACCGGGGCGGCCCCGCTTCGGGTACTGGGCAACGGCGTCGTCACCGGGGTGGAATTCGCCTATACTGAGGTCGGGCCGGAGGGCCTTGTGCTGACCAACACCACCTTCCGCCTGAAAGCGGACCAGGTGTTCAAGGCCATCGGCCAGCGCTTGGACGAAGCACCCGGCGGGCTGCAACTGGATGGCAGCAAGATCACCGTAACCGGGCCGGGGCGCACCTCGCTGCCCGGGGTCTGGGCCGGAGGCGACTGTGCGGCTGGGGGCGATGACCTGACCGTCACCGCCGTGGCCGAGGGCCGCGACGCCGCCGAGGACATCCATGCCACGCTGATGGGGCAAGCCTCCGTCGCCGCCGAATAATCAGACAAGGCCCCGTCAGCGGGCCGGGCGCCACGGCGCCGCAACCGGGAGAATACCATGGCCGATCTGTCGACCGACTTTCTGGGCATCAAGTCGCCGAACCCGTTCTGGCTGGCCTCGGCGCCGCCCACGGACAAGGAATACAACGTGCGCCGCGCCTTCGAGGCCGGCTGGGGCGGGGTGGTCTGGAAGACCCTCGGCCAGGATCCGCACATCGTGAACGTGAACGGCCCGCGTTATGGCGCGGTCTGGGGCGCCGATCGGCGCCTTCTGGGGCTCAACAATATCGAGTTGATCACAGACCGCCCGCTGGACGTGAACCTGCGCGAGATCAAGGCGGTCAAGCGCGACTACCCCGACCGGGCGATGATCGTCTCGCTGATGGTGCCCTGCGAGGAACAGGCGTGGAAGGATATCCTGCCGCTGGTCGAGGACACCGGCGCCGACGGGATCGAGCTGAACTTCGGCTGTCCGCACGGGATGAGCGAACGCGGCATGGGCGCCGCCGTGGGCCAGGTGCCCGAGTACATCGAGATGGTGGCGCGCTGGTGCAAGCAGAACACCCGCATGCCGGTGATCGTGAAGCTGACCCCGAACATCACAGACATCCGCTATCCGGCGCGCGCGGCCAAGGCGGGGGGCGCCGATGCGGTGAGCCTGATCAACACGGTCAGTTCGATCACGGCGGTCGATCTGGACAGTTTCAGCCCCGAGCCTTCGATCGACGGCAAGGGCAGCCACGGCGGATATTGCGGCCCGGCGGTCAAACCCATCGCCCTGAACATGGTGGCCGAGATCGCCCGCGATGCCGAAACCCACGGCCTGCCGATCAGCGGCATCGGCGGCATCACCACCTGGCGCGACGCGGCGGAATTCATCGCCCTTGGCTGCGGCAACGTGCAGGTCTGCACGGCAGCCATGACCTATGGCTTCAAGGTGGTGCAGGAGATGGCCGCCGGTCTGTCGGAATGGATGGACGAGAAAGGCTATGCCTCGATCGCCGATTTCCAGGGCCGGGCCGTGCCCAATGTGACCGACTGGCAGTATCTGAACCTGAACTACGTGGCGAAGGCGAAGATCGACCAGGAGTCCTGCATCAAATGCGGCCGCTGTTATGCGGCTTGCGAGGACACCAGCCACCAGGCCATCGCCATGTCCGACGACCGGGTGTTCACCGTGAAGGACGAGGAATGCGTGGCCTGCAACCTGTGCGTCAACGTCTGCCCGGTGGACGGCTGCATCACGATGGAGCCGATGGCGGCGGGCCAGACCGATCCAAGGACCGGAAAGGTGGTCAGCGACGATTACGCCAACTGGACCACGCATCCCAATAATCCCGGTGCGGTGGAAGCGGCTGAATAGGCGGCCAGCACCCAGTTCAGACCCGACTAAAATGACAACGGCCACGCTCCCCAGCGTGGCCGTTTACGGGTGTCGATGCGAACCCGCGCTCAGACCTTCATGTCCAGCGTGGCGCCATCGGGCAGGGCCATGGTGCTTTGACCGTCGGCCATGGGCGAGGCCTCGGCGGCGCGGGCGCTTTCTTCCTGCAGGTTCTGGAAGATTTCGCGCAGATGTTCGAACCCTTTGGTGATGTTCTCCATCCGGTCGAAGGACCGGACGTTCTCGGTCGCACCGGTGACGCGGTTGTCATAGCGGTCGTTGTCAGCGCGGGTGCTGGCGTTGGCTTGTACGATGATCTCGGCCATGGGGGAGACGATCTCCTGATGCAATTCAACCGCGGGTGCGGCGGGCTTGGCCGCGGCGGCCATCGGACCGGCCGCAACCGGCATCACGCGACGGGCAGCGGGTGCATAGGCGGCGGCGGTGATGGCAATTGCGGTCATGTCGAAAACTCCACTCGTGCTTGTCTAAACTTTGAGTAGATTACCGCATCCATTCGACAGATGGGGCGGAAGGTGGAGTTGAGGTTAATTTTAGCGGTATTTGTCGAGGAGACCGTTCAAACCCGCGCGCAGCTTAGTCGGGCGAGACGCCGATGCCCTTCAGGATGATGCGGCGCACGTTGGTCTTGGCCGTTTCCCATTGCGCGTCGTCCAGCGGCGCGCCGTTGTTCAGGGTCTCGATCTGGTGGCCGAAATCGGCGTAGTGCTGGGTGGTGGCCCAGATCATGTAGAGCAGGTGCCGGGGATCCACCGGGTCCATCCGGCCTTCGGCAATCCAGCTTTCGATCAGCGCGATGCGCCCGTCGGTCCAGACGTTCAGCGTCGATTCCAGCCATTCCTGGATGACCGGGGCGCGATGCATGACCTCGGAGGCCCAGACCTTGGACCCGGCGGGATGGCGGCGCGAGATTTCCATCTTGGCGTCGATATAGGCGCCGATGCCCTCGGCGGGCCCGTCCGAGTTTTCAAACACATTGGCCGCGTCCAGCCAGATCTGGAAGATCGTCTCGACGACCCGGCGATACAATTCGTCCTTGGTCGGGAAATAGTAATGCAGGTTGGCTTTCGGCAGCCCGGCCACATCCGCGATCAACTGCATGGTCGCCCCGCCATAGCCCGCCTCGGCAAAGACTTTTTCCGCCGCTTGCAGAATCAGCGCCTCGTTTTCGGCCCGAATGTTTTTCTTGCGATTGCGGGCGGTGTCGGCCACGGGCTTCGGCCCTCCTGTAATCTGTTGACCGGTGCGAATTGCTGTGCTTCGTTGATCCTGACCATATGGTCAGGAAATCTGTTGACGCAAGCGCCGCGATCCCCGGCCCATCAAGACGCAGGAGAGCCCCATGCCCGCCCCCGGAGAAAACCTGAAGATCAACGGAGAGCGGCTGTGGGACAGCCTGATGGAGATGGCCAAGATCGGCCCCGGCATTGCGGGTGGCAACAATCGCCAGACCCTCACCGACGATGATGCCGAGGGCCGCGCCCTGTTCCAGAAATGGTGCGAAGAGGCCGGGATGACCATGGGCGTCGATCAGATGGGCACCATGTTCGCCCGCCGCGAGGGCACAGACCCCGCCGCGCTGCCGGTCTATGTCGGCTCGCATCTGGACACCCAGCCCACGGGCGGCAAATACGACGGGGTTCTGGGCGTGCTGGGCGGGCTGGAGATCATTCGCAGCCTCAACGATCTGGGAATAAAGACCAAACACCCCATCGTCGTGACCAATTGGACCAACGAGGAAGGCACCCGCTTTGCCCCGGCGATGCTGGCCTCGGGCGTGTTCGCAGGCATCCACTCACAGGACTGGGCCTATGAGCGCGAGGATGCCGAGGGCAAGAACTTTGGCGACGAATTGGTGCGCATCGGCTGGAAGGGTGAGGAAGCGGTCGGCGCCCGCAAGATGCATGCCTTCTTCGAGTTGCACATCGAACAGGGGCCAATCCTTGAGGCCGAAGGCAAGGACATCGGCGTGGTCACCCATGGCCAAGGGCTGAGCTGGACCGAAGTGACGATAACCGGCAAGGAGTCGCATACCGGATCGACCCCCATGCCCATGCGCCGCAACGCCGGGCTGGCCATGGCGCGGGTGCTGGAACTGGTCGATGAGATCGCGCTCAGCCATGCCCCGGATGCCGTGGGCGCGGCGGGTCACATCGACGTCTACCCGAATTCGCGCAACGTGATCCCCGGCAAGGTGGTGTTCACGGTCGATTTCCGCTCTCCCGACCTGGCGATGATCCAGGACATGGAGCAGCGGCTGATCGACGGCGGCAACAAGATTTGCGACGACATGGGCATGGCCATCGAGTTCGAGAAGGTCGGCGGTTTCGATCCGGTCGAATTCGACGAAGGCTGTGTCACCGCCGTGCGCAACGCCGCCGATCGGCTGGGCTATTCGCATCGCGACATCATCTCGGGTGCGGGCCATGATGCCTGCTGGATCAACCGCGTCGCACCCACGGCCATGGTGATGTGCCCCTGTGTCGACGGTCTCAGCCACAATGAAGCCGAGGAAATTAGCCCCGAATGGGCCGCTGCGGGGGCAAATGTCCTGTTCCACGCGGTGGTTGAGACCGCGGAGATTGTGGAGTGATGCACCGCGCGCCGCCCTCCTGCCTGTCAAGTCGTGAGCCCATGCAAAACGGGGCGGGCGGTGCCGCTCGGGCGGCGGCGGATTTCATGGTATACTCATCGTGTGGCCTTGAAGGAGGCAACGATGAAACTGTGGACTGCACTTCTGTGCGGGGGTCTGGTTTCGGCGCAGATGGCCGTGGCCGAAGACCGGCGGACCGACGCGACCCCACCCCGTGCAACACCCCCCATCCTGCACCCCGTGCAATACGGTCAATGCTGGCAGCAATACGGCCCCTACGCGACGCAAGATCGCGCGTGGGCGGTCTGGCGGCAGGCGCGGGCGCAGGGATACGAAGTCAGCAACGGCGTGACACCGTGCTGGAGCGATGGCGTCCGAGGGTATTGTTTCCGCATCTACTATGCGTGCTGACCCTTGGTTTGAGCCTGTCGGGAACCACCGCCTCGGCCCAGATGGAGCGGTACGGGGCCGGCGGAGGCTGGACCCATAGTGACCAGATCGCCTTGGGCTGGATCGAGGGGGATGCCCAGAAAGAAATGATTTATAGCAAGGGCTTGCTGTCGGAACCTGATGTCGTTTCCGCACAAGTCCTGACCTGTTGCAACGATCACCCCGAACCCTTCGTCCGGGTTTCGATCGACACGCCAAACATGGAACTGCCGATCGCGCAGAAGCACCGTGCCTGAACCTGAGGCCTCCCTGCGCGAGGATCTGGCCGCCGCCTTCCGGCTGGCGGTACGAGCCGATTGGCACGAAGGCGTGGGCAACCATTTCTCGGCCGCCGTGTCCGACGACGGGCGGCAATTCCTGATCAACCCGCGCTGGCGGCATTTCTCGATGATCCGGGCGTCGGACCTGCTGTTGGTGGATGCGGACGATCCCGCCACCATGGCGCGGGACGATTCGCCTGACCCTTCGGCCTGGGCGATCCACGCGGCTTTGCACCGGCATGTGCCGCAGGCCCGCGTGGCCTTGCACATCCATCCGCCCTATGCCACGGCGCTGGCGGGGTTGCAGGACCCGACGATCAAACCCATCGATCAGGTCACGGCCCGGTTCTACAACCGCCTGGGCTATGATCCGGATTTCGGCGGCATCGCCACGGATGAGGCCGAAGGGCTGCGCATCGCCCGGAGCTTTGGCAACCATTCGGCGGTGCTGATGGGCAATCACGGGGTGACCACCGTCGCCGAAACCGTGGCCGAGGCCTATGACGCGCTGTACCATCTGGAACGCGCCGCGCGCACCATGGTGCTGGCCTATTCCACCGGGCAGCCGCTGGCGGTGATGGCCGATGAAATTGCCGAGGCGACGGCTGCGGAATGGCCGCTCTACAAAGGGGCGGAGTTTGCGCATTTCGCTGAAATGAAACGCATTTTGGATCGCGAAGCACCGGACTTTCGCGACTGAACCATTCCGCGCGGGGGCCGGGGTCTTGCCCTTTGATCCGCGCGGTGATGATGTGGATACAACACGGCGCCGCACGGAACGAGGCGGCCAGTACAAACGGGGAGCATCTGGGATGAGCAAGGTCATCAAGGGCGGCACCATCGTCACCGCAGACCGCCAGTATCAGGCGGATATCCTGATCGAAGACGGGATTATCAAGGAGATCGGCGAGAACCTGTCGAGCGATGAATATATCGACGCCGAAGGCGCCTATGTCATTCCCGGCGGCATCGATCCCCATACCCATCTGGAAATGCCCTTCATGGGCACCACCGCCGATGAAACTTTTGAGAGCGGCACATGGGCGGCGGCCACCGGCGGCACCACCATGCTTGTGGATTTTTGCCTGCCGGGCGAAGATGGGTCCATCAAGAACGCGATCAACGAATGGCATCGCAAATCGACGCCGCAGATCTGTTCCGATATTGGCTATCACATGGCCATCACGGGCTGGAACGAGAGCATTTTCAACGAGATGAAGGACGCCGTTGAGATGGGCGTCAATTCGTTCAAGCACTTCATGGCCTACAAGGGCGCGCTGATGGTCGAGGATGACGAGATGTATGCCTCGTTCCAGCGCTGCAAGGAATTGGGCGCCTTGCCCATGGTGCACGCCGAGAACGGCGACATCATCCAGGAGTTGCAGCAGAAATACCTGGCCGAGGGGATCACCGGGCCCGAGGGCCACGCCTATTCCCGCCCTCCCGAACTGGAGGGCGAAGCCGCCAACCGCGCCATCATGATCGCCGATGCCGTCGGCACGCCGCTTTATATCGTGCATGTCTCCTGCGAGCAGGCGCATGAAGCCATTCGGCGGGCCCGCCAGAAGGGCCACCGGGTCTATGGCGAGCCGCTGATCCAGTTCCTGACGCTGGATGAAAGCGAATACTTCAACAAGGATTGGGAACATGCCGCCCGCCGCGTGATGTCGCCGCCATTCCGCTCAAAGGAACATCAGGACGGGTTGTGGAATGGTCTGGCGGCGGGCTCGCTTCAGGTGGTGGCCACGGACCATTGCGCTTTCGGGACAGAGAAGAAGCGCATGGGGGTCGACAATTTCACCCTGATCCCCAATGGCACCGGCGGGCTGGAGGACCGGCTGTCAGTGCTCTGGACCACCGGCGTGGAAACCGGGCGCATCACGCCCGAGGAATTCGTCGCCGTCACCTCCACCAATATCGCCAAGATCCTGAACATCTACCCCAAAAAGGGCGCGCTGGTGCCGGGCGCGGATGCCGACATCGTGGTCTGGGATCCGAAGATCTCGAAAACCATCTCGGCAAACTCGCAGAAATCCATCATCGATTACAACGTCTTCGAAGGCTTTGAAGTGACCGCGCAGGCCCGGCATACGCTCAGCCGGGGCGACGTGATCTGGAGCTGGGGCAAGAACAGCACGCCGCAACCGGGCCGGGGCCGTTTCGTGCCACGCCCGGCGTTCTCCTCTGCCGCGGCGGCGCTGAGCAAGTGGAAGGCGCTCAACACACCCCGCAAGATCGAACGCGATCCGCTCAACATCCCGTCGGGGATCTGATCGCGGATGCTCAGCCAGACCGAGATCGACGGGTTCACTGCACCCGATGGACCCGCCGAAGCGGTCATCGATGCACGAGATGTGCAATTGGTGTTCGAGACCAATGACGGCCCGGTGCAGGCCCTGAAGGACATCAACCTGACGATCGAAAAGGGAGAATTCGTCAGCTTCATCGGCCCGTCTGGCTGCGGCAAGACCACCTTCCTGCGCGCCGTCGCGGGGCTGGAAAAGCCCACCGGCGGCACCCTGATGGTCAACGGCATGACGCCGGACGAGGCCCGGCGCGCCCGCGCCTATGGCTATGTCTTTCAGGCGGCGGGCCTGTATCCGTGGCGCAGCATAGCCCGCAACGTGCGCCTGCCACTGGAGATCATGGGCTATTCGAAGGCGGATCAGGAAAGCCGCGTCAAGAAAGTCCTGCAACTGGTTGATCTGGAGGGGTTTGAGCGCAAGTATCCCTGGCAGTTGTCCGGCGGCATGCAGCAACGGGCCTCGATCGCGCGGGCGCTGGCCTTTGACGCCGAGATCCTGCTGATGGACGAGCCCTTCGGCGCGCTGGACGAAATTGTGCGCGATCATCTGAACGAGCAATTGCTGGCGCTCTGGGCGCGAACCGAAAAGACCATCGGTTTTGTCACTCATTCGATCCCCGAGGCGGTGTACCTGTCGACCAAGATCGTGGTGATGAGCCCGCGGCCGGGCCGGATCTCCGACGTAATCCTCAACACGCTGCCAAAGGAACGCCCGCTGGACATTCGCGACACCCCGGAGTTCCTTGAAATCGCACATAGGGTTCGCGAAGGGCTGCGCGCCGGACATGCCTATGACTGAGGGATCCCGCTGATGCGCCAGTCAATTCTGCCGGTCCTGACGGTGGTGCTGATCATTCTCGGCATCTGGTATCTGGCCGCCGCCTGGATGAATTCCACCTGGACCCTGCAACAGGCCGAACGGGCCGAACAGACCCTGTCCACCGTCGAGGTCTTGCAAGACACCATGCAGCAGGATCGCCCCAAGTTGCCGGCCCCGCACCAGGTGGCGGTGGAACTTTGGGAAACCACGGCGGAAAAGAAAATCACCTCAAAGCGCAGCTTGGTCTACCACGGCTGGATCACGCTGTCGGCGACGCTGCTAGGCTTTGCCATCGGGACCGGGCTGGGTGTTCTGCTGGCGGTCGGGATCGTGCACAACCGGGCCATGGACATGAGCGTCATGCCCTGGGCCATCGCCAGCCAGACCATCCCGATCCTCGCCATCGCACCGATGATCATTGTGGTGTTGAATTCGGTGGGCGTGACCGGCCTGCTGCCAAAGGCCATAATTTCCGCCTACCTGAGTTTTTTCCCGGTGGTCGTCGGCATGGTCAAGGGCTTGCGCAGCCCGGCACCGATGCAGCTTGACCTGATGCGCACCTACAGCGCCAGCCAAAGCCAGGTGTTCTGGAACCTGCGTCTGCCGGCCTCGGTGCCATTCCTGTTCACCTCGCTCAAGGTCGGGATTGCCGCCAGCCTGGTGGGCGCCATCGTCGGTGAACTGCCCACCGGCGCCGTGGCAGGCCTGGGCGCGCGGCTTCTGGCCGGGTCTTACTACGGACAGACCATTCAGATCTGGTCGGCTCTAATCGCTGCGGCCGTGCTGGCGGCCTCGCTGGTCGGGATCGTGAGCCTGCTGGAGCGTCTTACCCTCCACAAGATGGGGATGCGCACATGAAGCGTCGGTATCTGAGTATTTGGAACAAGCAAAAGGACAAAGGGCGCGCCTTTTTCTTGGCTCAAATACTCCCGCCGGAGGCAAGAAAGTTCAGTTTCCAACGGGAGGAGTCGCGGTGATCCTCGCGTTCGGTGCAATCCTGTTCTGGTTGCTGGCATGGTGGGCCAACATCCGGCTGGCCAATTCGACGATGGCCGATACCCGCTTTGGCATGGCAGCGGTCCCGATGCTGTTCGGCGTAACCTTGTTGGTCTTGTGGGAGGGGTTGGTGCGCGGCCTGAATGTGCCCGGCGTCATCCTGCCGCCGCCATCGATGATCGCCGCGCGGTTCGCGGTGTCGACGTCCATCCTCTGGGCTGATTTCCGTCAGACCTTCATCAAGGGCGCGCTGTCGGGCTATGTGATCGGTGTCGGCGCGGCGTTTGCCATGGCCATCGCGGTGGATCGCTATGAGTTTCTGCGGCGCGGTCTGTTGCCGGTGGGTAGCTTCATCGCCGCGCTGCCGGTGATTGGCACAGCGCCCATCCTGGTCATGTGGTTCGGGTTCGACTGGCAGTCCAAGGCTGCCGTCGTTGTGGTGATGGTGTTCTTTCCGGTTCTGGTGAACACCGTGCAGGGCCTGACCTCGGCCGAGCGGATGCAGCGGGATTTGATGACGACCTATGCGGCCGGGTATTGGCAGACCCTGTGGAAGCTGCGCTTGCCCTCGGCACTGCCGTTCATTTTCAACGGGTTGAAGATTGCGACCACGCTTGCCCTGATCGGCGCAATCGTGGCGGAGTTCTTCGGTTCCCCAATTGTCGGGATGGGATTCCGGATATCCACAAGTGTCGGCCAACTGGCGCTGGACATGGTCTGGGCCGAGATCGCCGTGGCGGCCCTGGCCGGGTCGGCGTTCTACGGGCTGGTGGCCCTGGCCGAGCGCCTTCTGACATTCTGGCATCCGTCGCAGCGGCGGCAGAAAACGTAAAAAACCAACTAACAGGAGAGACGACATGACAAAGAAACTGGCAATCGCCGCGACCCTCGCGCTTGGGTTCAGCGGTGGCATGGCGCAGGCTGACGACGATGTAACGCTACAGTTGCAGTGGGTCACGCAGGCGCAATTCGCGGGCTACTACGTGGCGCTGGACAAGGGGTTCTACGAGGAAGAGGGCCTAGACGTCACCATCAAGCCCGGCGGTCCGGACATCGCGCCCCCGCAGGTTCTGGCGGGCGGCGGGGCCGATGTAATGTTGAACTGGATGCCCTCGGCACTGTCGGCGCGGGAAAAGGGGCTGCCGGTGGTCAATATCGCCCAGCCGTTCAAATCCTCGGGCCTGATGCTGACCTGCTGGAAGGACACCGGGATCGAAACGCCGGAAGATTTCCGCGGCAAGACCATTGGCACCTGGTTTTTCGGCAATGAATACCCGCTGCTGAGCTGGCTGTCGCAACTGGGCATTCCGATGGATGGTTCCGACGAGGGTGTGACCTTGCAGAAGATCGGCTTCAACGTCGATCCGCTGCTGCAACGGCAATCGGATTGCATCACCACCATGACCTATAACGAATACTGGCAGGTGATCGACGCGGGCGTCTCGGAAGACGAGATCGTGACATTCAAGTATTCCGACCATGGCGTCGCGACGCTGGAAGACGGCATGTATGTGCTGGAAGAGAATCTTGAGGATCCGGCCTTCGTGGACAAGATGGTGCGCTTTGTGCGGGCCTCGATGAAGGGCTGGAAATGGGCCGAGGAAAATCCCGAGGACGCCGCGATGATCGTGCTGGACAACGATGCGACCGGGGCGCAGACCGAAAAGCACCAGGTGCGGATGATGGGCGAGATTGCCAAGCTGACCGCAGGGTCGAACGGTGCACTGGATCCGGCGGATTATGAGCGCACGGTGGCCACTTTGCTGGCCGGTGGCTCAGATCCGGTGATCTCGAAAGAACCGGAAGGGGCCTGGACCCATGCCATCACCGATGCGGCCCTGAACTGAGGCGCCCGGTGACGAAAAAAGCGGGCCTTCGGGCCCGCTTTTGTGTTTCTGCTCCCGAAACTGGCCGGGGTCTCAGCAGGGGCGAATGACCACATCATCGCCGTTGCCGGTGTGATAGGCGCATTCGTTGGTCTGGTGGTTGCGGGCGTAGAGCGCGCCGGCGGTGGCGGCGGCACCGGCTGCGGCGACGGTCCAGGCGGTGTTGGCGCCAAGTGCTGTCGCGGCAATGGCGCCGATCGCGCCCGCGGCGACGGCCGTGCCCGCCTGGTTCTGTGCGTTGGGGTTGTCGCAAGCCGAAACGACAAGTGCCGAGACGAGGGCCAGCGGCAGTACGAAGGAACGGATCATTGGTCTCTCCTATGTGTCCACGCAAAGACTAGGGCTGCGGAACAGGGGAAACAACCTTTTGTAAGTGCCTGCCTGCGCAGCGTCGCTTGCGGCCTATCTGCCTTCGCGCGGTGTACGCAGGCCGCGCAGCATCAGCAGCGCGCCGGACAGAAGAAGAAGGCCCGCCGGCAGGGGCACGGACACCATGCTCAGGGAGTCGACGGTGGTGTAGCCGAGGTCGCGGAAAGCAAACAGGGTGGTGTCCGAGACATAAGTGGGCCGGTTCAGGAAACCGGTCATGATCTCATGTGCGCCGCCGGCAAACCTTGGGGTCGAGAACTGTGACCAGTGTGAATGATCGGTGCCGTCGATGCTGGTCTGGAACTCGACGGGCACGAAGGTCGCTGCGGTGCCGAATTCCTGCTGGTATTTGGCCAGCGCGGCGCTGCCCACATATTGGCCGGGCGCGTTGACCTTGTCGTAGATGGCGAAACCACCATCGAAGAAAGCCGGATCCCAGAGCGTGCCGAAGCCCAGAACATGGGCCATTTCATGCAGCACGACCTTCTGGAACGTGCCCGTGACCAGCAAGTTGATCACATCGGCGGCGTCGAACTCCATGATGCCGTCGGTCACATAGGTCAGCTTGTCGCCGGCGGTGCTGGAATAGGTGACAACCTGCCGGGGTCCGGCCTGTCCCACGGCGCCGCCTACACCGTCGATGGGCTTTACGCTTGCTGTGATGTCTATCGCGGAAATGAAGGATCCCGGGTTCAGCGGATCGATGATTGGACCCGGTAACTGATAACCGGTGATGACGGATTCAAAGAAGGATTCCGAGAACTGATAGGCGTTTTGCACCAACAGGGACTGGGTGTTGGTCAGTCCCGGCAGCGAAAAGCCGACATTGATGTCGAAATACGGCCCGCCGGAATATGGCCCTCCCGGTACCGGCGCGCTTTCGGTCGGCAGGGAGGGTGTGGCTGGCGCGGAATGCACCTCGACCAGGGGGCGCGTCACCACGGATGGCGGCAAGGGTAATGTGGTCGAGGCGCACGCCAAGGTTGCGCCAAGAGAATAAATTGCCGCGAGCAGAATGTGAGCACATTTCTTATGTTGAATGCACATTTGAAGAACTCGGTGCCATAATGATGCGCCAAGCGTGCATCTAGTCCTGATTCCGGTCAATGTGGGTTCAGGACGCAGACGGTGGATTCCCGCCGACGGGTTTCTGGGCCGGAAACTGCCGACAGGTCAAAGACAGGATGTGACGCGCGGAGGGTTCCGGAGCAGTTGCCTGCATCACCGCTTGCCTTCGGACCTTGTTTGTCAAACAGTTGCAGGCAACCTTGCCGTGTCGTGCAGATTGTCCTGACCTTGATTTCCGTGGGTCATGGAGACTCGGCGCAGGCCTGACTGATGGGGAGCTTTCGTCGATGCCACGCAGTGCGCTGACCGGAACACGTATCCGTGAACGGCGGACGATGTTGGGACTCAAGCAGGCCGATCTGGCCCGCACGGTCGAAATCTCACCGTCCTACCTGAACCTGATCGAGCACAACCGGCGCCGGATCGGTGGCGCGCTGCTGTCGCGTATCGCGCGCACGCTGAAGGTCGAGGTCGCGAACCTGACGCAGGGCGCCGAGACCGAGCAAGTCGATCAGTTGAGTGCGGCCGCCGCAGCGCATCCCGAGGTCAACGCCGAGATTGATCGCATCGACGAGTTCGTCGGTCGCTTCCCCGGCTGGGCCGCGCTGATGAGTGCCCAGCAACGGCGGCTGGTGCAATTGGAACACCACGTGGCCAGCCTGGTGGACCGTCTGGCGCACGACCCGTTCCTGTCGGATTCCCTTCATGACATCCTGTCGAAAGTGTCGGCGATCCAGTCCACGGCCTCGATCCTTGTGGAAACCGACGATCTGGACGAGGTCTGGCAGCGTCGCTTCCATCGCAACCTGCATGCGGACAGTGGCAAGCTGGCCGAAGGCGCATCGTCGCTGGTTGATTACCTTGATGCCGAGGGCGATGCCGAGCTGGGGATGGTCAGCCCGCAGGAAGAGCTGGAATCCTTCCTCAACAGTCGCGCCTTCCACATCGACGGTCTTGAAACCGAAGTCCCGGACCTGGCCGAGTCCATACTGGATCAGGACAAGGCCATCACCTCGCGCGGGGGCAAGGATCTGGTGCGCACTTATCTGTGGCGCTACCGCGAAGAGGCGCTGGCCATGCCGCTGGAGGATTTCACCGAAGCCGCCGAGGAGCTTGGCTATGACCCGGCGCGGCTGGCGCAACGGTTTGGATGCGATATTCCGGCGGTGTTCCGGCGTCTGGCCTCGATGCCCAGCGATCAGGGCAGCCGAAGGATCGGCCTCGTGGTCTGCGACGGGGCAGGGGCGCTGATCCTGCGCAAGGCAACCGAATTGCTGCCCTTGCCGCGGTTCGGCGCGGCCTGTGCGCTCTGGCCGCTGTACCGGGCGTTGACCCGGCCAATGGCACCGGTGCGCGCGGTTCTGGAACATGCGGGCCGACCGGGCTACCGGTTCTTGTGCTATGCCATGTCGCACGCCAGCTATCCGCTTGGGTTCGGAGGGCCCGCCGTCTACGAGGCCTCGATGATCCTTGTGCCCCCGGCACTGGTAGAGCCGACCGAAGCCGAAGGCCCGGTCGAGGTCATCGGCACCTCGTGCCGCATCTGTCCGGTCGAAAATTGCGCCGCACGCCGCGAACCTTCGATTCTTTCCGATGGCTTTGACACCGCTGCGCAATTATCCCAATAGTCTGTCTGGGACATACCGTATACGGTACAGCCCGTTGGGGGGGACAACATCATATGAGCCATCACGTGCTTCTGATCGAGGATGAGCCGAACATCATGGAAGCGATCCGCTTCTTCCTGTCGCGCGATGGCTGGAAGGTGTCGTGCCACTCGGACGGGGCAACGGCGGTGTCCGAGGTCAACCGGATCACACCCGACGTCGTTGTTCTGGACGTGATGCTGCCCAACCGCAGCGGTTTCGACGTGCTGAAGGAATTGCGCGCCGCACCCGGCACGCGGGACCTGCCGGTGCTGATGCTGACCGCCAAGGGCCAGAGCAAGGACCGCGAGCGGGCCGAGCAACTGGGCAGCAGCGGTTTCATGACCAAGCCGTTTTCCAACGCCGAGGTGTTGGAGAAACTGCGCAGCATGGTCGGACATGGCTGACGAGACCAAGCAACTGTTCCTGGCCCGGCAGACCTATCTGCGGCGCCGGGTCATCGACGCGTCACGGCTGCTGCCCTTGCTGGGGTTGTTCCTGTTCCTGATCCCGCTGCTGTGGGATGATGTCGGATCCGGGCGCGAGGCCTTCCTGGCGGAAAAACTTCTGTACATGTTCGCGGTCTGGTTCAGCCTGGTCGCCGTTGCGGCGGTGCTGGCCTTCAAGCTGCGGCCGGGCGATCTGAACGTGCCGCGGGGCCTGGAAGAGGTGGATCGCGAGGCGGAGACCGACTGAGATGTTCGCCTTCGACATCCTTATCGAGGTCTGCATCGGCTACGTCGTGCTATTGTTCATCGTGGCCTATGTGGCCGACCGCCGCGCCCGACAGGGCAAGATCGGCTGGCTGCGCTCGCCGCTGGTCTACACCCTGTCGCTGTCGATCTATTGTACCGCCTGGACGTTCTACGGCGCAGTGGGCTACGCCGCGCGGTCGGGGATCGAATTCCTGTGCATCTACCTCGGTCCCTCCCTTGTGATGATCGGCTGGTGGTGGGGATTGCGCAAGCTGGTGCGCATCGGCCGGATGCAAAGGATCACCTCGATCGCCGACCTGATTTCGTCGCGCTACGGGAAATCCGCGATGCTGGGCGGATTGGTGACCCTGCTGGCGGTGATTGCCACCACGCCCTACATCGCCCTGCAATTGCAATCGGTGACCCTGTCCTTCGGCGTGTTCGCCGCCGCGTCGCCCAGCGACTGGCCCGTGCAAAGCCAGCACGCGACGGCGATCTGGGTCGCGGTCGGGCTTGCCGTCTTCACCATTGTCTTCGGCACCCGAAATCTGGATGCCAACGAACGCCATCACGGCGTGGTCATGGCCATCGCGGTCGAGGCGCTGGTCAAACTGGCGGCCCTGCTGGCGGTGGGCGCCTTCGTGGTCTGGGGCATTGCCGATGGTCCGCGCGAAATCATCCAGCGGATCAACGAGTCGCCCATGGCTTTGGTGCCGAACCATTCCAGCCGCTGGCTGGCGCTGATCTTCCTGTCCGGCGCGGCCTTCCTGTGTCTGCCGCGCATGTTTCAGGTTCTGGTGGTGGAAAACGATGACGAGCATCATCTCTCCACCGCCTCCTGGGCGTTTCCGCTGTACCTGGCGCTGGTCAACCTGTTCGTTCTGCCCATCGCCGCCATGGGGCTGGCGGTGCTGCCGCAGGGGTCCAACCCGGATCTTTTCGTGCTGACCCTGCCGTTGTCGCAGGGGCAGAACTCGCTGGCGATGCTGGTGTTCCTGGGCGGGTTTTCCTCGGCCACTTCGATGGTGATCGTCGCGGCGATTGCCCTGTCGACCATGGTGTCGAACCACGTGGTCATGCCGATCTGGCTGGGCATCCGCCGGCAAGCCGCTACCGTTTCGGGCGATGTGCGCGAGGTCGTGCTGATGTCGCGGCGGCTGTCGATTTCGGCGGTGCTGGGGCTGGGCTATGTCTATTACCGGTTCTCGGGCGGTGGCGAGGCGCTGGCCTCCATCGGGCTGGTGTCCTTCGCGGGCGTGGTGCAGGTGCTGCCGGCACTGGTGGGCGGCGTGTTCTGGCGCGGGGCAACGCGCGTGGGCGCGGCGCTTGGCGTATCTGTGGGGTTTCTGGTCTGGCTCTATGTCATGTTCCTGCCCAGCTTTGGCCCCGACGTCCTGCTGTCGGCCCGGATGATGCTGGAGGGGCCGCTGGGCATCGGCTGGCTGCGGCCTCAGGCCCTGTTTGGCCTGCATGACGTCGATCCGCTGGTCCACGCGCTGTTGTGGAGCATGGCGTTCAACACCACCGCCTTCTGCATCGGCTCGCTGCTGAGTTTCCCCAACCCGCTGGAACGGGTGCAGGGCGCGCAATTCGTCAATGTCTTCGACTATACCGCCAGCCATCGTGGCTGGAGCCGCAGCAATGTCGATGCCGAGGATCTGCTGATCATGGCGCAGCGCATCCTGGGCCCCAGCGAAGCGCAGGCGCTGTTCCAGGCGGCAGCGGACGCGCAGGGCAAGCAGGGCTACCTGCCCGAGATCACGCCGGATTTCATCGACAGTTTCGAACGTGTCCTGGCGGGGTCGGTGGGCGCGGCGACGGCCCATGCGATGATCGGACAGATGACCTCGGGCTCTGCCCTGTCGGTCGAGGATCTGATGGCGGTGGCCGATGAAACCGCGCAGATCATGGAATATTCCAGCCAGTTGGAAGCGCAGTCGCAGGAATTGTCGCGCACCGCCGGGCAGCTACGGGATGCCAACGAAAAGCTCACCGCGCTGTCGGTGCAGAAGGATGCCTTCCTTAGCCAGATCAGCCATGAATTGCGCACGCCCATGACCTCGATCCGCGCGTTTTCCGAGATCCTGATGCTGGGCGATGCGCTGAATGCCGAGGAGAAGGCGAAGTATTCCAGGATCATCCATGACGAGGCGCTGCGCCTGACCCGGCTGCTGGACGCGCTTCTGGATCTCAACGTGCTGGAACACGGCCACGTCACCATCGAACAGGAGCGCGCGGTCCTGCGCGACGTGATCGACCGCGCGGTGTTCGCCACCTCGGCGGTGTCGGCGGACCGGGTGTTCACCATCGACCGCAACGAGGTGCGCGAGGCCGTGCAGATCTGCACCGATCTGGATCGCCTCAGCCAGGTGTTCATCAACCTGATCGCCAATGCCCGGAAGTACTGCGATTCGCCGCGGCCACGTCTGACCATCCGCGTGGTGCGGGTGGATGGCGCTCTGGCGGTGGATTTTGTCGACAATGGCAGTGGCATTCCGACGGAAAGCCAAAGCCTGATCTTCGAGAAATTCTCGCGTCTTTCGGATCACTCTGCCGCCGGTGGCGCCGGTCTGGGGCTGGCCATCTGCCGCGAGATCATGGCCAAACTGGGCGGTTCGGTCACCTATCTGCCGGGGCAGGGCGGCGCGGCATTTCGGGTGATTCTGCCGAAAGTTCCCATGGAACGCGCCGCCTGAGCCGGAATGTTCAGGAAAAACTAACCCTGCCGGGACAATGTGGCAGCGAACCCTCTTGCTGCTGGATACCCGATGACTGACCCCGCCCCGGTGTTGAAACGCATGGCCAAACCCTCCCGATTGGCGCCGGGGGATCAACCGATGACGCTGCCGCGTGCGGCGGCGCTGGCCGTGTCGCGGGCCGGACAGGACGCGTTGAAGCTGCCGCTGGCGGTCGCGGGGACGGACGTCGGCGAAATGACGGTGGAAGCGGTCGCCGATCACGCATCCGACGCGGTATTGCTGGTGTCCCTGCGCGGTCCGGGTCAGGCCTGGGGCATGGCGGCCTTCGACAACAGTCTGCTGACCGCCATCCTTCAGGCGCAAACCGCCCGCCGGATCACCGATGAAGAACCGCCCCTGCGGGTTGCCACGCAAACCGACGCGGTTTTGTGTCGGCGGTTCCTGACCATCTGTTTGGGCAGTCTGGCGGAGCGATTGCAGGGGATGCCGGACAGCAACTGGGCCCAAGGATTTCTGCCGCGCGATCAGGTGCTCAGCCATCGACGACTGCCGCATCTTCTGGCGGATGCGCCACATCGCGTGCTGGGGCTTGATGTCGACATTGCCCAGGGCAAGCGCAGGGGGCGGCTGACGCTGATCTTGCCGTTGCAGCCCGTGACCACCGAACCGCCGACACTCGCCGAGGATCCCAAGCCGCGCCCGGATAACTGGACCGCCGATTGGCACGAGCGCATCCTCGACAGCAACGCCACGCTTGAGGCGGTGCTGATGACCGTGCGCCTGCCCTTGTCGAAAGTGTCCCGACTTGTGCCGGGCGACACCCTGCCGTTTTCGGAACAGACGCTTGACCGGCTTCACCTTGTCGGCACCGACGGTCGCAAGGTCGCCAGGGTGATGCTGGGCAAAAGCGGCGAATTCCGGGCGGTCAAACTGGCAGAAAAAGTTATGCCCTTGCCAAAGGCTGTCACAGCGCGCCCGGATTCGGACACGTCGCCCGACGCGGAAAGTGGGGGAGGGGCGCTCGTCCCCTCGACCCCGACGCCGGTCTAGCCGACTGCTTGCGCGGCGGCTTCAAATTGCGGGCGGAAGGCGCTGTGGTCGTAGCCCACGGCGCGCGTGGCCGACAGCACGCCATCGGCGCCAAGCTCGGGCGCCATGATCAGCGACCAGACGATGGCGCACCGGTTGCCCGAGGCGCAATAGGCAAGAACCTTGCCCAAGGCCATGCCGTCCTTCTGCACGGTCAGATTGTCTGCCGTCATGCCGGAATGGCGGACCGGGTTGACCACATACGCCAGTCCCGCGGCCTCGACCGCGGCGCGCATAGCTGCATCCTGCAGCTCCGACGGAATTTCTTCGTCGGGGCGATTGTTGATGACCGTGGTGAAGCCCTCGGCCTTGATGATGGCAAGGTCGTCGGGCGTGATCTGGGGCGAGACAGCGTAGCTGTCAGAGAGTGGCTTGATGTTCATGGGCCGCAGGTTATGCGCTCGCGTTCAGGGCGTCCAGACGCATCCGCACATGCGGCGCCGCCCACATCCCGGCCACCATCGCCAGGACGAAAATCCAGACCCCCGGCCCACCGAAACTGAGCGAGGCCATGGCCGGTCCAGGACACAGGCCGACCAGCCCCCAGCCCATGCCGAACAGGATCGAGCCCAGGATCAGATTTCGGCCCAGTTTCTGTTCGGGCGGGGCGGGAAACTGCCCGCCCATCAGCGGGCTGCGGCCCCTTGTATAGAGCCAGGCCACCGCCATCGGCAAGATTGCGCCGCCCATGACGAAGGCCAGCGTCGGATCCCAATCCCCGAAAATGTCGAGCCATCCCTGTACCTTGCGGGTGTCGGTCATGCCCGAGATCAGAAGACCGGTGCCGAACAGGCTGCCGGCCAGCGCTGCGAAAAGGTTGCGCATCAGATCACTTCCAGAATGTGGCGGAACACCACGACGGTCAGACCGCCGGCGCCGATGTAGAACACGGTGGCGACGATCCCCCGCAACGACAGCCGGGAAATCCCGCAGACCCCATGGCCAGAGGTGCAGCCGTTGGCCACCCTTGTACCGATTCCGACCAGAAGCCCGGCGGCCACAAGAGCGGCAATTTTGCCGGTCACCGCGGTGTCAGGCACGAAACCGAAGACATGGGCAATGATCATCGGCATGCCCACCAGCCCGGCCAAGAAGGCCAGACGCTCATTGCGGTTGGCGCGGCCCGAGCCGTCGACCAGCCCGCCGATCAGGCCGCTGGCGCCCATGATCCGGCCATTGGCCAGCAAGAACACCGCGCCGGCGGTTCCGATTATCAGCCCTCCGATCAATCCGAAAATCCATTCGACTGGCATTGTCTGTTCCCTTCGCTATAGCGGTGGTCCGTTCCCCGCCCGATCTCGCGCCATGCGCGCTTCCGCCACATATGCAAACTTTACTATGCATTGCAAGGTTTGATAAACCTTTTTCCAGCAGTTTGACGCTGATCAACGTCCCCAGGGGGGTGCGCGTGGTAAAGCTCAGGTGATACGCGCTGAAATTGCCACCAAAGCCGTGCCCGGCTGTCACATTTCAGGGCAAACGGGCTGCTACTGTCAGCCGAACAGGCAAAATCCGCGACCGGCTCCCCCGTTTCCATGCAGGCTGGTCGTCACCCAAGCGATAAGATACGGATCGCGTCGAAGTACAGAAAGGGAGAACACGACATGGCCACCGAAATTCTGAAGCAGAAGCTTGACGCATTGCGCAGCAAACTGGCGCAGCCGCATACACAGCCCAAGGATCTTCACGACGAAGTGCGCGTAATGGTCGATATCCTGAAAACCTCGCAGGAGCCGGTTCCGGCCGACCTTCGCGAAGCCATCGAAACGCTCGAGGCCGAGATCCTCGAGGAATTCTACGACAATCTGCCGGTCTGACACCGGCCGGACGAGGCGATTATCGGCATCATCCCAACATGATGCCGATGACCACGCACATCAGCCCGATGGCAGAAACCATCAGGGCGGCCATGTTCAAGGCGACCACCGACTTCAGCTTGGCGCGCAATTCGTCATCGGACAGCCCGGCCCGTCTGGCCTTTGTCGCGATGAGAACACAGGCCATCAGCCCTGCCACGCCCAGCAGGGAAATTCCCGCCCCGATCCAGATCAGAATGTCCATGGCACCGCTCCAATAGTTGCGCGCCGGGCGTAGCGCGGTCTTGACCGATGTTCAACCCGCATGGCCTTGCGGGCCACGGCGTGCGGGGGTATCCCTGCGCCCTGACAACCCAGAGGACAAGATGAGCGCGACCGATACCGATACCGATGCGAACTACCGTGTAACCGCCGACGAGCTGCGCCAGTTTGTCGAGCGTTTCGAACGGCTTGAAGCGGAAAAGAAAGACCTGGCCGAGCAGCAGAAAGAGGTCATGGCCGAGGCCAAGGCACGCGGCTATGACACCAAGGTGCTGCGCAAGGTCGTCGCGTTGCGCAAGCGCGACAAGGACGACATCGCCGAGGAAGAAGCGGTTCTGGAACTCTACAAGGAAGCGCTGGGAATGTGAGCGGCACGCAGGGCAGGGGCTGACGGATGGCGCAGGCACTGGGAATGAAGATCCGCCGCGCGGGCATCGATGTCTGGTCGGTGGGCGCGCTGTTGGTGGCGGCGGTGGTGGCCGCGCCGCTGATCGCCGTCGGTTGGCTGGCGCTGACCCCCGGCAACGGCATCTGGATGCACCTGTGGTCCACCACCCTGCCGCGCTACCTGTCCAACACGCTGTTCCTGATGATCGCCGTCGGCCTGACCACCGCCGTCACCGGCACGGTCACCGCGTGGCTGATCACCATGTACCGCTTTCCGGGCGCCCGCTGGCTGGAGTGGCTGCTGCTTTTGCCGCTGGCGATTCCGGCCTATATCGGCGCCTATGCGCTGACCGATCTTCTGGAATACGCAGGCCCGGTGCAGACCGGCCTGCGGTCGCTGTTCGGCTGGACCAGTTCGCGCGACTACTGGTTCCCCGAAGTGCGGTCGCGCGGCGCGGCGGTTCTGGTGCTGGGCGCGGCCCTGTATCCCTATGTCTACCTGCTGGCCCGCGCCGCCTTCCGCGAACAATCGGTCTGTGCCTTCGACGTGGCGCGCACGCTGGGGGCCGGCCCGGTGCGCCGCTTCTTCCGCATCGGCCTGCCGCTGGCCCGTCCGGCCATCGCAGCCGGAACCGCCATCGCCATGATGGAGACCGTCAGCGACTTCGGCGTGGTGGAATATTTCGCAGTCCAGACCCTGACCACCGGCATCTTCACGACTTGGCTGGAGGCAGGTAACCCCGGCGGCGCCGCCCAGATCGCCATCGTGATCCTGACCTTGGTGTTTTTCCTGGTCGGACTTGAGAAATCCAGCCGTCGCCGCAGCCGGTTCTTCCGCCTGTCCCGCCAGCAACGCCCCTTGCAGAAACAGACCCTGAGGGGCCTGCGGGCCTGGATTGCCACCGGCGTCTGCGCGGCCCCGGTGCTTGGTGGCTTTGGCTTGCCCATCAGCGTCATCGGCCTTCTGGCGTTGCGCAACGCGGCCGAATGGAAAGACCCCGCGCTGGTGCAGGCGCTTGGCAACACGCTGCTTGTGGGCGGCTGTGCGGCCATCCTGACCGTCGCGGCGGCGCTGTTCATGGTCTATGGCGTGCGCCTGTCCGGAAAACGCCTGCCGCGCACGGTGTTGCCGGTCACCACGCTTGGCTATGCCGCGCCCGGCGCGGTTCTTGGGCTGGGCATCCTGATGCCGCTGGCCGCCGTCGATCACCGCCTTGCCGATTTGATCACCTCGGTGACGGGCCATGATCCGGGGCTGTTGCTGACAGGATCCGCCTTCGCGGTGGTTCTGGCCTATGCGGTTCGTTTTTTTGCCATCGCTCAGGGCGCGGCGGACAGCGCCCTTGGGCGCGTGTCGCCCAGTCTGCCCATGGCGGCACGCTCGCTGGGGCGCACGGCAGGCGGCACGCTGCGGCATGTGCATCTGCCGATCATCTCGGGGTCCATCGGCACGGCGCTGCTTCTGGTCTTCGTGGATTCTGTCAAGGAACTGCCGGCGACCCTGCTGCTGCGCCCCTTCGACTTCGACACGCTGGCCACGCGGGTCTATGGTCAGGCCTCGCTGGAGCGTATCGGCGACGCGGCCCCGCCGGCCATGCTGGTGATCGGCGTCGGCCTGGCCGCGGTACTGGTTCTGGCGCGGTCGAACAAGTAGGCTCGGAAAACGCAATTTTTCCTTGCCACGCCAGGGCAAACTCGGTACCCACCGCGCGCATGGCGCCGGTCTAGCTCAGCTGGTAGAGCATCTGATTTGTAATCAGGTGGTCGGGGGTTCGAGTCCCTCGACCGGCACCATTAACGCAACGGGCTGCACGTCACTGACGCGCAGCCCGTTGCATTTTAAGGACTTCTTTGCGATGTGCGCTTGGGTGCTTGCCTAGAAGGCGCAAAAAATGCGCAACCTCTTACGCACGAATTACACATCGTGCGTAAACCGCGTTGGGCAATGGCATCGATTCAACAGTTCAATGGGAAGTGGCGCGCGCATGTCTGCGTCGGTGGTGTTCGGCGGTCCAAAGTGTTCCCAGCCAAGCGGGCCGCGAAGGATTGGGCCGCGCGCGAAGAGTACGAAATTGGCAATCGCGACCTGATCGTCTCGCGGAAACTGTTTGGCGAGATTCGGGATCGATATGCCCGCGAGGTGAGCGTCGGCATGTTAGCTACTCCCCAATGTTTGGACAGACTTCCGCGTAGTTTAAGCTACTCTTTGCTCCTGCTGATCGGGTTGGGTTTCGTCGTTTTTCAGCCAATAGACCATGGCTGGTGGTTTGCCGCCAAGGGCGGAATGGGGGCGCCTTCGGTTGTAGAACTCGATCCACTTGCCAACGCCGGCCTTGGCCTCTGATCCGGTTTCCCAGGCGTGCAGATAGACGCACTCGTATTTCAGGCTCCGCCAGAGCCGCTCCACGAATATGTTGTCGAGGAAGCGGCCTTTGCCATCCATCGAGATGCGCACAGCAGATCGGCGCAACCGGTCCGTCCAGGCGAAGGACGTGAACTGGCTGCCCTGATCCGTATTCATGATCTCAGGCGGGCCGAACTTGTGAATCGCCTCGTTCAGCGCATCGGCGCAGAAGTCGGCTTCCAGCGTGTTCGAGATGCGCCATGCCAGCACCTTGCGGGTGTGCCAGTCCATGATGGCAACCAGATACAGAAAGCCCCGTCGCATAGGTAGATAGGTGATGTCGGCTGCCCAGACCTGATTGGGCCGTGTGACCCGCAGACCGCGCAACAGATAAGGTCAGGTCTTGTGTCCCTTCCCGGCTTTGCGGGTGCTGGGCTTCTGGTAGATCGGCATGAGGCCCATTAGCCGCATCAGGCGTCGGATGCGCTTCTCGTTCACCAGATGGCCTTCGTTGCGGAGGTGCCATGTCATCTGCCGGACGCCGAAGAACGGGGTCTCCAGGAACTGCTCGTCGATCTGACGCATCAGCATCAGATTCATCGCCGTCTCGCTCTTGGGCTGGTAGTAGAACGACGAGCGCGAGATCGACAGCAACTTGCACTGCTCGCCGATCGGCAGGCCGGGATTGGCGGGCTCGACCATCTTTCGCCTCACTTGCCGATCCACGGTTTGAGCTTTCTGGACAAAAAATCGTTGGCCACGGCCAGCTCGCCGATCTTGGCATGCAGTTCCTTGACCTGCTCCTCGTCGATCTGCGGGGCCTTCGCCTGAGATCCTTCGGGTACATACTTCGGTTCGTGGTCAGCGCGGAGACTGCCAACATGATGCGGGTTCGATGCACTTCCGATCTGCCCATCTCATAGGCGTGCTTGA
>NZ_JBFBVU010000031.1:0-39716 GCF_040689105.1 Meridianimarinicoccus marinus
AGGAACTCCCAGGCGGTCTTGCGATCTGCCTTGTCCACGAGTTGGGTGACTGCGAATTTGCTGGTCCGGTCAATGCCGACAAAGAGGTAGAGCTTGCCCTTCAGAGCCTGAATCTCGGCCAAGTCGACATGAAAGTAGCCGATAGGATATCGCTTGAACCGCTGTCGTTTTGGCTTGTCGCCCTCGACATCCGGCAAGCGCGAGATGCCCTGCCGCTTGAGGCACCGAGGTCGCGCCGACCGCGTCAGATGCGGAATCGACGGCTGAAGCGCATAGAGGCAATCATCCGCGGCGGCAGCCTGTGCCGTCGGAATGCGACGATCATGGCCTCCTCCGCTTCGGTGAGAACGGTCGAACGCGGCTCCCTCGGCCCGGTCTTCAAATCCTCCACCGTCGCCCGCTTGCGCCACTTTGCGACGGTCTTGGGATTGATGCCGAGTTCCCGGCTCAGCTGCGCGAGCGAAGCTTGCGATCGCTGCATTGCAGCTCTGACGGCGCGCGTGGTCGCGGCGCTCCCGTGACGAACTTGTCCCGCAATGCTCCCTTCCATTCCTGAGAAAGGATCGCACCATCAAACAATGGGATCAAACACTTAGGCGGCGGCCCGATCTTGACGGGTGGTTTCGGCTTTCTGCCTGGCCATGAGCGTCGCCAGTGCCTTTCGATAGGCCTCTCCGGTCAACTGGTCCTCTGCGTCGTATTCAGCTTCGGGGCGCGCGACCATCACTTCCGGGCCGGTCAACAGACGTGGCTGGAACGGGTCGAGCGCGAGACGCAGCGCGTATTGCGCCCGTGCGCCGCCTGCCTGGCCGCCAGCGGCTGCCATGAGGGCGACCGGCTTGTCCGCCCAGGGATTGTCGCCAGCACGACTGACCCAATCGAGCGCGTTCTTCAGCACGCCCGAGAGCGACCGGTTGTTTTTCGGCGTGGAGATCGCGACCGCATCGGCGGCGGCGATCCGGTCGCGCAGATCGCGCACCTTGTGGGGAATGCCGTCGCGGTCCTCGACATCCCCGTTGTAGAGCGGCAGATCGAGATCGGCCATGACAGGCGTCCCGTAGAAGAGCCGAGCCGCCGCGATCACCGGCTTGCGGTTGAAGGACCTGCCGCGCAGCGATCCGGTCATCAGAAGCAGCGTCGGTTGGGTCATCGGGGTGTCCTTGCAATATCTCAGGCGCAGGAGGCTGCCGGCGCCTGTGGGGAAGGGGAGGGCGCATTGCGCTGCGCATGCTGGCCGAGCCAGACGCCGACCAGAACCAGGACCATGCCAGCCGTCTGGGGGACGTTGAGGGTTTCGCCGAGAATGCCGAGGCCGAGCAGAGTGGCGGCCACAGGGCTGAGCAGGCCGAGCGGGGCGACGGTGGCCGGGCCCAGGCGCGCAATGCCGCGGAACCAGAAGAAATAGGTGAGCGCGCCGCCGATCAGGCCGAGAAAGACAAAGCCGAGCACCGCGCCGGTATCGAGCGGCGGCAGGGGCGGTTCGGACAGCAGGGCCACGGGCAGAAGCAGCAGACCCCCGGCCGTCAACTGCCAGGACGTGAATGTGAGTGCCGGCACGGGCGGTTGCCATTTTCGGGTCAGCACCGTGCCGACGGCCATCGAAATCGCGCCGCCGAGGGCCGCAAGGATGCCGGTCCAATCCAGCGCCGCGCCCGGCGTCAGCACCAGCAGCGCCACGCCAAGGATGCCGCAGACCCCGGCGATCAGCGCCGCCGGGGGACTGCCCTGGTCCAGCAGCAGCTTCGAGAGATACAGCACGATCAACGGCTGGATCGCCCCGACCGTGGCCGCGACCCCGCCGGGAAGCTGGTAGGCGGCTACGAAGAGAAGCCACCAGAAGATCGAGAAGTTCAGCGCGCCGAGCACCAGGGACCGAACCAGCCAGATGCCGCGCGGCAGGGCGCGGGTGAACAGCAGCAGCAGGATGCCCGCAGGCAGCGCCCGCAGCATCGCCGCCGTCATCGGGTAGCCATCGGGCAGAAGCTCGGAGGTGACGATATAGGTGCTGCCCCAGATCGCCGGGGCGAGCGCGGTCAGGATCAGGTCGAATGTGCGGGGCATGGTGACGTCCAATCATTTATCTCGACCTCAAGATACCGCCAATTCTCTTGATGTCAAGATAATGATGCGATACCTTCTCTCGCATGGATGCAGTGGACAGAATTCTTGATCAGTGGCGACAGGCGCGGCCGGACCTGGATATCAGCGCCATGGGCCCCATCGGGCGGCTCAGCCGCGTGTTTCACTACAATTCTGGCCGCTTGAACGAGACCTTTGCGCGCCACGGGGTGAACGCTGCCGGGTTCGATGTGCTGGCGACTCTTCGCCGCTCACCGCCCCCACACGCCCTTTCGCCCGGCGCACTGATGGCCTCGATGATGATCACATCCGGCACGATGACAAACCGCATCGAGCAACTGGCCAGGCAGGGCCTGGTCACGCGGACAGCCGACCCGAACGACGCCCGCCGGGCGGTGGTGAAGCTGACGAAAAAGGGCTTCGATCTGATCGACACTGCGGTCGGCGAGCATGTCGAGACGCAGAAGACACTGCTGGCGGCGCTTTCGGAGGACGAGATCGCCACGCTGGATGGCGCGCTACGCAAGCTGTTGAAGGCGGCGGAAAAAGACTGATCACGCGCCGCAACCGGACATCTAGGCCCGATGTGCGCGGGTCACAGAGACAGGGTCCAGAGTCATGCCCGCCACCACATGCGTCTCGGTATCGTAATTGAACCAGAACCGCTCTGTCCCGGTGTCGCGACACCGCACGCCGCCAGGCAAATCCATCGTGTCAATCCCGGCCCGCAGGCAGGCCAGCCGCATGACGCGCATCATCGCACTGGGATCAAACCACCCGGCAGAATACAGGATCTGGCCTTGAGCCACCAACGCGGCTTCGCCGGCCTCGGTCCGCACCAGAATTTCTGCGCTGGTTTCCAGAACGTCCCGGTAGCTGCGGATCGCGCCGCCGCCTTGCAGCCCGATCGGCAGATCCGGGCGCAGGCTTTCGACGTAACTCACCGTCACATCCAGCCCCGGCATCGCGGGCGGGAGCGGAACCGGCGTGCGCATCGTGGCATCCCGCGCGCCACTGCGCGGGCCGATCAGGACGGTTGTACCGCTGTCGTTCAGCGCGGCTTTCAAGGCCTCCGTCATGTGCATCAAACCGGGCGCAACAATGAGTTTGTAGCCATCCAGCACGTCTGGTCTGGCTGGCAGGATATCCACCGACAAGCCCAGGCGGCGCAGTGCGCGATAGGTGTCAAACACCAATTCAAAATAGCTGAGACCCGCGCCGTGCGGCTGGATCGCCCAGGCCCATTCCGCGTCGTAGTCGAAGATCAGGGCAATATCTGGTTGCGAGGGGCTGACCTCGGGCGCGCCGGCCAGTTCTTCCGCAACCTGTCGCGCCTCCTTTATCCCGGCGGCATCAACACTATCGGGCCGCAGCAATCCGGCGTGCATCTGCTCTTGCGCCATCGGTGCCTGACGCCAGCGAAAATAACACACCGCCTCGGCCCCGTGCGCAAAGGCTTCCCAACTCCAGAGCCGCACCATCCCCGGCAAGGGCGCGGGATTGTACGGCGCCCAGTTCACCGGCCCCGGTTGTTGTTCCATCACCCACCAGCGCCCGCGCCCGACCGCACGGTAGAGATCATGGTGAAACGCCTGAAAATCCGGATCGCCCTGGCGCGCATAGGTCTGCTGTTGCGCGACTGTCGCCGGAACCCGATCTTCCAGAAACCCCAGCGGATAGCTGTCCCAACTGGCAATATCCAGATCCGCGCCGACATCGTAGTGGTCGAAATCGGTTATCCGTCCCATGTAATTATGCGCGATCGGCGCATCCGAATGCGCGCGGATGATCTCTGACTGAAGGCGGTTGAATGCCACCACCTGATCCGAACTGAAGCGCCGGAAATCAAGCACGTGGGACGGGTTCGGTTCCGTCACCGTCAGATTCGGCAGATCGATCTGGTCGAAATCGCCATAGTCCATTGACCAGAAGATATTGCCCCATGCCGCGTTCAGCGCGTCGATGTCGCCGTCGTTCCCCTGCCCGGGATATCGGCTGCGCAACCAGCCGCGAAACGCATCCCGCGCCGCATCGCTGTAGGAATACGTCGTGTCATGGCAGCCGAATTCATTGTCCGTCTGCCACGCGGCGACATGGGGATTTCGCCCGTAGCGCTCGGCCAATCGCGTCACGATTCGCGCGCATTCGCCTTTGTAGCCCTCATGGCTGAAGCAATAATGACGGCGTGAGCCGAACTTGCGCGGCCGCCCGTCGGCATCCACCGCCAACATGTCGGGATGGCGATCAATCATCCACCGAGGCGGCGTTGCTGTTGGGGTCCCAAGCACCACTTTCAGCCCCGCCGCACCCAAAACCGCGATCGCATCGTCCAGCCAGTCAAAGTCATATTCGCCCGCAACAGGCTCAAGTCGCGACCATGCGAACTCGCCAATCCGCACCCATGTCAGACCGGCCTCAGCCATCCGGCGCGCGTCTTCTTGCCAGATCTCGCGCGGCCAGTGCTCGGGATAATAACACGTGCCAAGAGTTCGCTTCATGCGTCCTACTCCAAAACCGTCAGGTCAATTCGCGATGCATCCAGGTTGCTGCTCGCACCCGCGACTTCGGGAACGCCGCGCGAACCTCGTCGAGCCTGTCATCCGCCACCAGCACCACGATAGAGCCGCCAAAACCGCCGCCCGTCAAGCGCGCCCCGAGCGCTGCTGCGCCGTATGGACTCTGCTCCAGCACATCGATCGCCGGTCGGGATTGCCCTGAGAGAGGTTGGCGAAAACGACATGGAAGCCGTTCTCCATCCATCGACTTACCTTGAGCGAGCCGATATATCCGGCGCCGCCCCGGACAGGTATCCCGGCTGTTGTAAAATACCCCAAGCTTGCGCCCGGCCCGAAGGTGGGCGTCCGAGATGTCAGCGAATGCGCGCTTCGGTTGCGGCATCGAAGAGGTAGGACCGCGCCGGATCGAAGCTCAGGTTTACCCGCGCCCCCGGCGAAGACCTGTGATCGCCGCGTTCTTCGACAATCAGCCGCTCGCCGGTGTCGGCCTGAATATAGTCGAAGGACACTCCGCCCAACGCTTCGGTCAGTTCGATCGACATGGTGTCGCCCTCGCTGACCACGACATGTTCGGGACGAATGCCAAAGATCACTTCGGTTCCCGGCGGCGGCATCTTGACCGGCACAGGTACCGCAGACTTCAGCGCGGGGACATCGACGGTGCCTTGCGCATTCACCTTGCCCTTCAGAAAGTTCATCGCAGGGGAGCCGATGAAGCCGGCAACGAACTTGTTGTCCGGATCCCGGTACAGATCGAGCGGTGCACCGACCTGTTCGATCTTGCCCAGGCGCAACACGACGATCTTGTCGGCCATCGTCATGGCTTCCACCTGATCGTGGGTGACATAGATCATCGTGGCGCCAATGTCTTTGTGCAGCCGCGCGATCTCGACCCGCATCTCGACGCGCAATTCGGCATCGAGGTTGGACAGTGGCTCGTCGAACAGGAACACCTCAGGCCCGCGCACGATGGCACGGCCAATCGCGACGCGCTGACGCTGGCCGCCGGAAAGCGCGGCCGGCTTGCGCTTGAGATATTCGTCAAGCTTCAGGATCCGGCTGGCCTCGGAGACTTTGGATTGGATCTCGTCTTTGGGGTGGCCGTTCATCTTCAGGCCAAACCCCATGTTTTCCTCGACCGTCATGTGCGGATAAAGCGCGTAGGTCTGGAACACCATGGCCACGCCGCGCTCGGCCGGGTCCATCCGCGTCACGTCGCGCTTGCCGATGTGGATCGTGCCCTCGGTGGTCTCTTCCAGACCGGCCACCATGCGCATCAACGTGGACTTGCCGCAGCCCGACGGGCCGACGAAGACGCAGAATTCGCCGTCCTCGATCTTCAGGTCGACGCCGTGGATCACTTGCACGGTGCCACCGTAGCGCTTGACGACGTTGTTGAGTGTCACTCCGGTCATGACTCAAATCCCTGATTTTGCATTGTGTTGATTGGCTTCGGGAAAGCTCCAGTCGGCGGCATCCCGGGCGATTTTTCCGGCGGTTTTCTGGATCTCCGGCAATTGGCTCTTGAGCTTCGCAAGATCTGTGCGCCGGTCCGGGGCATGAATGCCCAAGCCTCCCAGAAGACTGCCGACAGGCGTCATGATCGGTACCGCGACGGCAAGGATGCCGCGGATGTGTTCCTCGTCTTCGATGGCAAAGCCGCGCTCGCGGGTTTGGTCGAGTTCCCTGCGCAACACGGCCTCTTCGGTGATGGTTGCGTCCGTCATCCGGTGAAAGCTCTGTTGCGTCAGGGCCCGGTCAAGCTCCTCTTCCGGCAGGCAGGCCAGCATCGCCTTGCCGACAGCCGTGCAATAGCTCGGGTAAATCCGATTGACGTCGAGGAACATGCCGGCAAGGTCGTCCGGCGCGCCACGGTCAAGGCAGACGCACTGGCCACCATCGAGTCGCGAGAGATAGACAGCTTCGCCGATCTGATTGGCCAGCGCGCTCAGATGCGGCTGGGCCACCGGCGCGATCATCGAATGACGCCACGCGGCATGGGCCAGGCGGACCAGCCGGATGCCAAGGAAGTAGACGTTGCGATCGGGATCGAAGCTCAACATGCCGTGTTCGGTAAGTGTCTGCACAAATCTGTACAGCGTCGGCTTGGGGAACCGGCTGGCCGCCTGCAGTTCCTTGAACCGAACCGGGCGGCCGAACTCATAGATCAGGTCGAGCACTTCGATGGCCTTGCCAACGGTCGCGACGCCGGCAGTTTCTTCACCCTGAGTACTCGCTCTTTCGGCCATAAGGCTCTCTCCAATAGACTGTTGACACGTTAGCGCCATCGAATACATTAAATCAATAATCAAAATCGTGTCTCAAATAATGAGCCCGCAGCGCCTGGGAGGACGCAAATGAGAACAATGAAATACTGGACGATTGCCGGTCTGGCAGTCACGAACCTGATGGCGGGTGCGGCCTTTGCTGACTCGCATTCAGCGCCGCTTTCGGGCGAACTGAAGATCTTTCTCGACACGTCGAACCCCGCGCCGCGGGCGACGATGGAGAAGATGATTGCCGACTTTGGCGAGATGCATCCCGACCTGACCATCGAAACCACGGTCATCGACCGCGAGGCCTACAAAACCCAGATCCGCAACTTTCTGACCGCGGATTCTCCGGACGTTGCGACCTGGTATGCGGCCAATCGGATGGGTCCCTACGTCCGGGCCAATCTGCTCGAAGATGTTTCGGATCTCTGGGAAGATCCCGAAATCGCCGAAAACCTCGCTTCGACCAAGGGTGCGATGACCATCGACGGCAAGCAGTGGGGCGTGCCCTATACCTACTACCAATGGGGCATGTACTACCGGAAGGACATCTACGAAGAGCTGGGCCTGTCCGAGCCTGCCACCTTCGACGAAATGAAGGCCAACTGCCAGGCCATCCTGGATGCCGGCAAGAAATGCTACACCATCGGCACCAAGTTCCTTTGGACCGCAGGCGGCTGGTTCGACTATCTCAACCTGCGCACCAATGGCTTTGACCACCACATGAAGCTGGCGGCGGGCGAGATCAAATGGACCGATGACAGCGTTCGCCAGACCTTTGCCAACTGGAAAGAGCTCATCGACATGGGCGCGTTCGTCGACAACCACCAGACCTATAGCTGGCAGGAAGCGCTGCCCTTCATCGTCTCCGGCGATGCGGTGGAGATCCTGATCGGCAACTTCGCGGTCGCGCCGCTGCGCGAATCCGGGCTCGACGACAGCAAGCTCGACTTCTACCAGTTCCCGCCGATGGACCCGTCGATCCCGCTGGCTGAAGACGCGCCGACCGACACTTTCCACATCCCTGCGGGCGCGCAGAACAAGGACGCGGCACGCGCCTTCCTGAAGTTCGTCGTTTCTGCCGATGTCCAGACCGAGATCAACAATGGTGCGAACCTGCAGCAGCTGCCGGTCAACGCCAAGGCCGCGGTCGATGATGACAAGTTCCTGAAGGAAGGCTTCGAGATGCTGTCGACCAACAGCCCCGGCGGCGTCGCGCAGTTCTTTGATCGCGACTTCCCGGCGGAAATGGCCGCCGAAGCCATGCAGGGCTTGCAAGAGTTCATGGTGTTCCCCGACAACCTCGACGACATCCTGAACCGTCTCGATAAGGTTTCGACGCGGGTCTACAAATAACCTGACCGTCCCGCCCGGGGCCGTTCCCGGGCGGGACATCCGTAAAGTGGCAAGGGCGTGCCCTCGCGGCCTGCCTGACCAGGAAAGGCGTGTCATGTCGACCACTTCGCCAGCTCTCCCCGTCGATCAGTACGAGCCGCCCCGGCGGTCTTTCTACAAACGCAACGAGATCGCCATTACCCCATGGCTGTTTCTTGCACCGGCAATCCTGTTTTTCCTGTTCTACGTCATCTTCCCGATCTACCAGAGCTTCTCGGTCTCGCTCTATGACTGGGACGGGTTGAGCGAGCCGACCTATGTCGGTCTGGAAAACTACCGCGAATTGATGGACGACAGCGCCTTCGAAGTGTCGCTGTGGAACAACCTGAAGTGGCTGGTGCTCTATCTTCTGGCCATTCCGGTGGGCCTTGCCATCGCGCTGTTCCTCAACCAGACGGTCACGGGCATCAGGCTCTACAAGTCGCTGTTCTTCTTTCCCTTCGTGATTTCCCAGGTCGTTGTGGGGCTGGTCTTCACCTGGTTCTACGACCCGACATTCGGGCTTCTGAACACTTTCCTTGGCTGGTTCGGCATCGGAACAATCAATGTGCTGGGCGATCCGACGCTGGCCACCTACGGCATCATCATCGCCGGCCTCTGGCCGCAAACCGCCTATTGCATGATCCTCTACCTCACTGGTCTGAACGCCGTTGACCCTGAACAGATCGAAGCCGGGCGACTGGACGGCGCCAAAGGGTTCAGGATGTTGTGGTACATCATCATCCCGCAACTCAAACCCGCCACCTTCATCGCCTTCGTGGTTACGATCATTGGCGCGCTGCGGTCCTTTGACCTGATCTCGATCATGACCAACGGCGGCCCGTTCGGACAGACCCGCGTCCTGTCTTTCTACATGTTCGAAAAGGCGCTCAGCGAATACGGGTTCCGCATGGGATATGGTGCTGCGATCGCCGTCGTGCTGTTCATGATCATGCTCTGCTTCATCGCGTACTTCCTCTACTCGATGTACAAAGAAGAGAAGGGCCACTGAGATGTTCCCGACCCCCATCGAAAAGTCTCCCCGCTCCTGGCAACTGACCTATCAGGCCCTGCTGCCTATCGCCCTGATCTTCTGGCTGGCCCCGCTGATCGCCGTCGCGGTCTTCTCGATCAAACCCGACGTTGACTTCACCCAAGGCAACTACTGGGGCGTGCCCTCGTCCTTCGAAGGCGTCGCCAACTATGGCAAGGTGTTTCTTGAGAGCGACATGCCGCGCTACATGCTGAATTCGGTGTTCATTACCGTGCCCACGGTGATTGGCGCGGTGGCGCTGTCCTGCATGGCCGGATTTGCACTGGGCATCTACCGGTTCAAGGGCAACCTGTTGATATTCTTCATGTTTGTCGCGGGCAATTTCGTACCGTTCCAGATTCTCATGGTGCCCGTGCGTGACCTCACCCTGGATCTCGGGCTCTATAACACCAAGACCGGGCTGGTCCTGTTCCACGTCGCCTTCCAGGCCGGATTCTGCACGCTCTTCATGCGCAACTTCATTCGGCAACTCCCTTTCCCGCTGATCGAAGCTGCCCGCGTGGAAGGCGTCGCGGAATGGAAGATCTTCTGGTACGTGGTCCTGCCGCTGATGAAACCGGCGATTGCCGCGCTCAGCGTGCTGATCTTCACCTTCATTTGGAACGATTACTTCTGGGCCATCGTGCTGACGCAGGGGCCGGACGCGCAACCTGTGACCGCAGGCATTACCAGCTTCAACTCCCAGTTCCGCGCCGCCTACCACCTGATGAGTGCCGGTTCCATCGTGGCGGCCCTGCCGCCGGTGGCGATGTTCTTTCTGATGCAGAAGCACTTTATCGCGGGGCTGACCCTGGGTGCTGTAAAATGATCCAATGCTGGCGTCTCGACGACTGTCGGCAGTCCCTTGTTATCGGTTCCCGCAAGGACCACCTCGCCGAGGTGGTCTATTGGGGACCGCGACTGCCGGATGGAGAAGACCTCGAAACTCTCTACCTCGCCAACCAGATCGACGTCACCGGCGGCATGCTTGATGCCAACCCGGAGCTGTCGATCTGCCCCGAGGCGACGCGCACCTTTCCCGGACAGCCGGGTCTGATCCTGCGCGATGGTTCGGGCACGCCGCTGCTGCCGAAGTTCTACTTTGCTGCGGACACGGCGGGCGACGATTCCATCGCGCTCACCTTTCGCGACGCGGCCAACGGGTTGACCTATACCGCCAGCTTCGCGATCAATCCGATGACCCATGTGATAGAAGCCAAGGCGGTGCTGGAGAGCGATACGCCGACGCATCTGCACTGGCTCTCTGCGCCCGTGTTTCCGGCACCGCAACTGGCCGACGAGATGATCGACTTCTCGGGCCGCTGGTGTGGCGAGTTCCAGATGAATCGCATCCCCTGGTCGCCCGGCATGCGCTACCGCGAGAACCGCACCGGGCGCACCGGGCACGAGCACTTCCCCGGTCTCCTCCTCCCATGCCGGGGGGCGACCAATGCGGCTGGTGACGCCTATGCCTTCCACTATGGATGGTCCGGCGGCCACCGCATGGTCGCCGAGGAACTGCCCGACGGGCGGCGCCAGGTCCAGTTCGGCCACGCCGCCCGCGTCGAAAGCGACGCGCGAACCCGGTTCGAGACCGCAACGCTGTATGCGGTATATTCCGACGACGGCATCAATGGCTGCGCCGTCGCCTACCAGCGCCACCTGCGCGACGTTGTGGTGAAATTCCCTGCTCCCGGCCGCCCGCGCCCGGTGCATTACAATTGCTGGGAAGCGGTCTATTTCGACCACAACCTGGAGAAACTCAAAGGCATCGCCGAGATCGCGGCCGACCTTGGCGCCGAGCGCTTCGTGCTCGATGACGGCTGGTTCGGCAACCGCGACGACGACACCCGCGCGCTGTCGGATTGGGAGGTCGATCCGCGCAAGTATCCCGATGGTTTGACGCCGTTGATCGAACATTGCCAAAGCCTCGGCATGTCGTTCGGCATCTGGTTCGAACCGGAAATGATCAATCCTGACAGCGACATTCACCGCAAGCACCCTGACTGGGCTCTGGGCGGCGAGGATCAGATCCTTGGCCGCTATCAGAAGGCTCTGAACATGGCGCTGCCGGACGTGCGCGATTTCCTGTTCGACCGCATCAGCAAGATCCTTGGCGAGCACGACATCGACTATGTCAAATGGGATCACAACCGCGTCCTGCCGCTGCCCGATGCTGCCCAGACTCGGGGCTCATATGCGCTGATCGATCGGCTGCGCGAAGCCCACCCGAAAGTAGAAATCGAAAGCTGCGCTTCGGGGGGCGGGCGCATCGATTTCGGTATTCTCAGCCGCACGCAACGCGTCTGGCTCTCCGACAGCAACGATGCCATCGAACGCCTGCGGATGCAGCACAACTCGGCAATCTTCCTGCCGATGGCCGTCACCGGCTCTCATGTCGGCCCGCGGGTCTGCCACACCTCGGGCCGCACGCTGGACATCCGGTTTCGCGCCTGGGTGGCGGCGCAGCGGCACATGGGGTTCGAGATGGACCCGCACGAGCTGACCGAGGAGGAGGCGGGCGCCCTGAAAGACGTGACCGCGTGGTGGAAAGCCAACCGTGACTGGATGTTTCACGCCGATATTCTGCGGCTTGACAGCCCGGACCCGGCGGTGCTCGCCGAGCAGCATCTGGCCCGGGGTGGTGATCGCTTCGTGGTTTTCGCGGGCAAGGCCGAAACCTCGCAACAGATCACCCCTCGCCCGCTGCAACTGACCCGGCTGACCCGTGACGCGACCTACCGGATCGAGCTGATCAACCGGGCAGACGCTCCGGGCTTGTCGCGCGGCGATCCGATCCTGAAGCACCAGCCGATTGAGGTCAGCGGCAGCTATCTGATGAGCCACGGGTTGACGCTGCCGTGGAGCTTCCCGGAATCGATGTGGGTGATCGAGGGAACCCTCATTTGAATGACGCGCACTTCCAGGACCTTGCGGTGGTTGGCGGCGGCATTGCGCGCGACGCCTCCGGGAATGGCCTGAGGGAATTGCGATCGACGTGGCGCCGGTTGGAAGAGCCGCAGGCGACGGGATGTTGTGTCCCGAATTGCCACTCGCCATCAATAAAGCCGCATGGCGTTGCTCCGATAGATCGAGGTCATCTGCCGGTCTGAAAGTCCTGCGGTCTGCAGCCCCTCGTCGAGCAGGTCCCGCCAGTGACGCGGGCTTGCAAGTGCGGTCGCGACCGGCCAATTGCTGGCATACAGCAGACGATCCGCACCGAAGAGCTCCAGCACCGCAGCCAGATGTCTGTCCGTCATCGGGCGGTCGTGATCGACGGCGCCGGTGAGCGGAAGGCCCGACACCTTGACGTGAAGGTTGGGAAACCGTGCCAGCCCGGCCATGGCGCGGCGCCAGCCGTCGAAAGCGGCCGGATCGCCGTCGGGCAAGCCGAAATGCGCCAGGACGATGGTCAACTGGGGGTGTGATTCGGCAAGGGTGGCGATCGCACCAAAGAGCGGTGGCGGGGCCAGCACCTCGACCAGCGCACCACTGTCACACAGGCTGCCGCAGACCTGCAACGCCGCCGCGCTGCGCAGATAGCCATCGGGGTCCCTGTCCAGCAGCGGCGTCAAGCGGACACCGCGAAACGCGGCGTCGCTGGCCTGTCGGGCAAGTTGCGCGGCACAATCCGGGGCGCGCAGATCAACCCAGCCGACGACCGAGCGAAAGACCGCGTACCGGCGGCAGAGGTCGAGGCAATGCAGCGCGTGTTTCACCGTCGCCGGGCCATGCACCAGAACGGCGCTTTCTGCCCGGGTCTCGGCCAGGATCGGGGCAAGGTCTTCGGGAAGGAAGGACTTGCCGGTCAAGACCGGAAACTGCCGTTCCGCGATGAAGGTCTCGCCTCGGGTTCGGTCCCAGATGTGGACATGCGCGTCGATGGCGGTGATGGGCATGTTAGGCGTCTCCTGTCGGGGCGGGGATGCCGAGGTCCGCCAATGCGCCCCAAAGTCCGGGCGGCACAGGCGCGGCAAGATCGTCGAGGTTTGACCGCAAGCCTTCCGGCGCGGTCAGCCCCAGCACCAGCCGCGTGACCGCCGGATGGGCCGCGCTGTAATGCAGGGCCGCGCGTTTCAGGGGCACGCCATGTGCGCGGCAGACGCTCTGGATTGCGCGGACGCGGGCGCGGGTGTCGTCGTCCGGCGTCTGATAGTCGAAGCGCGTTGCCGGATGATCCGGGCCGGTGGCGAGGATGCCGGAGTTGAACGGCGCGGCCAGTTCGACCGCAATTCCCCGCGAGAGGCAAAGCGGAAAAAGCGCCTGCGCCGCGGATTGGTCGAGCAGGGTGAAGCGCCCGGCGACCATCAGCACATCGAGATCCGCCCGCTGGGCAAGGGCCAGATGGGTGGCGGCGACATTGCTGCCGCAACCGATGGCGCCGACCACGCCCTGCGCTTTCAGCTCGGCCAAGGCCGGTAAGGCGCCGTCCAGCGCCGCCGGCACATCCGCATCGCAGTCATGCACGAAAGCGATGTCCAGCCGGTCGGTGCCCAGACGTTTCAGGCTGGCCTCGACCGAGCGCAGCGTGGCGTCGCGCGAGTAGTCGTGCCAGTCGCCCGGGTTGTCCCTGGGATTGTCGACGGCAGCGGCAAAGTCGCGGTACCGCCCGACCTTGGAAGACAGCACATACGCGGCGCGCGGTACCGTGCGCAGAAGCCGCCCAAGGCGCTGTTCCGACAGCCCACCGCCGTAAAGCGGGGCCGTGTCGAAGCGTCGAAGCCCCATGTCCCAGGCAGCCGCAAACATCGCTTCGGCCGCGTCTTCAGGGATCGGGGCGGTGTTGGTCGTGCCCAGCAGCGCAAAGCCCAGGCCCACGGGTTTGACCGCTGCGCTCATCGGATACGCTTGCCGGTTTCGGGATCGAAGAAATAGGCGTGCGCCATGTCGAAGCCCAGGGCATGGGGCTGGTTTTCGGCAAGATCGACGCGGCCGCCGGTCTTTCCGATCATCTCGTGCGAGCCGGCACGGAAGTGGATCAGCTTCTCGGTCCCCAGTTGTTCGATGAGGTCGACAGGCAGAGTTGCGGTGGCCGTTCCAGAGCTTTCGGACACGGGGCGGATGTCATCGGGACGGATGCCGCAGATCACCCGTTCTCCGGGACGGATCCGCGCGGGGGTGGCGCAGGCGATCTCGCTGTCGCCCAACTTCAGGCCGGTGGGCGTCACCATGCAATCGACAAGGTTCATCGGCGGGCTGCCCATGAAACCGGCGACAAAGACGGTGTCGGGATCGTGAAAGATCTCATCCGGGGTGCCCTGCTGTTCGATCTTGCCGTCGCGCATGATGACGATGCGGTCGGCCAGCGTCATCGCCTCGACCTGGTCGTGGGTGACGTAGATGATCGTGTTGCGCAGCCGCTGGTGCAGGCGTTTGATCTCGGCCCGCATGAGGCCGCGCAGCTTGGCGTCCAGGTTGGACAGCGGCTCGTCGAACAGGAACACTTCCGGGTCGCGCACGATGGCGCGGCCCATGGCGACGCGCTGACGCTGTCCGCCCGACAGCGCACCGGGTTTGCGATCCAGAAGCGGCGTCAGTTCCAGGATCTCGGCGACCTCGCGCACCCGGCGGTCGATCTCGGGCTTGGGCATGCGCGACAGTTGCAGCGAGAAGGCCATGTTCTTGTAGACGGTTTTGGACGGGTACAGCGCGTAGTTCTGGAACACCATGGCGATGCCGCGTTCCTTGGGGCGCAGGCCATTGACCACCCGGTCGCCGATGGACACCGTGCCGCCCGAAATGGTTTCCAGCCCTGCCACCATGCGCAGGGTGGTGGATTTGCCGCAGCCCGAGGGGCCGACGAGAACGCAGAACTCGCCCGGCTGGATCGAGATGTCGATCCCGTGCAGCGCCTGGTGGGACCCGTACATCTTGACGAGGTTGCTGATTTCAATGCGTGACATGTTGTCTCCGGATCTTACAGACGGCGCGCTTCGTTGCGCAGGTAGAGCAGCGTGAAGGCCGCCGAGATGATGAGGATGGACACGGCAACGGTCGCTGCCTGGGAGAACTGGAAATCCACGAAGGCAAGGCGGAACGTCAGCGTCGACAGCACCTCGGTCGAACGGCCCGGACCACCGCCGGTGGCAAGCCAGACCAGCGGGAACAGCTGGAACGTCCAGATCAGGTCCAGAAGCGCGACACCGAAGATCACCGGTTTCAACTGTGGCAGGGTGACGTGCCAGAACTTGTGCCAGAACCCGGCGCCGTCGATCTCGGCGGCCTCGTAAAGCTCCTGCGGGACGGTTTGCAGACCCGACAGGAAGCTGACCATGATGAAGGGATAGCCGCGCCAGGTCGAAATCAGCAGCAGCGACCACATGGCAAGATTGGGATCGCCCAGCCAGTCAAGCGGCTCGCTGGTCAGGCCCAGCCATTGCAGCAAGTAGTTGATGAGACCGAAGGGGTTGAGCAGCAGCTGCCAGTTCAGCGCCACCACGACGGCGGTGAAGATCCACGGCAGCACCAGCATCGAGCGAAAGAAGGTGCGCGCACGCGGCGCGATGTCGGTGTTGACCAGCAACGCCAGCCCGATACCGACGACCATGTGGCCCAGCACCGATCCGACGGTGAACAGCAGGGTGTTGAACCCGGCGCTCCAGTAGCCGGGATTGGACAGAAGTGCGGTGTAGTTGGCGAGGCCGACGTAGGTGGGGTTCCGCTCGACGATGACGTTGTCGTAGAGCGAATACTCCACCACTTTGTAGAGCGGCACCGAGAGGAGCGCGCCGAGGATCACCAGCCCCGGCAACAGGAACAGATAGGGCGTGCCCCGGATGGTCATCTGGCGAATGGTTGAAGTCACGTGACTGTCCTTCTTGCAGGTCGGGCCGGGCGCCGTGGACGCGCCCGGCCGCGGCGGCTCACTTGGCCAGGTCGATCCAGCGTGCCTGGACGGCGGCGGCGGTTTCTTCCGGGGTCTGGTCGCCGCGCAGCATGGCCTGGATTTCCTCGGTCATGACCGACCAGCTGGCCGCGGCCTTGGGCGACTGGCGCATTTCCTCGACCGGGGTATCCTCCGACAGGATCTCCATCTGCTTGAGCAGGGTCTCGTCGGCGCCGTCCCGCACCGCATCCAGTGCTGCCAGGTTGCCGGGCAGCGCATTGGCGGCCTTGGCGGCACGGGCGTTCACCTCGGGCGACAGCAGGTAGTTCACAAAGGCCCAGGCGTCTTCCTTGTTGTCGCTGTCGGCAGCGATGCCGATTTCCCAGCCATGAACACGGTACGCCGCGGTGCCATTGGTCGGCACGCGCACCAGCGTATAGTCGAGATCGGGGTTGCGCCCGGTGATCGCACTTGAATGCACGCCCGGCGAGATCAGGAAACCGGTGCGCCCGGCAATGAACTCTTCAAGATCGACCCCGCCCGTGCGCGACGCCGCACCCGGCGCGATGGCACCGGCGTCGTTCATGTCCTTGAGAAGTTGCAGCGTGGCGACGACCTCGGGGTTGTCGAAATGGGGCGTCGTGCCGTCCATGATCCGTCCGCCATGGGAATAAAGCAGCGGCAGGAAGGTCAGGATCGGGCCATTCGACGGCGGCTGCGAGGAAAACGGCATGCCGATGCCAGAGGTGCCATCCTCCAGCGCCGAGATTGCCTTGGCCTGTTCGGCCATCTCCTCCCATGTGGCGGGCGGTGCATCGAAGCCAGCCTTGCGCACCAGACCCATGTTCACATGCATCACGAAAGGAAAGGCGTTGAGCGGCACCATCCAGGTGTGACCGTCGATCTTGCCGATCGGCGCCTCGACAAGGTCCGAGACGGCAAAGCTGTTGTCGTCGCGGGCCAGGTAGTCGTCGAGCGGTTCGAGGATTCCGATGTCGAGGAATTCCTTGGTCCACGGCATGTTGAGGCCCAGCACGTCCGAACCGACGCCGATGGCATTGTCGGTCACGATGCTTTCGCGGACCTTGCCGAAGGGCTGGGTCACCAGCTTGACGGTGATGCCGGGGTTCTTGGTCTCGAAATCGGCGACAAGATCTTCATAGAAACCGTTGGTGTTCTCGGCGGCGAACCATTGCAGCCATTCGATCTCGCCGGCCTGCGCGCCCAGCGGCGTCAGCGCCGTTGCGGCGGCCAGTGCCCAGGCGGTGAAACGGGTCTTGGTCATTGGTAGTCTCCTCCATGTTGGTGTCCGGGGCGGTGTGCTCCGGTGTGCGGGCTCCTCACCCCTTGACGCCCCCTGCGGACAAGCCGCCGACGACAAATCTTTGAACAAGCATGAACAGGATCAGCACCGGCAAAGAGCCGATCACCGAAAACGCCATCATCTCGTCCCACTTCAGACCGAACTCTCCGACCATCATCGAAATCCCCACCGGCACGGTGCGCATGTCCATCGAGCGGGTCAGCGCGAGCGCGAACAGGAACTCGTTCCAGGCCAGCAGGAAGGTATAGACCGCGGTCGAGATGATCCCCGGAAGCGCAACCGGCAGCAGCACCCGCACCAGCACGCCCAGCGGGGTGCAGCCGTCGATGGTGGCGGCCTCGTCGAAATCCTTGGGGATCGTGTCGAGGTAGCCGTTCATCATGACGATGGAATAGGGCAGCGCGAAGGTCAGATAGGTCAGGATCAGACCCCAGAGCGAGTCATAGAGCCCGAGAAAGACGATGACGCCGAAATAGGGGATCAACAGCGTGATCGTCGGCACCATCTGGGTGGTGATGACAAACAGTTTGGCCACCCGGTCGCCGAAGAAGCGGTAGCGCGAAAAGCCGAAGGCCGCGAGCGTGCCGATCACCAGCGACAGGGCGGTGACGGCCAGGCCGACCACGTAGCTGTTGATCAGGAAGGTGCGGAACATCGGGTCCGTCAGCACCTTGGCATAACCGCCCCAGTGAAACGTGTCGGGCAGCAGCCGCGGCGGCAGCGAGAAGGTCTCGGTGGTGGGTTTGAGCGAGACCGAAACCATCCAGAGGATCGGGAAGACCATGACGAAGGTCACCGCCGCGAGCGCGGCATAGATCGCCGCCTGCCGCCAGTGGCGACGACGCTCCTCGTTGACGGCCCGAACGCTGCGGGCGTGCTGGGCGACGTCGCTCATCACAGCACCTTCAGGGTCGCGTTGTCGATGAAGTCCCAATCCAGCGCGATGCCGAGACCGGGGGTTTGCGGCAGGTGGGCGTGACCGTCGCGCACGTCGATCGGGTCCTTCAGGCCGATGGCGAACAGCTCTTCCGGTACCAGCACCTCGAAGAACTCGTTGTTGCGGATGGCAGCGGCGCAATGCAGGTTCACCAGTTCGAGCGGGTGATAGATCGCGGTGTGAATCTCGCAGTTCATGCCGTGGGCCTCGGCCAGATGCGCCGTCTTCATCAGCCCGGTGATCCCGCCCGACCACGAGGCATCGCCGCGCACGATGTCGACCGCGCGGGTCGCCACCAGCTCGGCCACACCGGCGGGGTGGTTCTCGGCGGTTTCGCCGCCGACGATGGGGATGCGCAGGGCGCGCGTCAGCTCGCGCATGGAGCCGTGACATTCGTCGAACATCGGCTCTTCGAGCCAATAGTAGTTCAGCTCTTCCAGCATCTTGCCGAAATGCAGGTTCTGCTGGAAATTGAAGTTGTTGACCGGATCGGACATCAGCCGGAAGTCCGGACCCACTGCCTCGCGGCAGAGCCGGTGTGCTTCGAAGGCGATGTCCATATCGGCCGGGGGATGCAACTTGTAGGCCGCCCAGCCCCGCGCCTGAAGCGCCTTCGCCTCGTCCGCATAGGCCTGCGCCGTCGGCAGCGTCAGCGACGAGCCGTAGATCGGCACTGAATCGCGCACCGCGCCCAGATGCTTGTAAAGCGGCAGCCCCGAGGCCTGCGCCTGCGCCAGATGGCAGGCGATGTCATAGGGCGCATAGGCATAGGCCGGCGTGAAGTTCCAGGCGCGGTTGAAGCGGCGGTATTCGTGCCAGTGCAACTCGCGGTAATCCGGGTCGCGGCCCAGGAAGAAGGGCCGCAGAAGTTCGGCCGAGACAGCCCCCATTGCCAGCGCGCTGCGCCCGGCAAAGCCGAAGGTCTCGACGCTCAGGCCCTCGTCGGTGTCAAAGCGCATGGCCAGGAATTCGAAGTCGATCGGCTTGCCGTCCTTCAGGCTGTAGGCCTGATCGGGCTCGTGTCGGCAGGCGCGGATTTCAATATTGGTGAATTTCATGGATGCTCCTTCAGCCCGCCAGATAGGCGGCGTGTTCGGTCGTGTAGAAATCGAGTGTGGAGGGACCGACAGACCCGGTGCCAAGGCCCGAGGTCTTGATGCCGACGAAGGGCATGTTGTCGTCCGGCGCGGTGCCATGGTTGACGTGGATCATGCCGGTTTGCAGCTCGGCCATGGCGCGTTGGGCAAAGGCCAGCCGGTCGGTGAAGATCGCGCTGGTCAGCCCATAGGCAGTGGCATTGGCGAGGGTCAGCGCCGCGTCGTCGGTGGTATAGCGCGACAGGGTCAGCACGGGGCCGAAGATCTCTTCCTGCACCGCCGGGTTGGCGGGATCATCCGTGGCCAGCAGGGTCGGCTGGAAGAACAGACCCTTGGGCGCGCTGTCGGGGGCCAGACGTTGCCCGCCGGTCAGAACCTGCGCACCCTCCAGTTCGGCGGCGCGCACAAGGCGGATGATCTGGTCAAACTGCGCCTGCGTGGTGATCGGTCCCAGCGTCGTCGCCGCATCGCGCCCCGGCCCGGCGGTCAGCGCCTCCATGCGGCGGATCAACCCGTCACGAACGGCGTCATAGACATCGGCCTGTGCGATGATCCGGCTGATCGCCGTGCACCGCTGGCCCGCGCATTGGAACGCCGCGCCGGTGATCGCGTCGAGCGCGGCATCCAGATCGGCCACCTTGTCGACGATGGCGGCGTTCTTGCCGCCCAGTTCCAGCGAGACCGGTACAAGGTTGTGGCCTGCGACGGCACCAATCTTGCGTCCAGTCGCAACCGAACCGGTAAAGCTGATCGCGTCGACGTCCGCGTCCACCAGCCCCGCCGCCACCTCGCCCGCACCATTCACAAGGCACAGCGTGCCATGGGGAAGGATGCCGTCAGCTGCGCGCACCAGCCGCATCGCCGCGGCGGGCGTGTATTCTGACGGTTTCAGCACCACTGCATTGCCCGTGGCCAGCGCCGGCACCAGTTTTCGTAGCGGGGTGAGGACCGGAAAGTTCCAGGGCGTGATCGCCAGCACCACGCCGCGCGGGCGGCGCAGGATGGTGTTGGTCCACCCCGGCGCACGGCCCGGCAGCGTTTGGCCGCCATGGGCACGGGCAAAGCCCAGCATCTGCCGGGACTCGCGCAGGGATTTGCCAATCTCGGCCTTGGATTCGGCCAGTAGCTTGCCCTGTTCGAGGGTCATTTCTTCGGCCAGCGGGTCGGTCTCGGCCTCGATCCGGTCCAGCCATTCGGCCAGCAAATTACAGCGCGTGTTGACGGTCAGCGCCGACCAGGCGGCAAACCCCTGTCGCGCGGTTTCAAGCACCTGTGCCACGTCGTCGGACCGGGCAAAGCTGTAGTGGCCGACCGCCTGACGCGTCGCCGGATCTCGGGTTTCGAAGTCCGCAACGCCGGACCAACCGGAAGGTGCGGGCAATGCCGGGGGCTGAACCTGGGTCATGCAGCGTCCCCCGCGGCCTTCAGGGCAGCGATCAACGCCTGTGTCCCGTTGCGCAGCATGGTCTGATCCGAACCGCCCGGAACCAGCTGAGCGCCACGGTCCAGCAGGTTCGCGACCTCGAGGCCCGGCGCTGGCAACGCACCGAAAACCTTGCCCGCCGCATGCGTATCTTGCAGCACCCTGTCGAAGACCGCGCGGAAGGCGGGCGCGTCGTACTGCCGGAAAAGCCCCATGGTGGCGGACAGGTCGTTCGGTCCGACGAAGATGCCGTCAAGGCGCGGCAGTGCGAGGATGTCGGGCAGGTTGTCCACCGCTTCGGGCGACTCGATCTGCACCAGAACCGTCAGCGCGTCGTTGGCATGCGCGAAATAGCTGGCCGCCTCATATCCCCAATCGGCGGCCTGGATCGCGCCGACCGCCACGCCGCGCCGCCCCTCGGTGGGAAACAGTGCTGCATCAAGGATGGATTGTGCCATTGCGGCGGTCTCGACCTGCGGCACCAGAAGGCAATTGGCGCCAAGGTCCAGGCAGCGCTTGATGCTGCCCGCGTCGTGATCCGGCAGGCGCACCATGATCGCGGTGTCGAACCCCGCCAGCGCCTGCACCTGCGCTGCCAGCCCGTCCAGCCCGCCGCGTCCGTGCTCCAGATCGATCAGCAGGTAATCGAGCCCCGCACCAGCCATCAGACAGGCGATCTCGGGAGAGCCCAGCGTTGACCAGGCCCCCGAGAGGGCACGACCTTCGGCCAATTTCTTCTTGAACAAGCGGCCCTTTTCAAGGCTGCGCGGCAGGGTGTCGGTCATTGGGTTTCCTTTGACGTAGAATAGGTGCTGACAAGGTTGTGCGTGTGCACATGCGCCCCCGCCGGAATGTCGGCTGTGGCGCGCCCGATCGGCCAGCCGCCGCGGTGAACGATGGCGCCTGCGGCGATGTCCTGCAGGGCGATCTTGTGAAAGACGCCGATAGCCTCGTGCGTGGTCAGGGGATCCTTGGTGCCCTCCACCTGCGCGCCAGCGGGCGCATCGGCAAGCAGGAAGGCCACCATGTCGCCCTCGCACACGGTGTAGGCTCTGACGGTCATATCGCGGCTCCGAAACGGCTGATGGTTTCATTGCCTTCGCCCATGATCTCGCCCAGAGTCAGTTGGCCCGAGGCGGTCGCCAGGGCCTGCGCGATCAAGTCGGCGGCCAGATCCTCCAGCGCCCGTCCCGTCAGCGCTGAGGACGCATCGAAGTCGATCTGGCAAGGCAGGTTGCGGGCGGTGGCGGCGTTGGCGGTCAGTTTCAGGGTCGGAGCCAATGCGCTGCAATAGCTGTTGCCCAAACCCGTGGTGAAAAGGATCATCTGCGCCCCGGCGCCGACGAATCCGGTCAGGCTTTCGGGTGAATAGCTGGGCGCGTCCATGAGGTGCAGGCCCGGCGTTGCGGGAGCCTCGGCGTAAGACAGGACCGATTGGATCGGCCGCGTGCCGGCCTTGAGCACCGCGCCGGAGGCCTTCTCTTCGATGGTGCTGAGCCCGGCCTTGATGTTGGCGGCATTGGGATTGGTGCCCAACAGGTCCACCCCGGCGGCATGCGCCAGTGTCAGCCGGTCCTTCACCGCACGTTTCAGCGCGGCGCCAACCTCGGGCGTCACCGCGCGGCGCGCCAGTTCGTTTTCGGTGCCCAGCCATTCGATGGTTTCACCCAGCACTACGCTGCCGCCCGCATCCACCAACCAGTCGGCCAGATGGCCCAGCAGCGGGTTCGCCGCCAGCCCCGAGGACGGGTCCGACAGTCCGCATTCGAAGGCTAGGAACAGGTCGCTTGCCGAGCAAAGCTGCGGGCGTTGCGCCGAAAGGGCACGCAGCAGGCCTGCACCCGCCGCAATCCCGCGCTGGCCAAGAAGCAGCGCGTCATGGCCGACCTCGTCGAGACCCAGCGCCACGAACGGCCGCCCGTCGCGGTCCAGTACTGCGGTCAACTGGTCGAGCCTTGTGCGATCCGCGCCAATCAACAGCACCGCACCGCAGTTGGGATGAGTCGCCAGCCCTGACAGGGCGGCAAGGTGAAAACCGGCGTCCTCGCCGACCATGCCCATGCCGTACATCGTGCCGGCAAAGACCGCGTCGGGCAGCGTCTTGGCGATCCGGCGCGCGGCGGCATCGGTCAGCCCGGTGGCGTTCAGCACCAGCAAGCGATTGCGGATGCCGGGCCGTCCGGTGCGGCGTGGATAGCCAAGGAAAACCGCCTTGTGTGCCATGGTCAGCCCGGTGTCCCTGAAGAATGGCGTGCAGCGCGACCCGATCCTGCGGCCTTGAGCTGCGGCAGGTGCGCGGAGCCCGCGGCCCTGCCGACAGCGCGGAACACCCCGGAGTTGGTCGCGGTCAATGCTCTGTCCTTGTTCGGATACATTCCACTCCCCCAGCGCTGCCGTCGTTCGATTTTACTTAAGATCCTAACTAAGATCTCAATTAGGATTTGACAGATTCGGGTTTGCGAGTCAATTTCAATCTGTCGCTCTTGAAAGGTATCCCGCCCCATGTTCTACGCTGCCGGTAAGACAGCCTCGCCAGATCAGCCCCTGACGCTTGCCCTCCAATGGGGCCAGCCCGGCCCTGCTGAAAAGGCCGGGTGTCTGTGTGGCTCGGCAGCTGGCCCAGACCGTGCCGGGATCGCCAGGCGCCGCACGCAGGGGCGCGTCCACGGACTCGACGAGACGCCAAATCAGGAAACCAACCGGGAGACCACGCGTGGAAAATAGCCGGACAGCCCTGATCGACGGCACATCGTTGCCCAGCGGGCAGGTCCAACGCTCGGGCGCCTACGACCGGTTTCTGAAATGCCTGATGCAGGGCACCTTCAAACCCGGACGGCTGGTGTCTCAGCGCGAGATCTGCGACGCCACGGACTCGACCATCACGGCCGTGCGCGAAGCTCTGAAACGTCTGGAGGGAGAGGGGATCGTCGAGCTTATCGCCAAGAAAGGCGTGATCCTGCACGAGATCGGTGCCGACGAGGTGCGCGAAATATTCCAGCTGCGCAAGCTGATCGAACTGCCGGCGGTACGCGCCTACGCGCTCACCCACGAAGCCGAAGAGGTCGAGACATTGCGTGCCCGGACCATCGCGATCATGGAAGCGGCCGCCGACACGCCCGAGCAGCGCCAGGCGCTGGTGCGGCGGCGGACCAAACTGGACTGGGACATGCACCAATCCTTTCTGCGCGCCCTGGGCAGCAGCCTGATCGAAAACATCTTCCGCACGCTGGAGACAAAACAGATGCTGGTACGGCTACAGTTGCCGCCGCGCTACCTGAGTGACGGCGAGGCCTTTGCCGAGCATCTCGAAATCCTGGACGCAATCGGTAAAAAGGATCCCGAGAAAGCGTCCAAGCTTCTGGAAGATCACCTGAACAATGCGCAGCAGCGGTTCCTCGACGCCATCGAGTATTGAGGACGGCCAGACCGGTGCGGCGGCCCCGGGATCCGCACCCATAGACAGGATGCCGTTTGCTGGCGTGTCCAGCTTCATTGTCTCGCGGCATGTGCCGGGCTTCCGGCGTTGCTTTCGGGGACAACGTCGCGGGCACCGTCCTGGGCCACCATTTCGGCGGTGGCTCGGCCAATGCCTTGCGCCGCAATTGGCAGAACCCAGCCACGTCCTGCCAATTGCGACATTTGCCTTATATTTTTCAATCGGTTGACAAGCGCGTCATCGATACACCGCCGTGGGCAGCCACAGGGCGATCTGCGGAAAGAAGGTGATCAGCAGCAGGACAATGACCAGCGGGATCAGAAACGGCATGGTCGCCCTGACGCATTGTTCAAACTTCACCCCTGACACTTCGGACAGCACGAACAGCACCATGCCGACCGGTGGCGTCAACAGACCCAACATCAGGTTCAGGATCAGCAAAATCCCCAGGTGCACCGGGTCGATGCCGGCCTGGGCGGCAATGGGCAGCAGCACCGGCACAAGAATGGTGATCGCGGCGATGGTTTCCATGAACAGGCCAATGGCCAGCACGATCAGCATCATGATCAGCAGCAGCGCGGTCTTGTTGGTCGTGATCCCAAGCAGGGTTTCGCCCAGCATCGCCGCAACCTGATTTGAGGTCAGGATCCAGGCAAAGACAGCCGCACTTGCGATGATCATCAGGATTGCGGCGGTGGTTTCGATCGTGTCCATCGACACCCGCACCAGGTGTTTCCAGTTCAGCGACTTGTAGACCACCAGACCAAGGAACATGGCGTAGCAAACCGCCGCAATGGCCGCCTCGGTCGGGGTGAACACGCCCGTCGCAATGCCGCCGACGATGATGACCGGGGTCAGCAGGGGCAGAAACGCCTGCTTGAGGGTCAGCCAGATGTTGCACAGGTCGATCCCGTGATCCTTGGGGTAGCTGCGCTTCCGTGCGAAGTAGGCCACCATGATCATCAGGGACAGCGCCATCAACAGGCCGGGAACCAGACCGGCGGCGAACAGTTCGCCGATCGAAACCGACGCCATGACGCCATAGATCACCAGCGGCAGCGACGGCGGGATGATCGGACCGATGGTCGAGGACGCGGCGGTCACCCCCACCGAGAAATCGGTGTCATAGCCGGCATCGCGCATGGCCTTGATTTCGACATTGCCAAGCCCGCCCGCGTCGGCAACAGCCGCGCCGGACATGCCCGCAAAAATCACCGAAGCGCCGACATTCACATGGCCAAGCCCGCCGGGCAGCCATCCGACAAGGGCGCGCGCAAAGGAAAAGATCTTGGTGGTGATGCCACCGGTGTTCATCAGGTGGCCGGCCATGATGAAAAACGGGATCGCAAGCAGCGGAAAGCTGTCGATGCCGCCGATCATGGTGTGGATCAGCAGAACGTCGGGCAGGCCCGAAATCATGATGTAGGCCAATGAGGCCAGCCCCAGAGACACCGCCACCGGCACCCCGAGCAGCAAAAAAGTGAAGAGCAGAACAAACAGAACGGCAAGTGCCATGTTCAAATAGCCTCGCTGGGGTGTTCGCGCTTTTCGCGCGCCACGTCGGCGGTTGATTTTCGAAGGACGTCCAGCAGTTTTCCGGCGGCAAAGAACGCCATCAGGAAGCAGCCGGCGCAAACGAGGTAGTAGACGTAGGCCTTGGGCACATCGATCGAGACCATGTTGCTGCGTGTCTTCTGTGCCAGTTCAATGGAAAGCCAGCCACAGTAGCCCCAAAAGCCGACCACGAGGATCTCGGAGGCTACCGCCACCGGTTTGATCACATGGGTCGGAAGATACGCGAACACGAACTCCAGAAAGATGTGCTTGCCCTTGCGGACGCAGGTGACGCCACCCAGAAAGCCCAGCATGATAAGGAAGTATCGCGCGATCTCTTCGGTCCAGCCAAGGCTGTCGTTCAGGACATAGCGGGTAAAAAACTGTAGTGCGACGATGACAAACAGGATCGAAAAGATCACCAGGACCGGAATATCCATCCAACTGACGTCAGAGATATCATCGGTCACTTCCTCGACTTCTTCGATCAAGGCGGCGATGTGGTCGGGTTCAGGTTGTTCTGACATGCTTGTTCCCCCCCAGGAGAGCGGGGTTGGCACCCAGTTGGCCGCCAACCCCGAGTAATCATTGCGCCGAAATCAATCCGCGTCCGGAAGGTCCTGAAGGGCCTGATACAGTTCGGGCGAGAAGGGCAACTCGCCGGACGTCAGGGCAGGGGCGACAACCTCGATAAACGGGGCGCGGTCGACTTCATGCACGTTGATGCCCTGGTCGCGGAACCACTGCACAAGCTCGCCTTCGGCCTTGGTGATGGCAACCGTGGCTTGCAGGGCGGTTTCATCAAGAACGCCATCAAGAATGGCCTGGTCCTCGTCACTCAGTCGGGCCAGGCGAACGCTCGACACCACGGTGAAGATCGAGTTGGTGATATGGCCAGTCAGGCTGATGTCGCTCTGGACCTCGTAGAACCGCTTTGCCTGGATGGTTGTCAGCGGGTTTTCCTGCGCATCGACGACACCCTGCTGCAAAGCCAGGTAGACCTCGGAAAAGGCCATCGGCGTCGGGTTTGCACCGGTTGCCTTGGGGAAGAGAACATAGGCCGGCGCGTTGGGCACCCGGATCTTCAGGTTTTTCATATCGGCCGGCGACAGAACCGGCTTGTTGGCGGTCACATGGCGCGAGCCGTAATAGCTGACAGATGTGATTTCGTTGCCACCCGTCGCGTCGGCATAGCCCTGTGCCACTTCGACAAACAGGTCGCTGTCAAAATAGGCTTCCCAGTGCTTGAGATTGCGCAGGGTGAACGGGAAATCGGTCATCGCAGCGGGTCCGTAGCTGGACCCGGCAAAACCACTGCCGGTGTAGATGATGTCGACGGTGCCAAGGCTCAGCCCTTCGTTCAGCGCATCTTCCTTGCCAAGCGACGAGGCAGGGAAGACCTCGATGGTGTGGCGACCATCGGTACGCTCTTCGAACAAGCGGGCGGCTTCAAGCGCGGCGGCGTGCAGCGGGTGGCTGACTTCATAGACGTGAGCGAATTTCAACTCGTCGGCCGACAGGGTGGTGGTGCCCGAAAGCAACGCGGTCGCGGCGCAGGCAGCACCAAAGATTGCAGTGTATTTCACTTAGTTTCCTCCAGATGTAGCCAGGATTGGCGTTCTTGCGGTGTGATCTGATTGTGCGCGCAGGGCCGCGTCTTGCAGTTTTTCCCAATCGAACTCGACGCCCGTGCCCGGTGTGTTGGGTGCCACGGCAAGGTGGTCCTGAACCACCAGCGGCCGGGTGGTGTAGCTGTCGATCGGAAAGCTGTGGACCTCGATCCAACCTGCGCCGTGTTGGGCGGACACAAGACTGACATGAAGCTCCTGCATGCCGTGGCTGCACACCGGAATTCCATGTCTGGCGGCCAGCTTGGCAACGTCCAGCCACCCGGTGATGCCGCCGCAATTCGACGCGTCGGGCTGGATGAACGAAAGCCGTGCATCGCGCAACGCATGCTCGAATTCGTGGATCGTGTGCAGGTTCTCCCCCATCGCCAAGGGACACCCGGTTTCGCGCGCGATTTCGCCGTAACCGAGATAATCGTCGGGCAGTGTCGGTTCTTCGAACCAGACGACGTTGAGATCCTTGAAGGCGCGGGCTGCGGCCTTGGCCTTTTCACGGTCCAGGGCATAGTTGGCATCGACCATGAAATCGCGGTCCGGACCGATCAGGTCGCGCACGGCGCGCGCGCGCGCGATATCGATGTTCAGATCGTCATGGCCGACCTTGATCTTGACGCCGTCGAAACCCTCGGCAAGGTATCCGCGAATGCTGTCCAGCAGTTTCGGCAGCGGATAGTTCAGGTCTATCCCACCGCGATAGGCCTTGCAGCGATCAGAGGCGCCCCCGGCCAGTTTCCAAAGCGGGGCATCCCGAGCACGACAGCGGATATCCCACAGCGCAATATCAAGTGCCGAGATTGCAAATGACGCGATCCCGCCACGCCCGACATAGTGAATGTGCCAGCCCATGGCCGCATAAAGGCCTTCGACATCCTCCGGATCCTTGCCAAGCAGGAAGGGCGCCAGATCGAATTCGATCATCGCCTTGATCGCCTGCCCGCCCTTGCCGCCGGTATAAGTGTATCCGGTGCCGACAAGGCCGTCTGACGTGCGAATTTGCACGGCGACCAGTTCAAAATGGGTATGGTCGCCATGCATGGCGTCACTCAACACCTCCGCAAGCGGCAGGCAGAACAGACTAACGTCTACGGATTTGATGCTTGTCATGACGTCCTCCGTCGTTTGGTATGATTAAAAATATGGAAAACGTCAATATATATTAGATAACTAGGGCAAGGCCCTTGTTTGGTATGACCACATACTTCGCTTGTCCGTCAAAACTCGTGATGCAAAACAGGTTCATGGCGAACGATCCAGAAGCCGAACCTCAGAGCGGGATACCCGGACGATTGCCCGCAGCAGACCGGGTTGTCACGGTGCTTGAAGAGCGAATCGTCTCGGAAAACCTGATTCACCCGGTGCTCCATCGAGCATTCTGTGACTGGCTCGACCATCATTGACGGAAAATGCGGCGGTCAATGGGACAGCATCTCGCTGAAGAGCGCCGCGTTACGTTGATGCAAAGATGCCTCTCGCGCGTCAGGTACCATTTCCGTGCGGTGAAACGACCTGGCGGTTCGGATGGACCACCAGCGGAAAGACGGAGCGACACAAGTAAGGACACTTGGAGGCGAACATTCGGGCAATGGGGCGCCGGGGGCGGAGCCGCGTCATTCCAGTACGGCCTTGATAATTAGTCTAAAAGTATTCCGATTTTTTTCGTCTTCCCCCCCATGTACCCCCAGAGAGAGCAAGTTTGCGTAGGCGGCGGCTGCGGGTCATGGTGGGTTCAGCTTGACGGCTTGAAGATCCAGGGGAGCAGTTCGTCTATCCGGCCCTGAGGGTGTTCGCCGGCAACAACCAGAAGGGTCGCCTTGAGATAGGAGAAGGGTTCGATGAAATTGATCTCGGCGGTTTCGATGAGCGAGACGATGCACTCCCAAGTACGTCTTCCCTCGTCTTGGCCGGCGAAGAGAGTGTTCTTGCGATTTGGAGCAATCGGGCGGATGAGGTTTTCCTCCGGGATAGAGTCGATCTTGTCGCGGCCACCGGCCAGAAAAGTCTGCAGCCCGTCCCAGTGGCGGTGTAAATAGGCCAGCCTTTCACCGGGCCGCGACCTGGTCGACACCCGCAGGCGTTGGTCGCGCAGCCAATCACCGAAGGCGGCGACGACGTGATATGTCCGTTTGCCGGCAAGGGCGGTTTCCGGAGTTTCGGGGCAAGTGCGAACTGGTCGTCCTTCGGCTTCGGAAGCCGACATTCGTGCATAATTGAAGCCGACGGCTGTTCAGCTACGACGCATGACCGTATGGAGCCCACAATGCCATTCGTGCAGCTTTCTGAACAGGTGCATGGTGATCCAGGTCGCTCATGACTGCGGATAGGCTTGCCTGCACAACTGTGTAGTGCAGCCGAAGCGTGCGGGTCGTGAAAGCAGTTATTGAAGATCTCTTCTGCTTGAGAGCTTGACGAGTTCATTTCGCAGTCACCGCCAAATCTCCGAGTGAGATAGTCGGGGTCAATATGTGGATTTTTTCACTCTCTGTCTTAGCGCCTTCGGCTTTCCCCAGAACGACTCTGGCGGCAGTCTCGCCGATCTCGCGGCGAGCGGTACGGGACGTGGCGATTTTTCCGGGGAACCCCTCGAGAAGGCCCAGCCCGTTGAATCCGGCCAACGCGACCTCGCCCGGAACATCTATGCCTGCGGTGATACAATGGCACAACCCGCCAAAGGCGAGGTCGTCGTTGGAGAAATGGATGCAATCGAGGTCAGGTTGACGCGCCAGGAGTTTGTCCGTCATAAGCCGTCCGCAGGCGATGGCTGATTGCATGGCCACGTCCCCCTGCAGGTGAGACCCGTCGATCGTGTCGATGAAATCGAGACCCTGATCGCGCAATGCGTCGTGGAAGCCATTCTTTCGCTTGGCGGCCCTGAGGTCCTTGTCGAGGTTGCGCCCAACATATCCAAAGCGCCGCCGGCCCGTCGCAAGAAGGGCCGCCGCCATGTTGTGCCCGGCCCCGGATTGTGAGAACCCGACACAGGCATCCACTGGATCGCCATCGCAATCCATGATCTGGACGATGGGAATACCTGCGTCGGCCAGCAATCTCCGGGTATCGTCTGGTTGGTCGAGCCCGGTGACGATAAGCCCGGCGGGCCTCCATGACAGCATGTTGCGGATGATGTCGTATTCGGCCGCGGGATCGTAGTCGGTCACGCCGAACACTGGTTGAAGCGTAGACCCTTTCAGGGCGTCAGTCACGCCGGACATGACCTGCGGAAAGACGATGTTGGACAGGCTGGGTACAACCACCCCGATCAGGTCGGTGCGCTTGCTTGATAGCGACGCAGCCAAGTGATTCCCGTAGTATCCAATCTCGCGTGCGGCACGTTTCACCTTCTCGACTTTGGCCTCGGACACGTCCTTGTCGCCCCGAAGCGCGCGGGAGGCCGTCATTTTACTGACACCTGCTGCTGCGGCGACATCCACCAAAGTTTTTCTTTTTTTCATGCACTTGCCGCCTTCTTGCCGGTCGATTCAATCCGTGATCTGGGCCTCAAATCCCATCACTCAATCCCGAGATACCTAACTCGGTGTTGACACATCATTGCAGGATGGGGCACTGGTATCAATACCGGTAACGATACCGGGATCGATATCATCTGCACTGAAACCGGTTGAAACCGCGAATTGGAAAGAATTCGCACCAGCCATTTACCGGCACCTGATCCGGGTGCCTTTGGGGGGAAACATGAAGACCCAATTCTTGAAAACTACCGTTGCAGGCGTCGCGATTGCCGCGTCGTTCCTTTTTACCACCGGCGCCGTGGCGCAAGAGTACCAATGGACGTTCCAGACCTCGGCACAGGCTGGCGACAACTTCTTCCCGATCGAGGAAGCCTGGGCCGATCGCGTCAACGAACTTTCCGGTGGCCGTATCGAGATCACCGTCGTACCCGTCGGGACAGTAGTGGCTCACATAGAAACCCTCGACGCCGTGGGTGCCGGTATCCTGCAAGGCCACATTACTGACCCCTCCTACTTTTCGGGCAAAGATCCGGCCTTTGCCATGCTTGGCAACCTCGTGGGTGCTTGGTCGGATCCGGAACAGATGTTCGACTACATGGAAAACGGCGGGGGCAAGGAGCTGTTCAACGAACTGGTAAACCCATACGGGCTGCAATTTCTCGGCGCGTCGGCGACCGGTGTTGAGGCGTTTCTGTCGACCAAGCCGCTCTACGGCGTCGATGACCTTAAGGGCATCAAGATGCGGGCACCCGAGGGCATGGTGCAGGAGGTCTTTGCCGCCGCCGGTGCATCGCCGGTGAACCTGCCTGGTTCCGAGGTCTATACCGCCCTGGAAAAGGGCGTGATCGACGCGGCCGACTATACTGTGTTCTCAACCAACCACGCTCAGGGCATGCATGAATTCGCCCGGTACCCGCTCTATCCTGGATTCCACTCGATGCCGGTTATCGAGGTGTCCCTGAACAAGGCGATCTACGACGAGCTGCCGGAAGACCTTCAAAACATCCTGAACGAGTCGGTCACGGTTTTTGCCAGGGACATGATCGCGCAGCTCGATGCTCAGAACGAGGTCGCTGTTGCTGAGGCGCAGGCCGATCCCGAGATCACCGTGATCGACTGGTCCGACGAGGAGCGCGCCGAGTTCCGCGGCATTGCCAAGTCGCAATGGGCAAACTGGGCAGAGCGCTCCGAAATGGCGGGCAAAGCTTATGAGAGCGTGACCACCTATCTGACCGAAAAGGGCTTGTTGGCCGAGTGATTGCTGCCTGACGGCAGTTTCGAAGGGGCCGGCTTCGGCTCCTTCGCTTCAGGATTTCCAGCTCACGTTCCAGGAGGGGACCATGGCACAAACTGACACGGCGATGACCGAAGCCGAAATTGAGGCGCAGCTTGAAGCGCTAAAAAGGGCCCATGAAGAAGACAGTGCCGGCCCTCAAAACGCGCTGGATCGTGGCATTATTACGGTTGGCACCGCTTTCAGCTTCCTGTTTGCCCTCGCAACGATTATCTCGCTCTACGAGATCGTCATGCGTTATTTCTTCAATGCCCCCACAATCTGGGCGCATGAAACTGTAATCGCGCTGATTGCGGCCTGTTACCTTTACGGTGGCATGCAGTGTCTTGCTGCCGACAAGCATATTCGCATCGGGTTGATCTATTTCAACACCAGCGGCGGAACGCGAAGGCTGTTGGATATTGTGAACGGTCTGCTTGCGCTCTTCTTTGCCGTGGCGATTGCCTATGCTGCCTACACAATGGTCGAAAAATCCTGGTGGACTCCGCAGGGTGATATCCGGCTTGAGCGGTCTGGTTCGGCGTGGAACCCTATTACGCCTGCCATTATCAAGCTGATGCTCCTGATTACCTCGATTGTGCTGGCGATCCAGTCCGTCGGCCATATTTGGACCGCCTGGAAAGGTACCGGCTACCGTCAAAGTGCCGGAGAGCCGCCAAGCAAATTTGCCCTTGCCGCCATCGGGATCGTCTTTGGCATCTTGGCGATCGGTGGCTACGTCCTGTTTTCCGAAGGACGGGACTTGGGCATTCAGTCAGGCTCTTTTCTGCTCGTGGGCTCGATCATGATCCTGATCTTGACCGGCATCCCACTGGCTTTCGTGACCGGGCTGATTGCGATCCTGTTCACCATCGCCTGGTTCGGGCCAATGGGCGTTCCGCTGGTTTCCAGCCGGATCTATTCATTCGTCAACGAATACGTGCTTGTCGCCATTCCGATGTTTGTGCTGATGGCCTCGCTGCTGGACCGATCGGGCATGGCGCGGGATTTGTATGACGCCATGCGCCTGATCGCCGGACGGATCAAGGGCGGTGTCGCTGTCCAGACGCTTGTCGCGGCGGTCTTCCTTGCGGCTATCTCCGGCATCATCGGCGGTGAGATCGTCCTGCTTGGCCTGATCGCCCTGCCGCAGATGCTGCGGCTAGGCTACAATCGGGCGCTGGCCATCGGAACGGTGTGCGCCGGCGGCTCGCTGGGCACGATGATCCCTCCGTCGATCGTTCTGATCGTCTACGGGCTGACCGCCAGCGTCTCGATTGGCGATCTGTTCCTCGCGACGGTAACTCCCGGGCTCATGCTGGCGTCGTTCTACATCATCTACATCCTCGTGCGCTGCTACGCGAACCCCGAGATGGGCCCGCCGATCTCGGACGAAGAGCTTGACATTCCAATGTCGGAAAAACTGCGCAAGATGCGTGGCGTGATCCTGCCGATCGGGGTGGCTGTGACGGTTCTCGGTTCGATCTACGGTGGCATCGCCTCGGTTACCGAAGCCGCAGCGATGGGCGTGGTCGGCGTTTTCCTGTCGGCAGCGATCCGGCGCGAAGTGACCTGGGAGCTGATCCGAGACAGCCTGAAACAGACGCTGGAGACCTGTGGCATGATCATCTGGATCGGCCTCGGGGCGGCAGCTCTGGTGGGTGTCTATAACTTGATGGGCGGCAATCGATTCATCGAAAGCACCATTCTGGATAGCGGCGCGTCACCTTTGGTGATTGTATTGATCATGATGGGCATCCTGGTTGTGCTGGGCCTCTTCATGGACTGGATCGGGATCGCGCTCCTGACCATGCCGATCTTCGTGCCGATCATCATCAAGCTGGGCATGGACCCGGTCTGGTTCGGCATCCTCTTCGCGATGAACATGCAGGTCAGCTATCTTTCCCCGCCCTTCGGCCCCGCAGCCTTCTACCTGAAGTCGGTGGCGCCCAAGGACATGAGCCTGTCGGAGATCTTCCGCGCGCTGATCCCCTTCATCTGCATCCAGGTCGTGGCGCTCGCCATTGTCCTGATGTTCCCCGACGTTGCCCTGTGGCTGCCCGAATGGGTCAAAGGAGACTGAAAATGACAAACAATAGCAAGAACGTCGCCGTCATCGGCCTGGGCTCGATGGGATACGGAATGGCCGCGTCTGCGCTGCGTGTCGGGCACAAAGTCTGGGGCGGGGATATCAACCCAAACCAGGTGGCCAAATTTCAGGACGACGGAGGTCAGGGCAGCACCCTGGCCGACGCCGCCGGAAAATTGGATGCCGTCGCCGTCGTCGTGCTGAACGCGGCCCAGACCGAAAGCGTGCTTTTCGGTGAGGACGGCATCGTGGCGAAGTTGAAGCCCGGCGCGGTCGTTCTGGCCTGCGCCACCGTGCCCCCGGCTTTCGCCAGGGAAATGGCGACGCGCTGTACCGAAACCGGTGTCCACTATCTCGATGCACCGATCTCGGGCGGGTCCGCCAAGGCCGCCAGTGGGCAGCTGTCGATCATGGCCTCGGGCACGCCCGACGCCTTTGCCGCCGCCCGCCCACTTCTGGACAGCATTGCGGAGACGGTGTTCGAACTGGGGAACGAGGTCGGAGCGGGCAGCGCCATGAAGGCGGTCAACCAGCTCTTGGCCGGGGTGCATATCGCCGTCATGGCCGAGGCCTTGACCTTCGGCATGACCCAGGGCGTTGCCCCGGAGAAATTCGTCGAGGTAATCAGCAAATGTGCAGGCACCAGCTGGATGCTGGAAAATCGCGCGCCGCACATCGTGGCTGGCGACTATACGCCGCTCAGTTCGGTCAATATCTGGCCAAAGGATCTGGGCATCGTGCTGGACATTGCCAAGTCGGCCCAGTTCAGCGCCCCGATCACGGCCGCAGCAATGCAGCAGTTCCTTGCTGCCGCGGGCATGGGGCTTGGTTCAGAGGATGATGCCGCCGTCGCCAAGGTCTATGCGCGCAACGCCGGGCTGACATTGCCGGGAGAGGACAAATGACAACCGTTCTTGGCTGCATCGCCGATGACTTCACCGGCGCAACGGACCTTGCCGGGCTTCTCGCTCGCAGCGGCGTTCGCGTCTCGCTCCGCATCGGGGTGCCGCCAGAGGCCCCCGCCGACCCGGCCGCCTTCGAGGTGATCGCGTTGAAGTCGCGCACCGCGCCGGTGGATGAGGCCGTGGCCGAGACCCGCGCCGCGCTGAAATGGCTGCAGGCGGCGGGGGCGCGGCGCTTCTTTTGGAAGTATTGCTCGACTTTCGACAGCACGGCAGAAGGCAATATCGGCCCCGTGGCCGAGGCGCTGATGGCGGATTTGGGCACGGATCAGACGATCTATTGCCCGGCCTTCCCGGAAAACGGGCGGTCGATCTTCATGGGCAATCTGTTTGTCGGGCGTCAGCCGCTGGCGGAGAGCCCGATGAAGGATCACCCGCTGACACCCATGCGCGACAGCAACCTGATGCGCCTGCTGGAACCGCAGGTGACGAAACCCGTGGGGCTGGCGGACAGGTTGACGGTGGCGCAGGGGCCGCAGGCGCTGCGGGCGGAGCTGGACGCGCTGAAGGCGCAGGGCGTGGCCCATGTGGTGGTCGATGCCGTGGCAAACGAGGACCTGTCAGTGATTGCCGAGGCCTGCCGCGACATGATGCTGATGACCGGTGGCAGTGCCGTCGCAATGCCCTTGCCAGCGCTCTACCTGGCCGATGGCACCCTGTCGGCGGATACGCCCAAGGCTGAGGCGCCGACACTTGGCACCGGCACCATCGTGCTGTCGGGAAGCTGCTCGGCCATGACCAATAAGCAAGTGGCGGTTTATTCCAGCCGTGGAGTCCCTGCCTTCCAGTTGGACCCTCTCGCCCTGGCTGAAAACGGCCCGAAAAAGGCGCTCGACTGGCTGGCGCGACAGGACCTGGACGCCGCACCACTGGTCTACGCCACGGCCAACCCCGAAAGCGTGCGCGCTGCGCAGGAAAAGCTGGGCGTTGCCGGCGCAGGCGAGATCGTCGAGGCGACGCTGTCGGCCTGCGCCGTCGCGGCGCGCGACAGGGGCGCACGACGGGTGATCGTCGCCGGTGGCGAAACCTCGGGAGCCGTTACCAAAGCGCTCGGCGTCACCCGGCTCGACATCGGCACCGAAATCGCACCGGGCGTGCCCTGGACTTATTGCTACTCCGGCGGGCACCAGATCGCACTCACCTTGAAGTCCGGCAATTTCGGCTCTGAGAAGTTTTTTTCAGACGCCCAGGAAAGGCTGGCGTCATGAGCACTGAGGCCCGACTGCGCGAACAGATTTGCCTCTTGGCCAAGTCGATGTTCGACCGCGGCCTGACCGGCGGCAGCACCGGTAATATCTCCGCCCGGACCGAGGATGGCGGGCTGCTGGTCAGCCCCACCGGCACCAGTTTCGGGCGGCTTGATCCGGAACGGCTCAGCCGCTTCGATGCGGCGGGCGATCACGTCGAAGGCGACAAGCCTACCAAGGAAATGCCGCTGCATTCCGCATTCTACGACACCCGCAGCACGGCGGGAGCGGTGGTGCATCTGCATTCCTGCCACTCGGTTGCGCTGTCGATGATGCCCGACGTGAACAACGACAACTTCTTGCCGCCGCTTACGCCTTACGGCATCATGAAGCTGGGCCGGGTCAAGCTCTTGCCCTTTTTTCTGCCGGGCGACCCGGCGATGGGCGCGGCGGTGCGAGGGCTTGCTGGCAAACGAACAGCGGTAATGCTCGCCAATCACGGCCCCGTGGTGGCCGGCAAGGATGTCGAAGCCGCGTGCAACGCCATCGAGGAACTCGAAGACACCGCACGGCTGGCGATACTGACGCGTGGAATGAACCCGCGTGCACTGAGCGAGGCGCAGGTTCGTGCCCTGATCACCAAATTCGATGTGGAGTGGGACGCATGAATTTTTCTGCCAACCTGGGTTTCCTGTGGAATGACAGGCCGCTGCCCGAGGCCATCCGCGCTGCCAAGGCTGCCGGGTTCGACGCTGTCGAATGCCACTGGCCCTATGACATCCCCGCCAAAGAGGTGAAGGCCGCCCTGAGCGAGACCCGGCTGCCGATGCTGGGCCTCAACACCCGGCGCGGCGATGTCGGCGCCGGAGACAATGGAATGTCGGCCATCCCCGGAAGAGACGCCGAGGCGCGGGCCGTAATCGACGAGGCCATCGCCTATGCCACCGCCATCGGCACCCCCAACATCCACGTCATGGCGGGTTTCGCCAAAGGATACGAGGCTCATCGCACCTTTGTCTCAAACCTGAAATATGCCTGCGAAGCCTCCACGCCCCACGGCATTACCATCCTGATCGAACCCCTGAACAAATACGACGCGCCGGGTTACTTCCTGACGACGACAGACCAAGCAATCTCGCTGATCGATGAAGTCGCGGCGCCCAACCTCAAGTTGATGTTCGACTGCTACCATGTGCAGCTGATGGAGGGCGATCTGACCCACAGGATCGAGGCGCTTCTGCCGAAGATCGGCCACGTCCAGTTCGCATCCGTTCCTGATCGTGGCACTCCCGATCATGGTGAGATCAACTACGACCATGTGTTCGAAGTCATCCGTCGGCTTGGCTATGACGCCCCGCTTGGCGCGGAATACAAACCCGTCGGCAACACCGACGACACACTTGGCTGGCTGAACAACCGGGTAGCTGACAGCGTGTAGACCACACTCAATAAAGGGATACCTGCCATGACCGCCCAACAGATCACTTTTCGCGAATTCCTGCTGTCGGAACGAAGCCAACACCAGCTGGACAAGGACCTGATCTTCCTGTTGGAGGATATCGCGACCTCCTGTCGCATCATCTCGCACCAGATCCGCGGCGGTGCCTTTGCCGGCCGGCTTGGCGCCACCGATGCAACAAACGTGCAAGGCGAGACGCAGAAGCAGCTCGACGTGATCGCCAACGAGGTCTTCGTCCGGCATTGTTCGAACTGCAACCGGGTCGCAGCCCTGGTCTCCGAAGAGGTCGACGAGGTCTACTGGCTGAAGGACGAGCCGCAGGCCGGCGACTACCTGGTCTATTTCGATCCGCTTGATGGCTCTTCGAACCTCGACGTCAATCTCTCCGTGGGCTCGATCTTCTCGATATCGCAGCTGCCCACAGCGATCGACGCCACCGACGACCGCTCGGTGCTGTGGGCCGGATCCGAACAGATCAGCGCTGGCTATTCCGTCTACGGCCCCTCGACCGCTTTGGTGGTCACCACAGGCACCGGCGTCAATGGCTTTACCCACCAGCAGGGCACCGGCGAATTCCGTTTGACCTTCCCCGACATGGTGATCCCCGAAACCACAAGTGAATTCGCCATCAATGCCTCGCGATACACTCTTTGGGACGCGCCGGTGCGGCGCTATTACGACGAGTGCATCGCAGGCAATGCGGGCCCACGCGGCAAGGCCTTCAACATGCGCTGGACGGCCTCGATGGTGGCCGAGGTGCACCGGATTCTGACCCGCGGCGGCGTTTTCCTCTATCCAAAAGACACCGGAAACGCCGAGGCCGGCGGCAAGCTGCGACTGATGTACGAGGCCAATCCGATGGCGCTGATCGTGGAACAGGCCGGCGGTGCGGCCTCTACCGGTTCAGACCGAATATTGGACCTGCAGCCCACCTCACACCACCAACGTGTACCCGTGATCCTCGGCTCGCGGGAAGAAGTCGCTGTGCTGGACCGATACCACCGCGACGCCTGACCGGCGCGCCATCCCAAACCCTACACCGCCATTGGCGCGCGGCGCCGCAGAGGAACCCCATGCAACGCCCCTGATATCCCTTCGCCAACTGCTCGATCACGCTGCCGAGAACGGCTACGGCCTGCCAGCCTTCAACGTCAACAACATGGAACAGATGCTGGCCATCATGAAAGCGGCAGACAAGGCAGACAGTCCGGTCATCATGCAGGCCAGCCGGGGTGCCCGGGAATTTGCCAACGACATCGTTCTCGGCCACCTCATCCGCGCGGCGATAGAGATGTACCCGCACCTGCCGATCTGCATGCACCAGGACCACGGCAATTCACCGCAAACCTGCCTGTCAGCCCTGATGAACGGGTTCTCGTCGGTGATGATGGACGGATCCCTGAGCGAGGATGGCACAACTCCGTCGGACTTCGAATACAACGCCACCGTCACGGCCAAGGTCAGCGAGACGGCCCATCTGGTCGGCGCATCTATCGAGGGAGAGATTGGGCATCTGGGTTCTCTGGAAACCGGCAAGGGCGAGGCGGAAGATGGCCACGGATTCGAGGGCGAACTGAGCCGGGACCAGCTCGTCACGAATGCCGATGAAGCCGCCGAATTCGTGCGGCGCACCGGGGTCGATGCTCTGGCTGTAGCCATTGGAACCAGCCACGGCGCCTACAAGTTCACCTGGCCTGCTGCTGGTTTCGTGGACACCGAGATAAGGTGTTTATGAAACTGGAGAATCTACATGACAAGAAGGATGTTCAGCCGCGAGTT
>NZ_JBFBVU010000032.1:0-36127 GCF_040689105.1 Meridianimarinicoccus marinus
TCTACGCTGCACTGCAAAGATCAGACATGGCCGCGTAACTAAGACAAATCAGCCTCCGGCAAACCCGGTGCGGTTCAGTTGATATAAGTGCATGCTCGCGAGTGCGCCTCGAACAATGCTTCCTTGAGCCCAAAAAACGGCCGATGGCCAAACCTTTCGAGCTTGTGACGGACGGCCTGTGAAGTAGGTTTTTTCCCATGTAAAAACAGGGCCTCACCCGCAATTTCAAAGGCGTTCCAGGCCCCGTGAAAAACCAGTTGGCCGGCGACGAACCTCTCCTTAACCTCAGAAACTGCCTTGTCATACTCGTACGAAGGGCGACACCATTGGCTGTCACCGTACAGGTCGGTGTATAGGCCAACGCTTTGTAGCGACAGTGCTTGATGAAGGTTATGATACACCCCGTCCCACGCAGAGCTGTTGCCGCCTCCTCCTGAAAGACTGGAGATCACCCGAAGAACTCGCAGCGCGTGGCTTCTCAGGGTCGCCAAGTAGGCGCCATCAGAGACCTTGGTGCGGCATGCCCAAAGGGCGTCGAAAGGTTCACTTCGCCGCCGTAACTGGTCTTGAAAGATGGTTCTCGAACTGTTCATTATGCATCCAAGGACTGTTCCGAAAATGCCGCTATCACTGCGAGCAAGGTCGTAGACTTACTCCCCTCAAAACACATAGCGTTTGGAGGATTCAATTGGTAGATTGAAGGGATAGTGGGCTCTTTTTGGTGCTTTTCTAGTGAGTTATCGGGGAGCCGTAAGCGGACAACATGCTTTCAAGACTGGGCAAGAAACTCAAAGCTCTCGTGAGCAGGGAAACAGCGAAGACTGTGCCAACGACTTCGGCCGCCGCAACAGGCGGGCAAAGTCGCTTGGCCGCATCCGACTCTGAGAACGCCCCGATAATCTGGTCAGCTGAAGCTGAACCAAGTGTAGCTACAACGGAACCACGTCCGGATTCGAAACCGGCCCCCGTGCTTGTGTTGGAGAACGTGTCTAGAACGCTTGACCAAACTGAAAGCATCCAGCTTGAAGAAACTACCGAAGCAAGCCAGACAGAAACAGCTGAGGCGAAGGTTGACGACACAGCGCCCGATGAACGGCTAGAAGCTAGGGCAAATTCTGACGACGATTTGACCGTCTTGAGGCTAGGCTTGGCCATCGATGAACCTCTTCATGGCAACTATTCCAAGAAGTCGGCCACGTACACTTCTAACAGCCGGTCGCGCCAGTTAGAACGGCCCACTTCTCAAAATGTTCCAGAAGAAGAACAACTTCTGGACCTCGCAATACAGAGTTTCGCATCAACGTGTCTCATCAATGTGTTACGCAATGCCGAAGGTGAACTGCCTGCAAAAACGGTCGCAGCCTACATGCGAGCGCCTGACGCAGCGCGAGAAGCTTTCCGGCAGCTCGAAAATTTTGGCGAAAAGACCGCAACGGAACTTGATGACCTTGTCAGGAAGTTCGCGCGCAAACTTGATCAGGACCGTCAGACTGAAGCTGACAGCATCGTTGATGTCGTACAGGAAGCCGATTGCTCCGTTCGCCTATTAAATGCAATCACAGCACACTCGCATCGTCTGCCAGTCAACACTGTATGCGAGTACATGAGAGCCCCGGAGCACTCCCGGCAAGCATTTCTTAAACTGCCGAACCTCGGGCGCAAGTCGGCAGATGAACTCGATAAAATTTTGCGCAGTTTCGTGCCAAGCGCAACTGATCCTGAAGGTGACCAAGAACTGATCTCAAACGAGGATGGCTACTTCCAACGAGCGATCCGCGCCGCCGAAATGTTCTTTTCTGGAATGCTGTATCCTGATGAACTGTTTGAGTGGTCACCGCCGACCAGGCTCGCCAACCTCCTCAAAATTGATCAGTTGGAACACCAAAAGAGTTTTGTAGAGTTCCTGAAGACATATGACGAAACAGCCTCACGTATCCGTTCGCTGCCCGGCTGCGGACGAAAGAGCATCGGACAACTCGACGAAATCGTGTCTAAGTTGATCGATGCGCGACTTTCAATTTGTGGTGCAGGTGGCGACATTGCACCCGACCTTAGACGTTTGTTGCGAGGCGAATTTGTGTCGCGCACATCGCTTGCGAGCATAGTTGAACTCGGGAACATCAAACCTGAAGACATCAAGGCTTCCGAGATGGCCACAATCGAAGAGTTGACAGTAGCCGCAATCATCGCGGCATCCTTCTCTTCACTCGACGAAAGGCAGCGGGACATCCTGAAACGACGGTACGGTATCGATCGTGATGAGACCGAAACGCTCGAACAGGTCGCAACCAGCTATGACGTGACCCGAGAACGCATTCGTCAGATCGAGAAGAAGGCAAAGCAAAAGTTCGAGACGAAGCGCACGAAGAAGATTCTGGTTGCTGCTTTAGAGAAAGAAGGAACGCTGGAAACGCTCTTCAAGAACCGGACAGTCGTCTCTGATGAACAGATAGGTGCTGTAAGCAAGTTACTGACTGCAGAGGAGCGTCTTGCGGTCGACCTGGCGTACGGCGACTTGAGGGCGTTCCTCGACGCTGAAAGTGTTCGAACCGAAGCAGGTTGGGTGCAAGAACAAGATCTACTCTTGATGAGCCACGAACCGGAAGACTTGACTGGTTCACTTCGGCAGCGGATTGTATCCGCAATCCGTGACCAACACCTTCCAATCCGTTTGTCACGGATTGCGTCTTTATTGCCTGACTATCCGCTTTCAGAGATTAAAGCCGAGTTGTCGGGTCGCTTTGGCGCAACCTTCGACGGCGATATTGTTGAGTCAGATGCGAGACTGCCAATTTCCGTTCGATGCGTACTGATCCTTCGGGAGGCTGGGCATGCCATGCATTGCGACGAAGTCAGAGCCAGAATGCATCAGATTTTTTCTAAAGACGAGAGCATTCATCACATCGGAAGCACTTTAGCAAGGCTGGAGGAAGTTCTCATTGTTGAGCGAGGAACATACGATCTATATGAAAACCTGAGCCTTACGGACAACGATCTTCAAGAGATTCGAGACCGCACGCTTCGTCACCTGGAAAGTGTCGGTGGGTTTGTAAGCGCTAAAGTTTTGTTCTCCGGCCTATTTCAGGGAGAGACTGAACGTTTTGGGATCGCGTTTGGGCCTTACATGCTTCTAGGCATTGTGCAGGACGACAAGCGCTTCGAGACCAAGCGGGGCTTGATGATCGGTCTTGCTTCCGATGACAGCAAGTCTGAGTTCCGCGGCCTTGGTGAAGATGTGCTAGCCGTTCTAACAGAAGCGCAACGGTCGATGACACTTGTTGAGATTGCCGAGGAGCTTGAAGGCCGAAGAGATGTTTTGACAACGTCGATATCAATTGGCCTCGAAAATTCGCCTGAGGCGGTTTCGGTCGGTCGAGGGCGCTTTGACCTGACTGTACGGGCAATCGGGCAAGAAGAACGCCAAGCAGACTTAACACTGGCTTGCGCAATCGCTTTGGCAAACGGCCCAAAGACGGCATTTGCTCTTTCAGAAGTACTGAGCCCCGTTTGGGGCGAGATTCAGACAAGACCGCTACTGAGCTTTCTGAAAAACCGCATATTTTTCGACATCGATCAAAAGATCGTTTTAATTAATGAGCTGCCCGAACCGGTTGCGAAATACGTAGCGATTCGTGATCAACTTCTAGAGGTTGGAGGTATGGGCGTGCCAAACGCTGAAGCCCTGCAAGATGCTCTCGACTCGCGCGGTGTGCCCGACCTGACGCGTCTCGACCACTTGTTCGCAAGCAAGGAAGACGAGCAGGGAGAAGGAGAAGAAATGCTTGGGATGATACTCGGGGATTTTGGTATTGATTGATGTCCCTTGAGACCCTGAAACTCCCTTTTTACGTCACAACGAGCGAGCATGATCCTGTAGCGGATTTCTTCGATCCTGTTCTTGAGCGCGCGCAACAGTATGACATTGCGGTCGGATATTTTAGTAGCGCGTGGTTGCGCGATGCGGCTCATGGCATGGCAACCTTCGCAATCAACGGCGGTAAAGCTAGGTGGGTGATCTCACCCGAAATATCTATCGAAGACTTTAAGAGCCTTCAGGTTGACGGCCAACTGTCAGATCAGCGTGTCCAAGACTTCATTTCTCAATCGTATGAAGACCTCTATGACCATCTTACACAACATACGCGAGAAGCGCTTGGGTGGCTTCTCCATGATGGCGTACTGACCTTCAAAGTTGGCATTCCCAAGAACAAGCTGTCCGGGATCATGCATGCCAAACAGGGCATCTTCACTGATGAGTTCGGAAACCGAGTCGGCTTCCAAGGGTCGTATAATTTGACCGGCGGAGCTGGTACAAATTGGGAAGCTTTCAGCGTTTTTTGCGATTGGACATCAAGCGAAAGCCTAGAAAGAAACAACCGTATTGCGGGTTCCTTTGATCGCATATGGAGAGGGCTCGATCCGAACTTGGCGCTGTTTGACCCTTCTTCAGCCGATCTTGAAAGGTTCGTCAGCGCGGCCCGAGATAGCTCCAGGCACTACGAATTGTTTCCACCTGAAAAACCAAGTTCTCCTCGTGTGCCAGAACACTTCCTGACTGACGGTCGCCTACGTGGCTACCAAGAAGAGGGGATACGCAAATGGTTCAAGAACAATGGCCGTGGAATTCTCCACATGGCAACAGGCACAGGCAAGACAGTGACTGCTTTAACGGCTGTGACGCGGCTGAATGATTTTGTTGCCCAAAAAAATGGTCAACTTTGCATCGTTATTACGGTTCCATATCAACATCTCGCAGAACAGTGGGCCCGAGAAGCTGAAGAGTTCGGGTTCGAACCCATTTTGTGCTATGGCGGCGTCAATCGCTGGATGGAAGAGTGCCAAAGACGCCTGAATGAGTTGCGATCAAAAGCAACGCAGCACGTGATGCTCATCGCGGTTAATGCATCTATGGCAGACAAGCCGTTCCAGTCTGTTCTAAGTTCTTTCAATGGGAACATCCTATTCGTGGGTGACGAAGCACATAATTTGGGTGCGCAATCTAACCTAAAAGCTCTCCCGGAGAGCGCTGCATTTAGACTTGGATTAACGGCGACGCCGGACCGCTACGGTGATGAGGAAGGCACCGACGGTCTCAAGAGGTATTTCGGCGAGATCGTCTTGGACTACGGTTTGGATAAGGCGATCAGTGGAGGCCACCTCTGCCGATATCTTTATTACCCAGTTCTTGTGCACTTGGATGATGATGAACAAGACGAGTATGCAGAGCTCTCTGCACGCATCGGAAGACTTTTCGGCCAAGCAGCCAAACCGGATAGCGATAAGGGAGAACAGCTGAACCGATTATTGATCAAACGAGCCCGTTTGGTAGGCAAGGCACGAAACAAGCTACCGGAGTTAATCAAGCTTTTGAAGCAACAGGGAGACGTCTCACATACTCTGATCTATTGCGGCGACAGCAAGGAAAACGGTCAGCGGTACATCGATACTGCTCTTTCGCGGGTAGGGGGTGAACTAGGGTTGAGAGCAAGCCCGTTCACTTCAGAAGAAAACAATGACGAGAGGTCGAGATTGCTGAAGCAGTTCGCGGCTGGAGACATACAAGCACTGCTCGCTATCCGATGCTTGGATGAAGGCGTCGACGTACCAATGACGCGAACTGCTTACATCTTGGCTTCATCTGCAAACCCAAAAGAGTTTGTCCAAAGACGAGGTAGAGTACTTAGGCGCTCTGAAGGTAAGACTAGAGCGTACATCTATGACTTTATCGTTGTGCCGGATCTAGAAAAATTGTCAGATCAGGCTCCATCCAACGTAGAGCGATCCCTGATGAAACGCGAACTGGCGAGGTTCAACGAATTTGCTACGCTTGCAGAAAACCATGGTGAAGCGCTCTCAGCGATCACCGAGATTAAGAAGAGCCTCAACCTCCTCGACCATTAACGGATACAATCCACGAAATCTCAAAAGGACGCATTCAGAATGAGCGAGCGCAGTAAGTCCCCAAAGCAAATTCTTGAAGCCGCCTCTCCAAAAGCGAGAAAAGTCGTGAATGAGATCTTGTCCATTGAGCATGAGTATCAGAGCTATCGAAACATTGGGGCAGCTGGTAGCGTTGAAAAAGAGATTGCTGCGCGGATCAGGCAACTCATTGAGCGTGAGGTAAAGCGGTGAGGATACTTCGTCTAAAACTCAAGAACTTTCGTCAATTCTATGGCGAGTGTGAGCTGAGGTTCCTTTCCGACGATACATCAAGAATCACCGTTATTCATGGCGAAAACGGATCTGGAAAAACCTCGCTACTGAACGCATTCAAATGGGTTCTCTACGGAAAGACGGATTTTGATACCGGCGAGCAAACAATCCTTAACGAACTTGCTTTGTCTGAAATTGCTCCTGGAGCGGTTACGGAGCTAAGTCTTGAGCTTGAATTCGAGCATGAAGAGGCCACTTACACCGTTCACCGAAAACAGGAATTCAAGCGGACTGGCAAAGCGCTAGATGCCGAACCAATCGGAAAATCAGTTCCAACCCTGTCTTGGATAGATGAACGTGGCAAGTACGAAACGGCCAAGAATCCAGCCAATCGTATCAATCAATTGATACCGGAGCAGATGCACTCGTACTTCTTCTTCAACGGTGAGCGGATCGAAAAACTTGCGAATGTGTCTGCTTCTGGTGAAATTCGAGATGCCATTAAGACCTTAATGGGGTTGGAGATTATCGACCGCGCGAGTGATCATCTTGGTCGTTTGGTAATCAAGGATCTGCGCAAAGAAGCAAGCGAAACGGCTTCAGCTGATTACCGTGAGCTTCTTGAGAAAGAGGCAAAGATAAATACTGAGATAGACGATCTCAAACAGGAGCGGGACACTGCGACGAAATCAAGCAAGGGCTTCCAGACGGAACTTGATGCCATCAACGCGTCATATGAGCAGATTGCTGATGTCAAGGCAAAGGCAGAACAGAGACGAAGTCTGGAGAACGAAAGAGGCACAATCGAAGGCGAGCTTGAGAGTCTAAGCCAAGAGAGAATGGAGCTGGTCTCGCAAGCTGGTGCACTGGCTTTTCTGAACGATACCGTTACCTCTGTCTCCAACGTTTTGGAAGATTGTCGTAAGAGGGGGGAGCTGCCGTACAAGATCAGGCGGACCTTCATCGACGACTTGCTGCACGATGCAAAGTGCATTTGCGGCACAGAACTACAGGAGGGCTCGCAAGCTAGAGTTGCTCTCGAAGGTTATCGAGATCAGGCAACTGGCGAGGATCTGGAGGCCGCGTTCACAGATGTCGTGAGCAATCTAAGAGCAATGCCTCGTGAGAGAAACCGGCTATATGCACAGCTCTCGACTTGGTCAGCAAAAGAGAGCGACTACAACAAGCGCCTAAAGGCGATTTCTGAAGAGCTCGACGAGATCAGTAGCAGCTTAGGGTCTTCTGATATTGAAGATGTCAAACGCCTTGAAGAGCGGCGGAACGAGCTGACACAACTGCAAGCGGATGAGCGCTTGAAAATCATCAAGGCGAAAGATGCGATCGAACTGCTGAACGACGACCTGGCCAAGATCAAAAAAGAGATCGACAAAGTCCAATCCAAATCTCAAAAAGAAGACTTGGCAAGACAGAAGCTTGAGTTTGCAGAAGCCTGCAAGAATCTCGTGGACAGTCTTCATGAGGCTCTTGCAGAGGAGACGCGACACCATCTCTCGTCCAAAGTCAATGACACCTTCCAGAGTATCCTACGTAAAGACTTCTATGCGGAAATTGATCAAGACTACACCTTGAGAATATTCAAAGACGTTCCGGGGGTGGGGAAGCAGCCCGTTTCTGAGAAGTCGACGGGTGAAAACCAGGTCATCAGCCTCAGCTTTATTGCAAGCTTGGTAAACCTCGCAAAGGAACGCAATAAAGCAAAAACGACCTTCTTCAAGGGCGGCGTTTATCCACTGATTATGGATTCACCATTCGGCGCTCTGGATCGCGAATACCGGGAGAAGATCGCACAGCACATTCCCGATCTCGCCGACCAAGTCATTATCTTTGCGTCTAACTCACAATGGAGCAAAGAAGTCGACGATAAGTGTCGCCCGTTTATCGGGAAAGAGTACAGCTTGGTCTATCACGCCCCAAAGTCGAAAGGCCGTGAGGAAGATAGTGACTACGTTAAGCGTACAGATGGGCCTGAGTTCACGATGATTGAGGAGGGCTATCTTGGCCACTAGAATAAGACGACCCGCCGAATTCGAAGAAATGCTAAGCGAGTTACGGGACGAAGGTATTTTCCCAACCTTCAAGGATGCGCTTGTCTTCGCGGCTGCTCTGGGTTTCCGCCGCGGCAATCGGAAATCCTTCCAGAAGAGCTCTGAACCAATCGATCTTGAAGTATTCAGAGGCGACTTTGATCGCACGATCATGAGCATGATTGCGATCGAAGAAAACAGCGATCCAAAGATGCTTGCGCCTTCGAACGAAGCCGAGCGTGTCTTGTGCTTTGAAGAATATGCGAACGGAGGTCTTGAGATCATGAAACGTGAAATCTCGGACGGCAAACAAGACTGGCGGGAAGGACTACTTTCTCTAATTCATAGGGAAGAGGGTGATCAGACGATACTTGACGACATTACAGAACTGGCAAATTTTTGAATAGTGTTGCGGATAACTTGGGACGAGCCCACGTCGAAATTGGCCTCATTATCATGATCTGGTGCTGCATAGTCTCTTTCGCAGTTTCATCCCGAACCGCGCTATTCAGCGAGAGGAAGCAAATTGAGTAGCAAAGACACGAACCCCAACCAACTGGGTGATTGGCAGTATCTGGGGCGCGAGATTTGGCGCCGTTCATGGCAACCGTTCAAAAACGTACCCTTTGTATTCTACGTTATACTGGCAATCATATGTTTGGGAGGCCTCGGCATCTGGGTTGAAGTAATCAAGGGCCAGTTGGGACAATCCGTTGACAATTCAGGCTTGCTCACCGCTTTGTCCACATTCTTCCCAGCTTTGATCGGCTCGGCTTCGCTCCAGCTGATTTTGAGCTCAACTGGAAATTCAGACAAAATTTTGGTCTCTTTCTCATTACTGGCCTGTTTTGTCTCATTTTTTGGCGTAGTTCTCATCACAGTTTTTTATCCGGTTCATCCTAACTGGTCCCTTGGGGCTGCGGTCTGGTTTGGAATTTTTGCAGTTTGGTTTTGGTGGTTCACTAACGGGGACGAACTGACCTATCAAAACGCTCCCATCGATGCCGCTGCAGGAGGAAACACAGCACGGGCGGTAAAGGGCAACCTGAGCGAGTTTAAGGTAGATTAATGGATATTCAGTTCCCTTTCACAATACCCGCGTTGCGAGTCGATCAGCGTCTCGGCAGCTTTTATGTTGCGGTACTTCCAGCAGAACTTTTGCTTCGCGTCTGTGCAAGCGATAGGATGAGTGCGTCTCTTAACGCAGACGGAGTAGGTTATTCGCTCGAAGGCACGCAAAGGGTAATTCAAGACAAGCGCCTGTCAGAAATCGCTGCTTACATTAATCGTGTTGATGCAGCCTTTCCAAACTCAATCATCGTCGCTGCAAACTACGACCGTGAGACCGGATTCGACCAAACCGAGAATGAAGACATCGCGGCGGAGGAAGGCGAAGAGTCCAACGCTGCCTCCATTGCATGGAGCGTCCAGGTATCTGATGATGGTTGTCACAAACTGACTATTCCGTCGGAAGCAAAGCTTGCAGCTGTGATTGATGGTCAACACAGGTTGTTTTCTTTTGCAAAAGCTAGCCCTGAAGCCCTGCGGAGCATGAACCTAATTTGTTCTATCTTCATCGATCTTCCCAAAGCTCTGCAGGCCCAAATCTTTGCAACTATTAACTCCACTCAGAAAAGGGTAGACCGCAGTCTAACTTTTGAGCTGTTTGGGTATAACGTTTCTGACGAGCCAGAAGAGTATTGGACACCAGACAAGCTGGCCGTCTTTTTTGCCCGAAAGCTGGCAACGGACATGGACTCACCCTTGCGAGGCCGCATCATGGTCGCGCCAAAGCGAGACTCGAGACTGGAAAAGATTGCCGCTGAAGCCACATGGCGCATTTCGACTGCCGTTGCGGTTGACGGAATTATGAGGCTCTATTCGAGCAATCCTAAGCGAGACGCCAATCTAATGCGAGAAGGTGACGCCCATACCAGAAACGTGCTCTTGGAAGGCCCAAAGGATAAATCTCCCTTGAGAAGCGCTTACATCGAAGGCAACGACGCGGTGATCTTCAAGATGGTTCTGAACTATCTAAAAGCGGCAGACCGCGTTTTTTGGGAAAACGCGAACGAAGGCTCCTACATCTTTCGGACCATAGGTGTGCAAGCCATTTTCGACATTCTGCGAAAGTTGGCATCGGATGCGTTTGAGAACAGGAACATAAGCTCTGGTTACTTTGAAGATATTTTAAATCCGGCCACAAAGATCGATTTCTCCTCAACCGAATTCCAGAATGCTTCAGGTTCTGGTCGGACCTTCATCCGCAAAGAAATTGAGAATGCGATAGGAATTTGAGTCAAACTGAACATCTGCCGTGGCCTCCAAAAATGGAGCATTCTCTGCGGCCAAGGAGTGCAAGTTGTTTTTGCACAATCATTACCCGAACAGCCCTTTGCTGATGGTCGTATGGCGAATTCCATAGACTTGCATCTTGATGGCCTCACTCATGCTCAGATTGCCTGGGCGTCATTGTGTTGACGTGTCGAATATCAGGTTGTTGCGGCAGCTGGCGAAATAAAAGCTCGGTGTGCGGGGCACACCTTATGGCTTTGAACCAACATTGACTATCTCCACAAGCTCTTTGGCTAACGTTCTGTTCTTGCCTAGTTTTCGTGCGAGCGCCTGAACGAACCCACCATACCGTTCTTTCCCCTTCGCTTTGGCGGCGGAATATGTCTCATCCGGCAGCGGAGGCGTTGTGGTCAGCCAGAAGCGTACGAACAATGCGAGCGCCTCTGTCGTGATCTCCTGGTCTCGTTCCAGCCGTTCGAGCGAGCGGGTCAGGCGGTCCAGCCGGCGGACGATCGCGGCTTCGCTCTTTTCGGCGGCATCGGGGGAGAGGAACGACGCCAATGCCGCCTCGATGATCTGGGTTTTGGGCACGCGCCGCCGCGCGGCCAGTGCGTCGATTTCATCGAAGAGGGCTGCGTCGACATAGGCGGTGATCTTGGCTTTCTTCATGTCGTCACCTCACAGATCGATGCCATCATCCGGATCGAGGGCCGCTTGACGCGCGACGGTGCGGAAGCGGGTCTGCATGGCGCGGGCGCGTTGGGCCTCGTCATCGGGTTCGTCTTCGAGGGCGGCGAATTCCTCTCGCGGGAACGGCAACTCAGGCGCCACATCTTCATGCTCGGGGATCTCGGGCTCTCGTCGGATGCCGCCATTTGCATCGTCAGCGGGCTTTTTCACGCCAGTTTCTTGGGGCGGTGCGACTGGCTGAAGACTGCTCCAATCATCGGTTTCCACGGGGCTGACGGGTGCAGATGCTTCGACGATAGGCGGCTTTTGGATTCTTGCCGTCAGTTGCGCATCGCGGAAGTACCGCACTTTTTGTGCCCGGATCGGGGCTGCGCCTGACACGAGGATGATTTCGTCGTCAGACGGTAGCTGCATGATCTCACCGGGGGTCAGCAAGGCGCGGGCAGTTTCCTGGCGCGAGACCATCAGATGCCCGAGCCAGGGTGACAGGCGATGGCCGGCATAGTTCTTCATCGCGCGCAGTTCGGTCGTGGTGCCGAGGGCGTCAGACAAGCGCTTCGCCGTGCGCTCGTCATTGGTCGCGAAGGCGACGCGGACATGGCAGTTGTCCAGGATGGCATTGTTCTGGCCATAGGCCTTTTCGATCTGGTTCAGCGACTGGGCGATCAGAAACGCCTTGAGACCGTAGCCCGCCATGAAGGCCAGTTGGCTTTCAAAGAAGTCGAGGCGCCCGAGGGCGGGGAACTCGTCGAGCATGAACAGAAGGCGGTGCTTGCGGTTGGTGTTGTTCAATTCTTCCGTCAGGCGGCGGCCGATCTGGTTCAGGATCAGCCGGACCAGCGGTTTCGTGCGGGAAATGTCCGAGGGCGGCACAACGAGGTAGAGTGTGAGCGGCCGCGCATCCGAGACCAGATCATCGATCCGCCAGTCGCAGCGCCGGGTCACGGCGGCGATCACGGGGTCGCGGTAGAGGCTGAGGAAGGACATGGCCGTGGAGAGAACACCGGAGCGTTCGTTCTCGGACTTGTTCAGCAGCTCGCGCGCGGCTTGGGCGACAACGGGATGCGGGCGATCTCCGAGAAGGGGCGTCCGCATCATCGCAGTCAGTGTGGCGACGATGGGACGCCGCGGATCGGACAGGAAGGCGGCGACGCCTGCCAGTGTCTTGTCCTTCTCGGCATAGAGGACATGCAGGATCGCTCCGACCAGAAGGGAATGGCTGGTCTTCTCCCAGTGGTTCCGCCGCTCGAGCTGGCCTTCGGGATCGACGAGGATATCCGCGATGTTTTGCACGTCCCGCACCTCGCGTTCGCCGCGGCGGACCTCGAGCAGCGGATTGTAAGCGGCGCTGGCCGCATTGGTCGGATCGAAGAGCAGGACACGCCCGAACCGCGCCCGCCATCCGGACGTCAGCTGCCAGTTCTCGCCCTTGATGTCGTGGACAATCGCGGAGCCGGGCCAGGTCAGCAGGCTTGGGATCACCAGGCCGACACCCTTGCCGGAGCGGGTGGGGGCGAAGCACAACACATGTTCCGGTCCGTCATGCCGGAGGTAGCGCTTGTCGAGACGGCCCAGCACGACCCCGTCGTCTGCGAACAACCCAGCGTCGGTGATATCCTTGGGGTTTGCCCATCTGGCCGAGCCATAGGTCGTCACATCGCTCGCCTCGCGCGCCCGCAGGACCGACAGCAAGATGGCGACGGCAATGGCGGCGATCCCGCCTGCGCCGGCGATTGCAGCTCCTTCCATGAAGACGCGGGGCGCGTAGGCGTCGTACCAGTACCACCAGGTGAAGACCTGCCACGGGCGGTAGATCGGCAGGCCGAACAGGGCGGTGAGAGGCGCGCCAAGCTGGGGTTGGAACCCCAGACGAAACGCGACCCATTGCGTCGCTGCCCAGACGAAGAGCAGCGCCACGATGCTGACGATGAGGATCTGGCCCCAGAGGATCTTGGTGGCCGATGACGTGTCCTGACGGCTCATGGTGATGTCCTTTCTGCTCAGAGGCTCAGCCCGCGCTTGCGCCCGAGGCTCCAATCGATCCCGCCGCCGGGCGTCATCGTGCCCGTGACGGTCTGGCCGAGATGGCGTTCGAGTTGCGGGGTCCAGGGGACGAGCGAAAATCCGAGGCCATCATCGATCATGGCGAAGCGGCCCGAGGCGAGATCGAGGCGTTGGCGAAACCTCCCTGCGACGGGTTCGCCCTCGGTCGGCTTGTGACGGGGGAGGCCGGTTTGGGTGCTCAGGTCTTGAGCAATGGCGTCCAGTTCGCGGTTGCGCAGGGTGGCCAGCAGATCGCGGGCAAAGGTGACCCGCTGACCTTGCCGTCGGGCGAGGCCTTCGGCGACAAGGTGATCCGAGCGGCGCTCCAACGCGTGGCGAACCTCCGCGCCAAATCCGGCGCCGCTTAGCGGTGCGCGGTCTCGGGCAAGATGCAGGCGGTCGAGCCAGGTGGCGCCATCTGTCGCGATCTGGGCGGCCAGCGACAGATCGGAACGACCGACAAGCGACAGTTGCTGTGTCCCGTCCGTCTTCCCTGTCCAGAGCCGGGTTTCGACAATGCCACCTTGCGGCGTGTCGCCGGTCGCATCGAGATCCCGGAAGCGCAGGTGATGAACACGACCGTCAACGCCGTCGATGATCGCGTAGCCGGTCCCGGCGTGGTCGTCATGAAAGCCGCGTTCCACGAGCCGCCCGAGGATCGGCGCGGTGGGCGTGTCTTCGATGGCGAAATCACCCGCCGCGCGGTTGCGGTCGGCGCCCATGGCGCGGTGCATCCGTTTGATGATGTCGCCGCGCATCCCAAGCTCGCGCAGAGTGTCTTCGGCATTCGGTTTCAACTCCCAGACGGCGGGGGCGATTTGTTCGGCGAGTCCGAGCCTCTCCAGTGTCTGGGCACGCCCGATCATCAAGCGGCGCAGCTCCGGATCGCGGGGCTCCGGCGTGCCGCGGCGCAGGTCGGCGATGCCGGCATGATCGTCCGCTAGGGATCGCAGGCCGCGGTCGAGATCGGTCCAGCGCTCCGCCGTGACCTGCGTTTCCAGCGCTTGGGAAATCTCCCGCGCGCTGCGGGGTCCCAGTTCCAGTTGTACGAGGTCTTCCGCGCGCGCGCGAAACCCCTGGCTGATATAGTCACGCGAGATGACGAGATCGCGGCCATCGTCCGCTTTGCCGCGCACCAGAATGTGGACATGCGGATTGTCGGTGTTCCAGTGATCGACGGCGACCCAGTCCAATCTCGTGCCGAGATCCCGTTCGGCACGGGCCATCAGATCACGGGTAAAGGCACGCAGATGCTCGAGATCGCCCGCGTCCTCCGGCGAGATGATGAACCGGAAATGATGCCGGTCGTCTTCGCAGCGCGCCGCAAATCCGCCCCGGTCGAGGTCATCGCGTTCAGACCCGAACAAGTCGGCGTCGCGCCCGTCCTGACCGACGCCATCGCGCTGCAGATAGCCGAGATGCTTGACCATGGGCGCGGAGCGAAAACGCTTGCCCTGGTGGCGCACGACGCGGGCCTTCACGACAACGCGCCGGGAGGTGCGGGTCAGGCCCTTGGCCGTCCGGGCAAACCGTCCGCGCCCGAAAGCGGCGTTGCCGGAACGCGTGCTGCCCGCGCCGATGCGATAGCCGGTATGCCCCGACTTTCGCGCTGCTCGCATCACCTCGTTGACGAAACGGGTGGGTTGCTTCGAGGTCCTGCCGCCGTCGCGGATACGCCCGGGGCGGATGCGCAGGTCATTGTCGCGCCCGGTCATGGCCGCATTCGCTCGCAGAACATGCTGCCGCACAAAGAATATAGCAAAATCAGAATTTTAGATGAAGTCCTGCGGCATGCAGCTTGGATGTGCGGCGCAAATCCTCGCAGAGAAACAACAGCTTGAGGTCCGCTTGCGGCACCTCTTTTATCTCGCGCTCTTTCTGTTGAGACCCTGCGCGTCGACCCGCCCCGGCACATTCCTGCGACCGGGCTTTCCAGACCTCGCAATGGTGCGATTCCGCGGATCATGGCGTTTGCCCCCGGCTGAGAGGCACGAAGATGCCGTTTTGAGACGCGTCAGACGCAATCCGTTGGGCGTCATCGCCGGGGGTCTGACCCGTCTCAGCCGTTGCCGCGAACAGCGGGGCGTCGCGCCAGTCCTGCGTCCTCTGCGGGCGGCTGACTGCCCGCGCGACGTCGGTTCCATCGGCGATGAAGGGCGCGAGGATGGCGAGGTAATTGCGGGTTTCAAGCGGCAGGGCGCGTCCGGTATCAAGGTGGTTCTGGTACCGTGCAGGCCCGGCATTGTAGGACGCGAGAAAGCCGGGTGACCCGAACCGGTCGTACATCTGCCGCAGATAGGCGGCGCCGGCCAGAATGTTGTCGCGTGGATCGAAGGGGTCATCGCCAAGCCGGTGGGCTGCGCGCAATTCGGCCCAGGTGCCGGGCATGATCTGCATAAGCCCCATGGCGCCCGCGTGGCTCACCGCGCGCGGATTGCCCGCGCTCTCGACTTCCATGACGGCACGGATCCAGGGCTGCGGGATGCCGAACCTGCGCGCGGCTTCTGCGATATGGATGTCGATGGGTTGCTGCTCAGATGCAGAAACACTGCGGTCCTGAGCGATCACGACGGTCGGTGCCACGGTGATCGGCGTGCAGAGGATCAGTACAAGCGCGGTCGTGACGCCCGCGTGCCGACGGCTGTTACCGCGTTCAAGACTGCGCATCTGCCGCCCCTTCATATGTCCAAAGAGGGATGGCGCGTCCGAGGATCGTGTCCGCTGACAAGGGCCCGAAATAGCGTCCATCGAGGCTGTTGGCGACACCGGCGACGAGCAGGAAAACCTCGTCCGAGCCGAGCGTGACACATCCCGTCCAACGGGGAAGTGGGCGACCGTGCCGGTCATCCGATGCTGCCTGGGCAACAACGGTGCCGCCGATGGCGATATCGAGACCATCGCGACAGACGGTCATGCCGGAGACGGCTACGATGCGTTTCAACAGCAAGGTATCCGCACCGACATAGCCGCGCTCAACCAACCAAGATGACAGGTCTTCCGGCAGGCGCACGGCAACGAGATCGCCCAGCGATGGCGGGTTTGACGCTTGAACAAGGTAAAGACCGACAGGCACGCTTGCTGAGGCATTCCAGATCAGACGCGGTGCGCGGTCGATCTGTGCGACCGCGAGCAAACCTAGGGACAAACCGGCCGCGAGGAGGGGAGGGACCGCCGCGCTCATGTCGTCACCATGCGACGCTTGAGCCAGGCCGCATGCCGGGCAGGGGTGTAGGGACGGGGCTCCAATGCAGTGGTCAGGCGGTTGTGGACGTGCCGCCAATGATCGGGGCAGACATCTTCCGGTGCGATGCCATAGCTTTCCACGATGTCGACGGACCGCAGCGCCGCCTCGACCTTGGGCCAGCCGGAGAGGCGCAGCAAAAGCTCTCCGCCTGGCGTGACACAGGGCACCGTGGAGCAGGGCTCGCCAGCGCCGACGGCGCGCAGAATGTCGATCCGGCTTTCAACGGTGCCGTGGTCGTTCGACGACCAGCGGACGAGCGCGAAGATCGCGCCGGGAGCGAAGGCCACGCGCTTTTCCGTGCGCGTCAGGATGGTTTCCCCGGCCATCCGACCGAAACGGATCCAGCGCTCGATACGCCCTTCGATCCAGGTGAGGTGGACAAGTGTCTGCATCGGCTCAGCGCCCACGCCGAAGATAGGCCGGCGAAACGGCGGCATGGCGTTTGGCGGGTAGAACGCGGTCTTCGGTCTCGTCCGAGGTCGAGGTCTTCTCGCCCCTCGTGACCCAGGCCTGCAGATCGTCGACCGCATAGACGACACGCCCTCCGATTTTCGAATAGCGCGGGCCGGTCCCGTAGGTCCGGTGTTTTTCCAGCGTACGGCCAGACAGGCCGAGAAATCGGGCGGCTTCCGGGGTTCTGAGGTAGCGGGGCGGGAGTCCTTCGTTTGGGTCGGGCATGTGAGCATCTCCGGTGGCTAGGCCGCGCGACGGCGCGTCGCGGGCTGTCGGAGGTCATCAAAACGGAAGAGCGCCGTGGGGAGGGATGACGAAGATCGCGGCGCGAAAACGTCACCCCCAAAGGCCAACAGGAGCAGGGCCAGATGCGGGTTCGATTTTCGGAGATCGCGGGGTGATCACTTTCGCAGCTTGGAGCGCCCCGTGGGTCCTTTGCCGAGAAGGAGAAAGCGATAGCCTTTGGTGGTCAGATGCGTGCCATGGGCTGTCAGTCGGGTGATCTGGGCCTTGAGGGAGCTGGTCTTCCAATGCTCGCGCGACACAGCCTCCGCGCCGAACAAATGCCGCGCGATCGTCTGGTAGCTGGCGCGGTCCCGGCGCGCGTCGAGCGTGCGCAATGCAAGCTGGATGCGCCGCCGCTGCTGCGCCGTCAGGGGCGGAGGGGATCGTTTGTGATGAAGCAGTTGCGCGCGGAGCGACTCGAGGGAATTGATCCGTGCCGTCCAATGCTCGTCCAGCGGCACCAGGATGCCGAGGGGCCGGTGCAGGTTCTTTGCATCCAGCACGAGCAACGCGCCTGTTGCGAGGCGCACATACATCAAGCCGTCCCGCGTTCCGATGACGGTCAGATCATCTGCATCGATTTGCGGCGCGGCGGTGTCGCCGCCGGGGACCGGCACAGCATACCCGACCGCTGCCGGGGCGATTGAAGGCGTCCAGAACACGGGTGCTTTGGGTGCGTCGATGTCCGGATCAACCGGGAAATCGTAACCCCCATGCAGCCGGTGATCTCAATCCATCCCGCATCTGCGGGTAGGTCGCGCGATAGTCGGAATTGCGGCGCAGGCATTCCCAGGCCAGCCCGGACAGGTCGAGGCTGTCGAAATGCCGATACGCCGCTTCGTCTTGCCAATCCCTGGTCATGGCGAAGCTCCGCGTCAGAGGTTTCGATGGGGAAAGAGTATAGCCGGGAGGTGCAAGAAAACGACGACGCCAATGGCGAACATGCACAACCTGCGCGAGTGTTCGCCGATCTGGGCCGAATTGCGCAAAGTTCAGCCGGTACCGCCCTCAAGCAGCTTGCGATAGCCGTGTTCGGTCATCCAGTGCGCACGGGCGAGGTGGCTGTCATAGATTTTTCGCGCACGCTCCGGCTCCTTGTCCGCATCGATGCCGAACAGGATCTGGCTGATTTCCTGCAGGCTTGCACCGCTTTCAGCGGCGTCGAACAGGCGCAGGTAAAGCGTCATATGTGCGTGGTCGTAGTCGGTCAGATCATCGCCTTGTGGTGCGAGATCAGAGATCGGCGTGGTGCCGGTGGCAGACATGATTCCCCCTCGCCGTTTGGCGTTAAGGTCCATAAAAGCACATCGGATTGCCTGTGCAAGAACGGATCGCGGTCAGTCAGGTTGCAGATGAGCATTATAATACGTCGCACCAAAATACGCGATAGGCTTTTTAGCTGCGGATGGATATCCGCGTTGTTTTTGCAAGTAATCTCAGGCACTACCGCCAAGCGCGTGGGCTGACGCAGGCCGCATTGGCGGCGGCGATGGATGTCGACCGTGCCCATGTCAGCGCCATGGAACGCGGCCAGCAGAATGTCACCTTGCAGACTCTTCAGCGGGTCGCGGCGCATCTGGATGTAGCACCAGCACAGTTGATCGAAGAACGCTCTGAAGGCGATGTGCGTTCCCGAAAACCGTGATCGTTCGCCCGGGCAGTCAGCTTTTGGGTCGAAATGTGCAAGATCAGGGCAGGGCATTGGCCGAACCCAGCGCGCCCGGCAGGATGGTCTTCTATAGCGATCAATCCGCTATTCAGCGCTGAGTTCGGTCAGCTTCTGGTCAAGGCGGCGTGGCATCAGATCATCCCCGGGCGTGGTCTCCATCAGTCGCTGAAGCGCCGCGATGGCCCAGCCCCGCCGGTCGATGCGTGTGCTGGCGGTCATCAGGTGATCGACCGCTTCGTCGATGTCGAACGGGCTGGGTTCATAGCCACGGCCTGCCAGAAGATGCCTGATGGCATGCAGAGCGACATCGGCGGCGAAGGTCGGTTCCTTGATCGCGAAATCGCGGGCAGCCCGGATGAGCGTCGCCGGGGCCGCCTCATGATCGGCAGCGCAGTCGAGGGCGATGTCGAAATACGTCGCGGTCTTGGCCGCGGCGAACCATTTGCCCTTGCGCCCGTGGAGCGCGATGAGGTCTTCCAGTAATGCACGGGCATCCCGGTCAGGGTAGCGTTTGACCAGATCGCGCCACATCGCCAGCCAAGTGTTTCCGCTCGCTGTGGGCAGCCCGAACCGGCGATAGGCCTCGTCTGCCTTGCCTTGCCGCACCAGGATCGTCTCGCAGAACCGGCAGATGTCGTGATGGCCCCATGGCTGGCGGTCCGCCTGCAGCAGCGCCTCGGCATAGGCGAGCGCGTCATCCTCGCGGCCCTGTCGAAGCAAGGCTTCGGCCCCGAACTTGTCATCGAACCACAGCCGGGTTTTCTTGACCGCGAGGAGCGCCAGCAGTTCGTCATACCGCCCGGCCTCCAGCAGGCTGGACAGCGTGAGGGTCGCGGTGCCGACGTGGGAATACCGCTCCCAATCCGACCAGGCGCTATGGATCAGGGCGAGATCCCTGTCGGCATGAAAGGTCATGAGCGCGGGATACACGGCGATCTCGCCAAACCGCTCCGAGATGGGCGCGAGGTAGTCGACGCCATCGTCTTCGATTGCCGTGCGCAGCTGTTCCAGCCATTTTGCGCGTGTCTTTTCATCGGCAGGGGCGGCGATCAGGATTGGCACAAGGTCGTCAAGTGTGTGGCGCACGGCGGTGCCAAGCGCGCCCGAGGAGGTGTCGATATGCTCAAACGCGGGCCAGATCCGCGCGGCCAATGCGACCACGCCGTCCGCCGCCGTGACAGGATCCGCACGATTGACGGCCCGGATTTCCGCGCTGGCCGATTTCAACCGCTGGGTCGCCTTGGCGGAGCCGCGCCATCCGAAAGCGCTTGCGCGCATGCCAGGTTTGAAGGCCCATTTGTGGACGGGTTTGCGCGCCATCCTGCTACCGCCTGCGCACTTTACTGCGCGTGATCCAGTCGGCCCCGGCATAAGTCACGGCGTGTATATGAACCTCGCGCGCATCATCGTCGACGGTGAAGGCGATCACGGCCTTGCGGCCTGCTGGAATGGCGCGCAGCCCGGGGGCAATCTCGTCCCGGCGGCTGCCCCTGTGCGGCAGGTCAGCGAGGCTGGCGATGGTGGCCTCGATCTCGTCCAGCCTGCGCGCGGCGGATTGCGGGCCGGCATAGTCGATCAGCCAGTGTGTGATCGCGTCGAGATCATCCGTGACCGTCGGATGGAACCGGATGCGATAGCTCACGCCTCGCGCGCAGCCTGCAGCCGGGAGCGCGCGGTGGCAAACGCGTCCTCGGCCGAGACATAATCGGCGCGCGGTGTGTCGAGCCGCGCCCGGATTTCCTCAGCCATCGCGCCAAGGGCCAGCTCGCGCTCCTCTTCATCGCGCATCATCTGCTCCAGCGCCGCCGCCACAGCCGCGCTTTGCGAGGCGAAGACGCCTTGGCCCACCTTGTCGGTCAGGAACCGATGGTGGCGGTCGGTAAAGCTGAGGGTTGTCTTGACGGTCATGATTGCCTCTGGGGTATGACTTAGTCATATACGATAAGGTTTGAAGATTCGCAATCTCTTCAGGGAGTGCGGAGAGTAGTCGTTCGCTGCCCTTCGAAATATGACACTTCAATTGGCCGAGAGTTTCTATGTCATTGTAAATACGGCAGAGAATTTTGACGTTAGATAATGAGCTGAACCAATCCAGCAACGCTTGCTGCAACCACTCCGTCCTGAATTATTTTTTGTTTGGCTTCTGTTGAAAGAGCTTCTCCCTTCAACATGGACTTAGCATTGGCCGCAAGTGTCACCATCGCAGCGACCCCCATACTGTCAACAATGTCGGCGTCGGCCCCTTGACCGAGCTTGTGTAAAGTCGACGACGTATCATCTGTAAGGTTGGCATTGCTGAACTCAGAAGAAGACCAATCCGGCGACGAGCCAGCAACCTCACTGGTCACTAGCATGTCGATGTTTTCGTATTTTGCGTTGTGTTCACGCACATATGATGCGTATTTTGTTGCCTTGAGTTGAACCTCGGAAACATCGCCGGTCGCAACATTGATAATCCGGACATCAGCGCCAGCATGGTTCGTGTCGCCGAAGAGCTCGACAATGTACTCGTCGCCATCCAAGTTCTCTTTCCGCTGAAATGCGAGTTCATGGTAGATTCCCTTTACGTTGTTTTTGAGCCCGGAAATTTGCTCAACGGATAGCGATTGCACGTATTCTGACAGCTCAAGCTCACTGGCATCAGCAAGGCTATTGTTCGATCGGCGTAGCGCCTGAAGAACCAACTCCTCATCTTCCGTAAACGAAGGCAAGGTGTCCGACATCAATTTCAATATCGTGGCGGATACGACACCTGTAGCGACGGGAGCAGCCGCAGAGGGATTTCTTCTGACTGACGGCTTTTGACCATGCGCCGTTGATAACGCGTCGAACAATTCAACTAGATCTACCTTGCGATCTTCAAGGCGCATCAGCGGAAGATTCGGCCAGTCGCTGACTTTGGCGATGCAGACATCCAACTGTTCGAGGAAATCATATTTTAAGTTCTGCTGCAGGGTTGTAGCGGTGAGTGGGTCTAAAACGGCGTTTTGATTGGCCCGCTCACGAAACGCCGTTGCCAACATCAAACAGGTCTCGACGAACCGCACTTCTTGCGGGTCCAAGGATTTTTTCTTGCGCCTTTTTCCGGCCCATTTTCCAACAAGCTTGCGAGATCCAAAATATGCGATGGCGCCTCCAGCGGCAGCTACACCCAAGACAATCCACCCGCCAGTTACAACGCTTCCACCAATCCACGCCAACGCGGCACTGTTGAAAGCTGCGCCTGAAAGTGAAGAAATGGCCGTTCCCGTACTGGCTGTTCCGAGAATGGATGCGATGGAAAATAGACTTGCTGTCGTACCTGCCGCGGTCAATTTCCCCGAAAGCGCTGTAACAATCCTGGCCGACGTGCCGCGCTTTTCAATCAACAGCGCATCGACGAGGTCTTCCAGAGAGATTGCGCCTTTTTCGAAAAAGTTCTCCGGCGTATATTTGGTATGCCTAAGTTCAAATTCTGCGAATTTTACAGCCGCGTGATCCTTGACCGCTTTACCCCCTTTTGCGGCGAGCTTACCTGTCTGCCGCCCCACAGGCTTGGCGATTGCCCAACCAACTTTCCCCGCGACCTTAGCCAAGAACAGCGCTGAGCGCCCGGTCGCACTTGCCGCTCGCAATGATAGCGGAGGCCTTTTCTGGTTATTCTTGTCCAAGTTTGCGTGCTCCAAGTGGTCTTGTCGGTCGGGTACAGGAACAACCTATAGCAACTGGCAAGTCGTGGTGAAGGTGCATTGCAGCGCTCGACACAGTTGCAGACGGCCGCAAATTGCCGGACCGGTCAGTTAAGGCATGTCCTCGAAGCGCTCATTGTTAAACTCGCGGGAGCAAAGTTCACCCCGCCCGGTAATCCCGGGCGGGGCGGTCTGTTGTCAGTCGCCGTTGCGGCGGGTGTTGGGGCGCGACCAGATGAGGCTGAAGGTCTCTTCGCCGCCTTCGATCACCGTATCGTCGAAGAGGTTGGCGTAGATCGGCTGCGTGAAGCTCGGGTCGTCGAGCTTGAGGCTCAGGTAGTCGCGGCCCTCGGTCGAGCGCTTGGACCAAGCGGCGCCGATCTCGGCACGGCCGACGAAGACGCGGTGGGAGGGGGCGTTGTCGTTCGGGGTGCTGTCCTCGGGGACGATGCGGACGGCTTTCGCCTGAACGCTCAGGGTGACGATTTCGCCGACGTATTCGCTGCCGGTCTTCTTGAAGGTTCCGATGGTGGCCATGTCGTGTCTCCTTTTGGCTTGTCCGAGCCCGCGCCCTTCGCGGCCTCGATGGCGATCGTCAGGACCGGGGCGATCCGCCGACGCAGCCCCTGTGGCCCGCAGCGCCAGCGGAGGACGGCAAGGCCGGTCTTTCTTGCCGCGCGAGGAATGGCGTCAGCCAGGGGAAGAAAGTCCGGACCAGCCGTTGCGGCCAGGGCGGTCGAGGCGTCAGCCGATCCCGGTCAGATCAGCCGCTGAGAGGCCCGCAAGGGACGCGTGGCGTCATGCCATGGAAGAGGGGATGACAGGTTGCCTCTGGACCGCGCAAGACCCCGGCAGCATGCGTCGTGCAAAGACAGGTTTTGGCGTGCAAGTGGGACGGTGCATGTCCCGGACGTGCCCAGCTACTCCGGGATTACCCCCTCTCGCTGTGTCTGTGTTTGTCTCCCGTGATGTTCGGCCTGCCGGCGATCCAAGTGCTTGCGCGACCGGGGCCATGCGCCACAACGTGGGTCGCAGTGATCTGGCTTTGCTCAGCCGGTCCTGACCAACCGCAACGCTGCGGTGACGGTGAGGATCGAGACCTGTTGCAGCAATCGGTTGCGGCGCACGCTGACGATGTGGCGGACGGCACGCACTGGCGCAAGCTTCACAGGGCGTTCAGCGTTCGTCGTAAGACCTGTGCGGATGCGGGTCGGACATGGCGTTGACCTCGGACCAGCCCGACACCCGCGCCCAAGCTGTCCCTCCGATAATGAGCGCGCCGAGCCAGGACAAGAAGGTGATGGTGAAGGTGCCCGCGCTGCCGAATTCGGCAAGACCCTTTGCCGCATGAAACCCGGCGATCCCGGCGGGGACCGCGTAGATCAGACCGATGGCGAGTTTGAGCGGGGCCCAACGGATGCGGTCAAAGGCGAATTCCCCCAGAGCCGCGACGAAGCCGCCGATGAAGAGGCCCGCAATGATCGACAAAAAAACGCCTTGGCCCGTTTCATACAGATACATGCCGGACGTCAGCCCGATCGCGAAGGGCAGGGCGTAGACAGCCAGGTTGAACAGGATCCAGCAGAGGGCACCGAGGCCGAACAGCGTGAAGAGGGTGGAGAAAAACATGAGGCACTCCTTTCGAGAACAAGGATCGCGCCGCCACCTCCTCCACTGGCACGGGCGGATCATAGCAGAAAACGGCCTGCTCGGGGAGAGTCCGGGCAGGCGTCGGCGGAAATCCGGTCATGTCGGTGGGGCGGCTTTCGGCCGGAAGTCAAAGAGGGGAATGCCCATCGCGCGGGCCTTGTCGGCGAGATTTTCGGTGATACCCGAGCCCGGGAAGACGATGAGCCCGATGGGCAGGGTGTCAAGCAACTGGTCGTTGCGCTTGAAGGGGGCCGATTTGCCGTGCCGCGTCCAGTCGGGCTTGAAGACGATCTGCGTCACGCTGCGCTTGTCGGCCCAAGCGGCGGCGATACGTTCGGCCCCGCGCGGGGCGCCGCCGTGCAACAGGACCATGTCGGCGTGTTTCGCGTGGACGCGGTCGAGGGCCGCCCAGATGGCCGCGTGATCGTTGTAGTCGAGCCCGCCGGTGAAGGCGATCTTGGTGCCTTGCGGCAGCAGCGGTTCAAGATCGGCCCGGCGCTTCGCAGTGAGATGATCGCGGCTGTCGATCAACGAGGCGGTCAGGGTGCGGCGGTTCACGTGGCTACCCGTGCGCGGGTGCCAGTTCTGGCCGAGATGCGCCTCGAAGCCCTCGGCGGCGAGATCGCGCATGGCCTCAAAGGCATTGCGCCGCTCGATCAGCGTGATGCCCTCCGCGATCAGGGTTTCCAGTTCGACCGAGCGGACCTCGGAGCCGTCCTGTTCGCGCTGCGCCCGTTTCTGCGCCTGTTCGTTGCTGTCGAGATCCCGGCCTGTCCGTGTCGCCATGCGGTGAAACAGGTTCGTGGTGGACCAGAGCAGATCTTCGAGGTCGGGCTCCAACCGCGTGTCGGACAGCGTCGAGACGAGCGCGTCGAAGATGTCGGCGACGGCGGTGCGAATGGCGTCGGGTTCCGGCAAGGGGCGGGGATCGGGCTCGTCCGTGAAGGGGCGCCAGCCGTAGAGCTGCAGTTCCTCGAGCACAACGGCGGTGGAAGATCGGGTTTGAAGATGTGTGTCGGTCATGATGTCGTCTCCGTTTGTCGAAGCCCGCGCCTCTCGCGGCCTTCCCGGGCAACGGAAAAGCGGGGGCCGGACGGGTCTGCATTCTCAGGGGTCCCCGTCGCGCCCGCGCGATGGGGTGGAACCGGAGCGCAGCGGAGGACGGCCGTGGCCGTTGCGGGCGCGTCCGGGCTCTGCTCCGTTTTGCCCGCTCTCGGAAGGCCGGAAGGCGTGGCTCTGATCGCGGAGGCGCTGGCCGGCTGCGCCGATCCCGATCAATCCTCGGCGTGGTCGAGGAAAGTCAAGGCATCCTCGGGCGCCAGTTGCGGACGCAGATGCGCGCGCAACGCGTCGCGGCCATTGGCCCGCAGATCGTCATTGAAATCGCCGAGACAGGGGGAGAGATGGACGGTATCGATCCCGGCCCCAATGGCCCGATGCGCCAGTTGGTCCGCGGCGGACAGGCCTGCCGGATCGGCATCGACGGCAATGTAGAGGCGGCGAAGATCGGCGGGCAGCTGCAGGGCTGCGAGATGGTTGGCGGACAAAGCCGCCACGACAGGAAGCTTCGGCAGGGCCAGATGCAGGGAGAGCATGGTCTCCAGCCCTTCGCCTGCGGCCAGCACGCTGACCGGTTTGCCGATGCGAACACCATGGCCGAGGAGATTGCCCATGGCCTTGCGCGGTGGAATGACCGGGGCCTTGTCCGCAGAGGCGGGGTCAAGCCAGGTGCGGTGCAGGCCGGTGAGGCGTCCATCGAGGGCCGTCACCTTGGCGAGCAGGGCGGGCCAGGCCTCAGGCGGGTCTGTCAGCGCGTGATCCTTGCGCGAGTAGAAGCAGTTCGGGTGAAACCGGAGACTGTCGAGATGGCCCAACCCGGTGAGGCCGCGTCCGGCGAGATAGCGTTCGGCCAAGGTGCCCGACATCGGCTGGCCCATGGCCCAGAGCCGCCGCGCCGCCTCGGGTGAACCGCGAGATGCTGGCGGATTGGCGGCGCGGTGCCTGTCCGTCTGCGGCAGGCTGAGGAACCGGCGCGCTTCGTCCAGCGTGTCCCTCAGCGTGGTGATCCCCATGTTCAGGGCGATCAGGTCCAGAAGGTCCCCATGCTGCCCGGTTGCGGAATCGGTCCACTTGCCAGCCGCACCAAGGCCGGAGTTCGGACCGGTCAGCCGAACGTAGAGGCTGCGGCCCGGCGTATTCTGCACATCGCCAACGATCCAGTAGCGGCCCTGTTTGCGCCCGTTCGTAAGGTAGTGACGGCAGACGGTCTCGGCGTCCTCGGCAAGGCGGCGGGCGATGTCGGCGGCGGGGCTGTGCATGCTTTGTGCCTCCTTTCGTGGATAGAAAAAGGGGCCCGCCATTTCTGGCGGACCCCGGCTGCCGGAACTCGGGGGGAAGGAGCTCCGACCTGCTCGAAGGTCACTCGGCGGCAGTTCGGGCGAAGGCGTCACCGGCGACGGGATCATCTTCGCTCAAAGGCTCGGAGTCTGCGATAGCCGGTTCGCCGCCGTCTTCCGCCGATTGCGCTTCGCCGGTGTCGGGATCGTCGTCCGAAGGTCCTCCATCGGCGTCGTCGATCAACTCGATCTCAGGCGCGTCCTCTTCCGGCAGCGGCGGCGTGCGCAGCGGTTCGGGCAGCCACCCGGTGCCGGAGAGCAGGTCCTCTGCAGCGGTCACCATCTCCGATTTCTTCAGCCCCGCGATCCGGTCAGCGGCGTCCTCGCCCTTCGCTTCGCGCACGGCCTCGAGGATGCGTGCCTTGGTCACGCGGCCGAGGTAGCTGTCACCCGTGGCCGTCCAGCCCGCCTTGGCCATGTCGAGCCCGACGGTCCCGGCCAGCACATCCGCATGCGCGATGGCGCGGGGACGGCGCTGGTAGGGGTCGTGGACGGCGTTAACGCTCATCGCCACGCAATGGGCGAAGAGCGCCTCGCGGCTGCAGCTGTCGAACTCGGTCAGTGCCTCCCAGAGGTCCTCGGGCGCTTTCGGCAGGTTCCGCGCCCAGGTCTCGTGGCGCTGGTCGATGGCCTGCGCATAGGCCGTGTCGCCGAGACCCGGCACCTGCGATCCGAAGGCGGCGTTGCGCGGTTCGATCTCGACGCAGCTGTCGACGGCGTAGCGGTAGAAGAGCCGCAAAACCATCGCGTGCAGGGCCGCGAGGAAGGCAACCTGCGGGTCCTGGGCCAGCGCATTGCGCAGCGCCAGGGTCCGATGGGCCGTCAGTTCCATGACGAGGCGGTCGGAGAGCGGTTTGAGGCCGTCGTCCTCTTCGTCGTCGTCCGTGGTGGACGTGACGGTGTCGTCGGAGTCCTCAACTGGTACCGCTTCCGGTTCGACCTCGCCGACGTCCTCCACCTCCTCGACCGGCTCGTCTTCGGGCCGCACGTAGCCCCGCTCGACCCGCAGCCGCCCGGAGCTGTCGATGCTGACGAAAGCCCCGGCCAGCGCGAGGTCGTCGGCCTCGTACCGGAACGGACGCGCCTCGAGGGCCTCCATCGCCTCCTCGATCTCGCCTAACCGGGCATCGACATCGTCGGGCAGCTCGTCGGCCTCCGCATGCTCGGCCTCGAGCGCGTCGTATTCGGCCTTCAGCACCTGGTAGCTGGCGGCTTCCTCGTCGCTCATCGGCACCGCCTCGCCATGGACGCGGCGCATCCCGAAAGTGTGGCCATAGGGGAACTCGGTGTCGACCTCGACCCACTTCCAGCCCTCGGCCCGCACCCCCTGGGCCTCTTCGGCGAGTTTCTCGCGTACCATGACGTCGAGCAGGGCGGCATCCTGCAGCCAGCCGCCGTCGTCCTGCTGGAAAAGGTCGCGCAGGATTTCGCCCCCGGCCTCGACGTAGTCGTCGAGCCCGACGAACTGCGCCCGCTTGTCGGAGGCCCGCACCGCACCCTCCGTAAGCATGCGGCGGATTTCGTAGGGCTGCCGGGAACAGTGCCGCTGCAAGGCCTCCCAGACCTGCTCCTGCCGCGCGTGATCGGGATTGACCGTGAAGGCCATGAGCTGGTCGAGGGTCATCTCCTCCTCGGCATAGGCGTCGAGCAGCGACGGCGCGACCGCGGCGAGCTTCAGCCGCTGCTTGACCACGCTGGCCGAGACGAAAAAGGCCGCGGCGATCTCCTCCTCGGTGCGGCCCTTCTCGCGCATCGCCTGGAAGGCGCGGAACTGGTCGAGCGGGTGCAGCGGCGCGCGCTGGACGTTCTCGGCGAGGCTGTCCTCCTCTGCGAGCCCGTCTGTGCGTATGATGCAGGGCACCAGCGCGGTCTTGTTCATGCGCTTCTGTTTGACGAGCAGTTCCAGCGCCCGGAACCGCCGCCCGCCGGCGGGGATCGTGTACATGCCGGTCTCGGCGCCGCTGTCGTCAAGTACGGGCCGCACGGTGATGGAGCTGAGCAGCGTCCGCCGCGCGATGTCCTCGGCCAGTTCCTCGATCGACACGCCCGCCTTGACGTGACGCACGTTGGACTGGGAGAGCATCAGCTTGTTAAAGGGAATGTCGCGCGAGGCGCTGAGGGTGATCTTCTGTTGCTTGGTCATCGGGATATCTCCGCGACGGGCCAGCCGGGAGCCTCTCTCCAGACCTTCAAACCCGTCACCGAAAACCCGGCACCCCTCTCGCTCTCCAAAATGATGAAGCACAGAACGCAGGCGCCCTTCTGCCACTCACCACCTTCAGGTGTGAAGACGGCCACCGACGCACTTCATAATTTGAATTCTCTCAGAGCTGTGCTTCGCCTCACCCAAAGAAAATGCCAGAAGAGCGCAAAAAATGAACTCCATAGCCGCCCCAACTGCAAAAAGCGCAGGCTCCGACTTGACAAAGCGCACCCTGACCTCATATGAACATCGCCAGATGAAGTTCACCATCATCGAACTTCGAAATTTTTGGAGGGATGCCCTATGAAGTGGTTTGATGAGCACAAGGAGCTGATGGCGGGTTCGGATGACGAAGCGCCGGGTAGCTCGTACCGCGCAATCGCGAAGATCGCCGACGAAGCGCTTGGCGAGAAGGAAATGGTTCAGTTTGTCCGGGATGCATTTCTCAGCCAGAAGGCTTTCGGTGAGTTTCTGGGTGTTGGCGAGTCCACCGTCGCTGGCTGGATGAAGAGCGGCTCCTTTCCTGACTACGCCAAGCGCGCCACCCTGGCTGCCTACTATTCAAACAAGTACTTTCGGCAGATCAGGGACGCCAAGCGCGACGCCGCTCGGCCCAAGGTCGTCAAGGATGGCGACCGCTACTCAATCGTGCGGTTCAAGGTTGATGAAGCCGGCGTGACCATTGGAGAGGTTCTGGCGCGGGACATCCCGACGAAGAAGGCAGCTTTGGTGTTTGCTGGCGGTCTTCGCGCGTGGGAGCTCTTGGGCGAAACTGAGCACCTGATCGATCATGAGCTCGAGTCTATGGATCCGGAGGACAGTGCATGGATTCAGGAGCTCAAGGATGAAATCGGCTTGGAGCGCGCTCGCACCTTCGCGCACGACAAGCTTCTTGAACTCGAGCGCGAGCGCAAGGAGGCGATCGAGAGCCTGAACCTGGACGATCTGTTGTCGACTGAACCGACCAAGAAGGCCGGCGATATCGTAGAGGACCAGGAGGACGGTGATGTCTAAGTACAAGCGTGAATGCCTGCGCCTCTGCGAACAGGCCGGTCTTGACGTCGCATGTGTCGAACACCGCAGCCGCCACCTCGCCATGCACACGACGAAGGGTCTCTTGATCTTTCCTAGTACGCCGAGCGATCATCGCTGGCGCATGAATATGCGGGCTCAGGCGCGCCGCCTGGCGCGGACTTGAGAACCGCAAATGGCCCACTCGCTCCAAAGAAATCTGACCGATTGGGCGGCTCTGGCAGTGAGCCGCCCTTAGTGCAATTGACTAGGCCACCTTCTCCAACAACCCCTTCGCCTTCCCCTCCATCACCAGCCGCGCATCCTGCTGCGGCTTCGACCGGGCGACCGCCGTGATCCCCTGCACGAAGTCGAAGACACTCTCGGGCGGGCGGCCTTCCTCGGCCAGGACCGTCTCGACGATCCGCCCCGTCTCCGCCTTCGAGAACCCGCGCTTGCGGAGAAAGTCCTGCCGGTCCTCGTCCGACCGTGCGACGATCTTCTCCCGCGCTGCGCGGATGCCGTCGATGAAGGGTGCGGGCGAGGACTCGGCGAAACTGCTGAGCGCCGGGGCGGCCTCGTGAGCGAAGCGGGACGCGGCGTATTTCGAGTGCCGGATCGTGATCTCCTGGAAGTCCTCGACGCCCCACAGGTTGCGGTTCTGGCAGACGGCGCGCAGGTAGAAACTGGCGATACCGAGCGTCTTCGCCCCCACCTCCGAATTCCAGCAGTAGAACCCACGGAAATAGAGGTCGGGTGTGCCGTCGGGCAGCAGCCCCGCCTCGATCGGGTTGAGGTCATCGACGAGGAACAAGAACACGTCGCGGTCGGAGGTGTAGAGCGTCGTCGTCTCCTTCGTGACGTCCACGCGCGGGTTGTAGATGCCGGTCGACCAGTCGAGCACGCCCGGCACCTTCCAACGCGTGTCGCCAATGCCGTTGCCCGCGATCCGCTGCACGGCGGAGACCAGTTCATGGTCGTAGATCCGGCCATAGTCGGGGCCGGTCACGGCACGCAGTTCGGTGCGGCCATCCGCGACCTCCATGGTCTTGATCTGCTCCGCCCGGTGGTTGGTCAGACCGTACTGGAGGTTGATCCCTGCCAGCGGCGCGGGCAGTTGCCGCAGATACGCCGCGGGCGCACCGACGAGGCTCGAGATCTGGCCGAAAGACCAATGCGTCGGCGCGATGGGCTCATCTGCGCCGGGAAGGACAAGCCCCAGCTTTTCCGGGTTGTCGCGATGCGCCTCGACCCGGATCGCCGCGCTCTCCACCGTGCGCGTCCGGCTCCGCTCCGCCCGGCCCTTGGCCGAGGCGAAGAGATCGTCGAGCGACAGATACCGCTCGTCATCTGGCCGCGAGAACCACTCGGACGACACCCGGTCCACATTCGTGCCGCGCGACACATCCACCTTGTAGCCGCCGCTGATGTCACGCCCGGCATCGATAATCTCGGTATTCATGGGTTTTCTCCCGCGACGGGCGGCCGAAAGCCTCTCTCTCGACCTCCAAACCCGTCACGGCGAAAGCCGCCGAACTCTTGCTCTTTTTTTACGCCATCGTTGAGAATCCAGAGACCTCAACGCGACGGATAGCACACGCGTCGAAATTCTCGCTCTGACTTCTCCTCCACAGTCAGCTCGGCCAGTCTGGAAGCTATCTTTGTCTGGGTGAGCATAGAAACCGTTCTAAGCGCTTGATTGCGCTATGAACCGCGATAGGGCCTCGCGTCGTGCAGCTCGATCCAGAGCGTAGGCGGTGTGTCTGAACTCGACGCCGTCAAGGAGGCCTTGGATATAGCCTGCAATTGTATCCGCAGCAATGATGAGGACGCTGTCAACCGAGTGGATGTACTTGCTCGTAATCGATCCCGTCGAATGGCCGACGAGGGCAGCAATTGTGCTTTCTGTGAAGCCAAGATCATTCGCCGTGCTGGCGAAGCTATGCCGAAGAATGTGGGCGGTGAAGTCGGGAATCCTGCGTCCGCCAAATATCCTGTTCCAATGGTTTGGAAAACTTCCAAAGGTCTGTGACGCTCGTGTCCCAGGAAAAACGTAGTCGCCAGAAACCGTCTTTCGGCGGTCTTCGAGCAATTCGATGACAGGTAGTCCGATCGGTCTTGTCGATGCACCTTCCTTTGAGTCCGCAAGTCGCAGGCAGCTGTTCTCAAAATCGACTTCGCTCCATTTCAGGCCAAGTACCTCGCCGCGTCGACAGCCGGTGAGCGCGAGAAGCCGTGTGATAGCGATTGTAGGAGCGAGTTCATGGTCCTCGCCAGCCTCGCGAAGCATCTTGCCAAGCTCGCGGTATTCGTCATCGCTCAAACGCCGATCTCGCACCTGATCTTTTGGCTTTCGAATACCATGGGCGACGTTGTGTTCGATGATCCCGATGTTAATTGCATAAGTAAGCATCGAGCCTGTCAGGCCGACGCATTTGCTCGCCGTTCCACGACCGCCGCGCAGAATAGAAACACCTCGCTTCTTGCCAGTCTTTTTGACAGCACGCGTTTTCCCGGCAATCACGTCGTTCATCATCTTCGTCACGTCGGCCTTGGTGAGGTCACGCACGCGGCGTTGGCCGATCAGGGGGATGATGTGTCCGTTCAAAGCACCGATGTTCGTATAAATCGTGGACGGTCGCTTTGGGCGTCCGCCTTTGCCCATGATTAGCCCGGCTTCCATGGCTTTGACGTATTGCTCGGCCAGTTCCTTTACGGTCATCGCTTTGCGGTCGAGCTGCCGGTTCTCGGCAGGGTTCTCACCGCGGGCGACCTGGCCGAGCTGCGCCATCGCTTCCCTTCGGGCGGTCTCGGGCGTCCAGACTCCATGAAGGCCGATCGCGTAGCGCCGCGAGCGACCGGCTGCACGATACTGTATCACGTAGCTGCGTTTTCCTGAGGCGAATACGCGCAGCCCGAAGCCAGGCAACTCATCATCCCATACGACATAGTCTTTGTCGCGTATCTCGACCGCATCGACGAAACGTTTCGTAAGTTTTGCCATCCGAATTCAGACCTTTCCGATCGGCCGGCAGCCTTCTCACGTAAGCACTACGTAAGCACACGGGCGAAAGCTGCGACCTGTTTCTGGATAGAAGCTTCGGAACAGCGAAACGGAAATACAAATATATTCAGTATCTTATCGTGCTCCGTCGCGCTCTATCGCGCAATTAGAAAAGGTGTCAATAGCGCCTCCGAAGGCAGAGGCCAGAGGTTCGAATCCTCTCAGGTGCGCCACTTCCCCCCAAATCCCTCAGAAATGCTGTCTTCGACGCTGTCGAAATGGTCTCTGTATTGCACCGTCTTGCGAGTCTGAGGCGGGCAGGGAAGGCCGTTACGGGTTGAACGCTGGAGGAGAGGCCTCCGGCGCCCGTCGCGGAGGTTTTCCAATGAATACCGAGCTTATCGATGCCGGGCGAGACATGAACAGCGGCTGTAGGGTGGATGTATCGCGGGGCGAGAACGTGGACCGCGTGTCGTCCGAGTGGTTCTCGCGGCCGGATGACGAGCGGTATCTGTCGCTCGACGATCGCTTTGCCTCGGTCAAAGGCCGGGTGGAGCGCAGCCGGACGCGCACGGTGGAGAGTGCGGCGATCCGGGTCGAGGCGCATCGCGACAACCCGGAGAATCTTGGGCTGGTCTTGCCTGGCGCGGATGAGCCGATCGCGCCTACGCATAGGTCCTTCGGCCAGCTCTCGAGCCTCGTCAGCGCGCCCGCGGCCTATCTGCGGCAATTGCCCGCGCCGCTCGCCGGGATCAACTTGCAATACGGGCTGACCAACCACCGGGCCGAGCAGATCAAGACCATTAAAGTCGCGGATGGCCGCACCGAACTGCGCGCCGTGACCGGGCCCGACTACGGCGCATCTACGACCACGAACTGGTCTCCGCCGTGCAGCGGATCGCGGGCACCCGCCACACCTCGCCATCATCCTGCCGTTTGACGTAATCTACCCGCTCCCCATCCCAGTGGTACGCGAAATGCGCCCCTTGGGTCGGGATCGGGATCACGTCGGGCCAGAAGACGGCGATGCACCGGCCCTCGGGAAAGCGCACGCTGGGCCAGGTGAGGCCGTTCGACCCGGCTGCTCGGCGCTCTGCTCCGAAGAGTTGCGAGGGGCGGTAGTCGTCGGGATTTAGCAGGTCGGCGTGACCCGTGGCGTCGTCGAGGTCGGTGTCGATCGACCCGATCAACTCGCGGAACTGCGAGGTCCAGCCCGGGGCCTCGTCGGTGGCGCGCATGAAGCGGGCGTGGTGATGGACGGTCTCGGCGATCGCCACCTCGGAGCGGTCGCCGGCGTAGTAGAGGCCGAAGCTACCGTCCGAGAACCGTCCGGGCCTGAGCGGCGAGCAATGCACGAATGGCGCCATGACCCAGCTTGCGCCGTGGCCGGTCACGCGGCGGGCCACTGGGACCTTGGAGAGATCGCCGATGCTCTCGCGGATGCGCGGGTTGAACTTGGCCTCGGCCGAGGCCAGCGCCTCCCAGTCGGCCGGATCGGCGATGTCCTCGAAAAGGTCGATGGGCGGGTGGATCGAGCGGATGATGCGGACCGTGCGCGGCCAGGTCACGCGGCGGACAGGCGCATTCACCAGGCACCCCGTTCGGCATCGAGATAGGCGCGCAGGTCGATCAGGTCGGTGATCTCGCCCCGGAGCATGACGTCCAGCGCGCTTCGGCCTGCGAAGGCGGCGTTCGGTTTGCGGATCCAGGCATAGCCGCGGGCAGGGTCGGCGAAGAAATAGCGCAGCGCCTTGTGGATCCCCATCAGGATCGCCATGCGCGCGCGCAGGTCGCGGTCGATCCGGCCGATATCGCCGGTCTTCCACCGCGCCCAGGTCCGTTGCGCCATGTCGCCCAGCAATGTGCGGGCCTCGGCATCCGTCAGCTCCCAGGCCCGGAACAGGTTGACGGTGGTGCGCGCCAGTGCCGCCGCCTCCTCGTCTGTGATGATGGGAAGATCGGTGCGGGCGAGGACGGGCTGAACCGTGGCGAACTGCATGGCTGTCTCCTTTGGCATCAATATAGGCAATATGTGCCAAAAGGCAAGGTGGGTCATGCGGTGTGCGTTGGTCGCCTCCCGCCCTTTTTCCCTGTCTTTTCGCGCCAGAGCCCTACGCCCCTTGAAGAGCTGTTGAGCGCAGCCGGTTTCCGGTTTTCTTGATGGACCCGATCCAGGGCCGCCCGTCGGCGGTGCCTCACGGAACGGGGACAGCATGGCAGAGGCAGCTCGGAAACCGGAAGCGATGGCACGTGGCGCGCGAATGCTGCGCACGGCGCTCGGGCCTGCCATCGCCGGCTTTCTGGAAGACCCGATGACCGCCGAGGTCATGCTCGATCCCGACGGGCGGCTCTGGATCGACCGGCTGTCCGAGGGGCTCTCCGATACCGGCGCCACCCTGTCGCCCGCCGATGGCGAGCGGCTCGACGCACATCACGTCGGGGCCGAAGTCCATGCCGCGCGCCCGCGCGTCTCGGCCGAACTGCCCGAGACCGGGGAACGCTTCGAGGGGCTCCTGCCGCCCGTGGTCACCGCGCCCTGTTGCGCGATCCGCAAACCCGCTGTCGCGGTCTTCATCCTGGCCGATTACGAAGCTTCCGGGATCATGACGGAGGCTCAGGCGGTTCTGTTGCGGGAAGGTGTTGCCGCGCGGGCCAATATCCTCGTGGCGGGCGGGACCTCGACCGGCAAGACGACCCTGACCAATGCGCTCCTGGCGGAAGTGGCCGGATCGTCCGACCGCGTCGTGATCATCGAGGACACGCGCGAGTTGCAATGCACGGCACCGAACCTTGTCGCCCTGCGCACCATGGACGGGGTCGCCTCTCTCTCCGATCTCGTTCGCTCCTCGCTCCTCGCTCCTCGCTCCTCGCTCCTCGCTCCGACCGCGCCCGGACCGCATTCCATCGGCGAGGTGCGCGGGGCCGAAGCGCTGGACCTCTTAAAGGCCTGGGGCACGGGCCATCCGGGCGGCATCGGGACCATCCATGCGGGCTCCGCCCTCGGCGCGCTGCGCCGGATGGAGCAACTCATCCAGGAGGTGATCCAGCCCCCGTTTCACCGGACACCTAAGCGGTTTCGGTTTTGGCCCTGATGAACTCGCGGGGCGAGCGCCATTTCAGGCCGCTGTGTGGGTGGTTGTCGTTATAATCTTCGATCCAATCTCCTATCAATCTCAGAACGGTTTTGGCATCGGGCAGCGGATTGATACGAACGTAGTCGCGTTTGAGTGTTTTGACGAAGGTGAACCGCACCGGGTTTGCCGGAGGCTGATTTGTCTTAGTTACGCGGCCATGTCTGATCTTTGCAGTGCAGCGTAG